>CAYOAW010000105.1:0-7311 GCA_964402095.1 uncultured Eubacteriales bacterium | reverse complement strand
GCATAATCCGTGTTGAAAAACTTTTTGGCGTAATCCTTGTTGAAGGTATCCTTCACCCGCTGATAATACTCATCCTGCTTTAACCAGTCGTTAAGCGGTACGGGGAACCCCAATTTCTTTTTATTGGCTGTTTTGGGCGGCAGCTGCCTGATGGCCGCCTGCCTTAAAGCAACTTTTGTCGCCTGTTTTGTTACGCGGTAGCGCGCGGGGATTTGCATGGCGACCTTGAGCATTTCCCTGTCCAGGAAAGGCACGCGAAGTTCCAGTGAATTGGCCATGCTCATTTTATCCGCCTTTTGCAGAATATCAAAAAGCATCCATGAATGGATATCGACATACTGCATCTTGGTGACATCATCCAGCTTTTTCACTTTATCGAAATAGGGTTTGGTTAATACGGAAGGATCCGGCGCTTTCACGGGATGGGCCATAATCTTTTGGCGCTCGTTTTGGTCAAACACATAGTTGTTGCGGATAAAACGCGTTTCTATCGGCAGGCTGCCTTTAACCAAAAAGTGTTTCCCGTGCATGGGCGGCAGCCGCTTGGCGCAGGCGCTGACCCCTTTGCGCAGGAAAAGAGGCAGTTTTTGATAATTTTCAAACTCCAGCGGTTCCTGATAATAGTTGTAACCGCCGAACAGCTCATCCGCACCTTCGCCGGACAGAACCACCTTGACCTGCTTCGCGGCAGTCTGGGCGACAAAATAGAGCGGCAGGGCCGAAGGATTCGGCAGCGGCTCGTCCATATGGTACTGCACAACGGAAGCTATATCGAAAAATTCCTTTGCCGACACCTTTTTGGTGTAAATATCCAGATCGATTGTTTTCGCGAATTCCTCGGCATAAGGCAGTTCGCTGTATTTTTCTTCCACATAACCGACACTGAAAGCTTTCATCTTATTGATCTTTGTCATTTCGGTGGCGACATAACTGCTGTCCACCCCGCTGGATAAAAAGCATCCGACTTCAACATCGCTGATTTCATGGGCAGCGGTCGAATTCTGAAATGTTTTTTCAATGGTTTCCACCCAATATTCCAGCGGCTTTTCGTCGTCGATTTTATATTCGATATCAAAATACTTTTCGATATTCAATTTTCCGTTTTCATACGTAAAGCAATGGCCGCCGAGCAGTTTATAGACATTTTTGAACATGGTTTGCTCGTTGGGGATATACTCAAAAGAAAGATACTCCGGCAGGCGGTCAATGTTGAGCTCTTTTTCAAACTTCGGATGAGGCAAAAAAGCTTTTATTTCGGAGGCAAAAAGGAAAGTGTCGCCTTTCATATAATAATAAAACGGTTTGATGCCGAAGATATCTCTGGCGCCGAAAGCTTTTTTTGCGGTGATATCCCAAATCACAAATGCATACATGCCGCGGAGTTTGTTGAGAATCTCTTTTCCGTATTCTTCATAGCCGTGCAGAAGCACTTCCGAATCCGTTTTTGTTGAAAATTGATGGCCTTTGTCAAGCAAATCCGCCCGGATATCTTTGTAATTGTAAATTTCGCCGTTGTAAACAAGCACTTTGGTTTTATCTTCGTTATAAATAGGCTGATTGCCTGTGCTTAAATCGATAATACTTAACCGCCGAAAGCCGAGGGACGCCAAATCGCCTACAAAATAATCGCCGTGGTCAGGGCCCCTGTGTACAATTTGGTCCGCCATTGCGTGTACGACTTTTTCCGTATTTTCATCTTTTTCTTCAATAAATCCAACAAATCCGCACATGTTACTGCTCCGTTCCGGTTTTTAATTGTTTTCCGCAGGCGAGAATCGTGCTTTTCGCCAGCACTTCAAGGGAGTCGATAATATCTTTCCGGCGGATATCAAAGTCCCTTTTCACAATACTGAGTTCGGTACAGCCGAGGATGACCCCTTGGCAACCTTGCTCTTTAAGTGTTTCCACAAGATGGTAAAAAGCGGCAATATCCACTTTTTCACCGGCCTTAACCTGCTCATATATGATGCGCATTACGGATGCCTGCCCCGTTTTATCCGGTGTGATGCACCGGATTCCGTATTTTTCGCAGACAAGCTGGTATGTGTTCGACTGAACCGTTCCGTCCGTTGCGAGCACGCCCAGGGTTTTCAGGTTTTCTATATGCTGCCCGGCATATTCCACGGTGCTTTCCACAATGTTGATCATCGGGATCGCGATGCTGTTTTTAATCTGCTCAAAAAAGTAATGTGCCGTGTTGCAGGGTATGACGACAAAATCCGCGCCTGCCTGCTGCAGCTTTTTCGCGTCCTCCACCATGACAGCCAGCGGATTTTCCTGTGACTGCCCAAGGATGTAAGCGGTCCGGTCGGGTATGGCGGCGTGGTTGAACACAATCATATCAATATGATCCTGGTCCACACCGGCCTGCGTCATTTTGATAATCATTTCCATAAAATACACGGTGGAAAGAGGGCCGACGCCGCCCAGAATTCCGACTACCTTTTTTTTCATAGTTCCACCCGATTAAAAGTATTTTTTGAACTTGTTTTTCTGGTTGTAAAACGCGAGGCGCGAATACAAGATGTGGTAAAGGCTTTTATCGGCCCTGCAGAAAAGCGGATTGCACCATTTGCCCTGCTTCATCAGTGCGAGCGCCTTTTGTTTTTCCTTTTCGTCTTTCACGCAGGTTTTGATGACGCTCTTCGGCACGAAAGTAAACAGGTTTTCCCGGTCGGCGATGTGATACGGGATTTCCCTGTTATAGATTAAATCGTCAACAATCAGCTTAACGGTATTGAATCCGCTGCCGGTGACATAGAAATTGCTGCGCCCCAAGCGGATATTGATTTCAAAAAACTTAAACTTGCCGTCCCGCGGGTCATATTTCAGGTCAAAATTAGAATAACCGGTATAGCCGATATACTCCAGGAACCGGGTTGCCTGCGCCACAACTTCCTCATTGACCTCGTTGTAAATCAGGCAGGGATTGCCCAGGGCCGAAGGAGTATGCTCCTCTAAAAGGACATGCCCCATAGCGGCAAAACGCACTTTAGCGTTTTTATCGCTGTAACAGGTCAGGACCCGCATGTTACTGTCGTCCCCCGGAATAAAGTCCTGAATAAGGAATTTATAATCATAGGTGCTGGTGCTTAAGTTAGCCAGCATTTCCTCCAGCTCGGCTTTGCTGTTGAACTTGAACACTTTGCGCTTGCCCGGGAATTTCGCGTAATGGTACATGGCGCTGTTGGCGGTTTTCGCGATAATCGGATAGTCGAAGTCGTATGTCAGAGGGGTTTTCGCCTTGCAGTCATAGACAAATGTCCGCGGGTGCGGAATATCCAGCTTGTCACAGATATCGTAAAACTGGTCTTTCAGCACAATACGGTTCATCAGGTCTTCATCAATATACGGAATTACATAGTATTTGGAGAGTGCCGCCTTATTCTCAATCAGCATGCGGACATACCAGTCTCCGCAGCCGAAAACGATCAGCTTTTTATCCTTATATTTTTCGCCGACTTCCAGCAGCGCCGCCAGCAGAATTTTCTCATTTTCAAGATTTTCATAGTACAGCACATCGCAAAGCCTGCTGTCGGCCACAGCGCCGCCCTTGGACATATTGACAACCAGGGATTTAACCCCGTATTCTTCATAAAAACTGCGGACAAGGCTGTAAGCGGTAATATCGCCGCCCAAAATCAACGGGCGGAATTCATATTCTTTAAATTTCACGGCCAGCTCTCCCATACAAATTTAATCCCGAAAGCAGGATAAATTCCAAGCATTTTAACACAATTATAATTATTTTATATTAACACAAGCATAGTAAGGTGTCAATGCCGGCGGCACGCAAAAAGGGGCTGTCAGTGTAAAAGCTGACAGCCCCCGGCGCTTAAAAACTGTACAATTTTTAATGTCTACACGATTTCGAACAGGCCGTAAAGCCAGTCAACGCACATGTTGAGCCAGCCGGCCGTATGCTTGTTTGCTTCAAGGGAAGCCCTTGTCGAGCAGACAACAGGCGTTGCCAGCGAAAACCCATGGTTCCCCTTTTCAAAAATATGCAGTTCAAAGGGAATTTTCGCCTTATCCAGCGCTGCCGCAAAATACAGCGAATTTTCTATCGGCACCGATTGATCTTCGCAAGTCGAGAAGATGAAGAACGGCGGCGTCTTTGCGTCAATATTCCCGCCCAGGGAAGGGATCGGCTCAGCCAAAATCCCGCTCATCGAAGCGAGAATACAGGGATACCCCAAAATCGCGGCGTTCGGCCTGACTCTGCCCATCGTGGCAAGCGCCGCGGCAAGGTGGCCGCCCGCAGAAAAACCAATGACAGCTATTTTATCTTTATCTGTCGACCATTTTTCAGAATTTGCGCGGATGAGGTCAAGCGCCGCTTCGGCATCCTCCAGCGGCCTCGGGAAAGCCGCTTTCCCCTCACCTATCGAGTACCGAAGGATAAAAGCGTTGAAGCCCCGTGCCAAAAATGCCATCGCGATCGGCTCGGCTTCCCTGTCGGAGCAATATTTGTACGCGCCGCCCGGGCAGACAAGGATTGCGGGGCGGGTTTTCATGTTCGGCATTTCGTTTGACGTATCCAGAATATAGGTTGTCAGGGTAATGCCGCTGCCGTTGGGCAGGGTGAACAGTTCGGTTTTCATGGTGTTGGCCTCCTTTATATGCTTCGTATGTTCGTAAATATTACAAGAGCTGAAATTGTAACAAGTTCATTAGTTGAAATAGCAGTCATCCTGCCATTTTGCGGGATTTTCGGAGATGTATTGAAGAATCTTTAAACAATCATCTTCATCTCGAACAATATGGTCATAATATCTAAATTGCCATATTTTTCGATTTGGAATACTGCTTGCTTGGTTAGCTTTTTTGGTAGTAATTGATTTGAATGCGCATATAAGATCACCAAGTGTAGGGCAAGGGCTCTGCTCTTGCCGAGATTCTTGATCATCCTCAAATTTTCCGATTACGATTACGGTATGAATGTGGTTTGGCATAATAACATAATCGGCTATTGTAACCATCGGATATCTTTCGGATAATTTATTAATTTCGCTCTGAATAATTTCTCCGATAACAGACAATTCACAGTATGGTTCGCGGCAAGAGCAGATCTACCAAACCCGAGGTTTGGTATACCTTGCCCTACAACTTTGCCGAACAGATGCAGCTTATTATATGAGCAAATTGTTATGAAATAAGCGCCTCTGCTCGAATAATCATATCCTTTTAGCCGTATGCTTTTTCGCTTTGGCAAATCCAGTTTTATCACCGCTTTGCTGAGGGTTTATGGCAAAGGCAGAACAACTAAACCCGAGGTTTAGTTTGTACCAAACCCACGGTTTGGTTTGTACCAATCCTGAGGATTGGTATAGATCATTCCCTGCAGAATTAATATGTGATTTTCACCGTCTTAATCTCAAACGGTCTGAATTCAAGGCTGGCTGCATTTACATCGATTGCTTCAACGGTTTCTTCGAGCATATTGGTGATTTCGGCCGATTTCGCACCGCCAAAGAGCTTGACAGCGGTGCGGGTATAAGCGCCTTCCGCGTCGTACATTCTGACAATAAACGCGCGCTCGTTGTCCTCGCACGGTTTAACGGTTTCAACGATGATATTATCGGCTTCAACTTCAATCAGCGGGGTTGTTTTGTACTCGCCCTGCGAAATGACGGGCGGTATATTCAGCTCATAGGCGGGCTTAATAACGGAGTTGACATTGAATCCGCAATTATGCGGCAGGAAGGAATACACACAGCGGTGAAGGCCCTTGTCGCCTCTGAAATCCGGCCTGTTGCCGCCCTTGTGCAGGGAAAGGCGCATTTTTCCGCCTTCGAGGGAAAGGGCATACTTGCAGTCGTTTAGAATCGCGGCGCCGTAGCGGGCCTCGGAGAGATCCGTATATTTATGGTTGAGGACTTCAAACTTCGCTTTTTCAAGGCTGTTGTTGCGGGTTGTCGGGCGTTTGACAAAGCCGAACTGAACCTCGCAGCGCGCAAAATCCTGCAGAATGCTTGTGTCGAAGGCTGTTTTCATAAAGCGGTGGTCATCCTGCCAATCCATCAGGGTGTCAAAGCGGACTTCTGCCGTGTCGGCAAAGAAGAACATATCCTGGGTGACCGATGTCTTCGCGGTCACCTTGTATTTGCTGCGCAGCACCATGGCCGCCTCGCCCTGCGAATAGATTTCACGGCTGATAAGCTCGGCGCAGTCTTTAAATTTGCATTCGATATCCGAATCCAAATCCCAGTTATCCCAGGCTTTCGGCACATCCTCGGCAACAAGGAAGGTGTTAAAAGCATACCCTTCGCCGCAGAGCTCCCTGCCCAGGCGGGTATCAACAAATGATGAAATAAAGCCTCTGTCATCGAATTTGACCTTTGCGAACGGCGTTGTCAGGCAGTTGCCGCAGAGTGAAAAAGCGGAGGAATTTCCGGCGGCGCCCCTGACAAGTTTGAGTGTGACGGAGGAAAACGCGGGGATTTTTACACCGCAGACAATCAGCTTCAGCTTGCCGTCAAGGTCCGTATAAATCTGCTGCCTGTAATCGCCTTCCACAATATATCCATCTTTATAATCGACAAACACCGGTGAGGTTCTTTCAAAAGAAAGGGTGTTTGTGAGGGTAATGCGGTGTTCTTCATCGGAAGCGGCCATGGCGTTTATCAGCTTTGCGGAGGTTTCAATAATTTCGGTTGTCTCTTTGTTGGACTGAATGTGGGCTTTCGGGATACAGGTGCCCGGCAGTATATCATGGAACTGGTTGATAAGCATCAAACGGTACAGCGGTTCGACCGCCTCGCTTGACGCAATACTGCCATGCCTGACCGCTTCGTTAACGGTAAAAAATTCGAGATTGCGAAGGCTCAGTTCGGCCTTGCGGTTATTGCGCTTAATAATATGCTGGTTGGTCAGCGTGCCTCTGTGCAGTTCAAGGTAAAGCTCGCCGGTGAACGTATTCGGATGGACCGCGGTTGCTTCGATAAGCTTCATCGCTTCGCCGACAAGCATGTGCTCCGCTTTCGGCACGCCGTTTAAATCCTTGCAGCGTTTCGCAAGTTCTATCATTTCAAACTGGGGTCCGCCGCCGCCGTCGCCGAAGCCGTAGGCTACAATGCGTTTATCGGTGACGGTGGTTTCCCTGACAGTGTCCCCGTAACCGTCGGCAAGCTGTTTTGACAGTGTTTCCGCGTCGGGGAAGCAGTGGGTCGTATTGAAATGCGCGAAAACCTTTGTGCCGTCAAGGCCCTGCCAGTAAAAGGTGTCATACGGGAACGGATTGGTATCGTTCCAGCCGATTTTGGTGGTTAAAAAGTAATCCACGCCGCAGCTTTTCATAATCTGCGGAAT
>CAYOAW010000104.1:0-7605 GCA_964402095.1 uncultured Eubacteriales bacterium | reverse complement strand
GATTGGACCAAGCTTGCGCGTTTGGCATACGGCCTGTATATATGAAGTTTGACGGGAATAATCTTGAGGCAACCGGTTTGACATCAAGGGCTGAACTTTTCTTTGTTTTTGCAGATTTGAATGCCCAAAAGGATACCGTAAAAATATTGGCTGATTTGAATAAGAGCTTCCCTTATCCGCAGAGCGAGCTCGACCGTAGTCTGCATGACGCGCTGGGTAAAGACAACCACAAGATAGTATCGCGCGCCTGTGCGCTTATAGAAGAAGGTAACGCTCCTCGACTGGGGGAGCTTATGACTCGCGCACAGAAGCTTTTTGATAAAAAAGTAGCCCCTGCCTGTCCGTCGGAACTTAACGCGCCGGTTTTGCACAGCGTATTAAATGATCCTGTTGTTACAGAGCTGACATACGGAGGAAAGGGCGTCGGATCTCAAGGTGACGGGACTGTTCAGTTTATAGCAAAAGACAAAGACTGCCAGATAAAATTGATGCAATATCTAAAAAATGACCGGCATATGGATGCATATGAATTAACGCTTATGCCGCAGCACAGTGTTAAGAAAGCGATTATTCCGGTTGCCGGATTCGGTACAAGGATGTATCCGGCGACTAGACTTATAAAAAAAGAGTTCTTTCCCATTGTGGATCTGGATGGCCTCGCAAAACCTGTTATTCTTGTACTGCTTGAAGAATTGGAGCGGGCAGGCATTGAGGAGTTCTGCCTGGTTATCAATGGGAATGAAGACAGGGAGCAATATCGGAAATTCTTCAATGACCCGTTGCCGGATGAATATCTTGAAAAACTTACTCCGGAGATGAAACTGTACGAAGAGTTCATCCACCATATCGGGAGCAAGATAGAATATGTCGTGCAGAAAGAAAGGCGCGGATTCGGTCACGCTGTTTATCAATGTCGTCATTTCGCAGGCAACCAACCCGTTCTTCTTATATTGGGGGACACTGTTTACCGCACCGGCAATGAAAAGAGCTGTACGGACCAGCTTCTTGACGCTTTCGAAAAAACGAAAAAAACCACTGTGTCAATTCACCCGGTAGCGCTGAATGATGTTGTGCATTATGGTATTCTGACCGGGAAATGGGTTGCAAATGCAGAAGATGAAAAACTCATGGAAGTTCACAAGTTCGTTGAAAAACCGGGTGTGGAATACGCAAAGAAGAATTTGGGAATCCCTTCAAAAGAGACTATAAAACTTTACTATTCCGTGTTTGGCGAATATGTGCTTACTCCGGAAATATTCGATGTGCTTGGTAAAAATATTGAAGAAAATGTCACGACCAACGGAGAAATACAGCTTACTGACGCTCTTGATGAGGTTAGAAAAATTTCGGGGCTCTTTGGATTTGCCGTTGACGGCTCCATGTTTGATGTCGGAATTCCGCAAGCATATGTCGGTACCGTTGCCGGGTTTGCCAAAGATTGACCGTTCACAGATAATTCTCATACTATAATATAAGTATAAAATCAGGGCGACTGAAATTAGAATAGAGTGATGAAATGCACGATAAGCTTTATATTGTTATCCCCTGTTTCAATGAAGAAGAAGTTCTCAGCGAAACGGCAAATCGCCTTGCCGATAAAATTAAAATAATGATTGAGCAGGGACTCGTCAGTGAAAACAGCAAAGTGGTTTTTGTGGATGACGGGTCAAAAGACAACACCTGGAAAATCATAAAGCAGCTTCATAATGAAAACAAAATGTTTTCAGGGTTTAGTCTTTCACACAATGTTGGCCAGCAAAAGTCTTTATTTGCCGGTATGGTTACGGTAAAAGAATATGCGGATATAATCGTATCAATGGACGCGGATTTACAGGATGATATTGATGTGCTTGATGAGATGGTTAAGGAATATCAACAAGGCAACGATATTGTTTACGGCGTGCGCTCTTCCCGAAAAAACGATTTGTTTATTCGAAGATTTACCTCGGAAAATTTCTACAGATTTACGAGAATGATGGGAATTGAGATTGTTCCCGACCATGCCCATTATCGGCTTATGAGCCGGCGGGCTGTCGAAGCGCTTTCCGAATACGGGGAAGTCAATCTTTTTTTGCCTTATCTTGTCCCGCAACTTGGATTTAAAAACACAATTGTTTACTATGAAAGAAATAGAAGATTTGCGGGTGAAACAAAATACTCACTCCGGAAGCTGTTTGCAATGGCAACCGATGGCATAACTTCTTTCAGCACAAAACCAATAGAAATGATTAGCATCCTCTCGTTGATTTCTTTTCTGGCGGTTATTGCCGGAATTATTGCTATAATAGTACAGAAGGTTGAAAACAGCATTATACCATCATGGCTGATTATTTTTACATCTGTTTGGGCGATAGGGGCTTTTCAGTTGCTTGCGATAAGAGTTGTTGGTGAATATGTAGGCAAAATATTTAAAGAGACTAAGCATAGACCTCGATATATAATAGCCGAAAATCTTTTAAACGAAAATAATTAAGAACTCATTGATTTCAATAAATATAATTTAATAGGGGTGCGGGTTGGATAATTTGTCCGGTCCTCACCCACTCTTTTGTTCAACATGGAA
The DNA here is from genome assembly GCA_964402095.1 of uncultured Eubacteriales bacterium. Classification (GTDB taxonomy): domain Bacteria; phylum Bacillota; class Clostridia; order Oscillospirales; family Acutalibacteraceae; genus UBA1447. The sequence continues at coordinate 5,042 of CAYOAW010000104.1, read as the reverse complement.
CGGTTCTGTATTGATTAACAGTACTTTCAAAGAATCGCTCTATAAAACATCTTACTAAAATAAGAGGTTTTTACTGCGAATTTTCAAGAAAACTATTTGCATCCACTGTTTAGCGGTGAAACAAGTAAAAAAATATATTGGTATATACGAAAAATATGGAATCAGGGATAAAAGGCAGCTTGGGAATTGGCTAAAGGTGTATAAACGTCATGAAGACTTCAAGATACAGACAGGAGGGAGCAACATGACGAAAGGAAGAGATGCAACACGGGAGGAACGGGTCCAAATGGTAAGGGAATGAATGTATCGTCGGCGGGAACGATTACGCCGGAACAGCGCTTAAATACCAGGTTTCGTATCAGCAGGTTTACACAGGTATGAAGAAGTATCGCGAGCTGGGCGAGGCAGGGCTGGAAGATCGGCGTGTACACTAAGCCGGAACATTGCCAAGCCGTACGCCTGAGGAAGAGCAGAAGGATAGAATAGCTCAACTTGAACGGAAAAACTATGATTTGGAGATGGGGAACGCTTTGTTAAAAAAAGTGAAAGAATTGGAGAGGAGGCGACGCTGAGCTTTGCAAGGTATCAATCAGCCTACGATGCGGTGAGGACGCTGTCTGATGAACAGCAATTTTCCATATGGAAACTCTGCGATTTTCTGCACATCACACGGTCGGCGTATTACAGTTGGCTGAACCAACCGAATCGCGAGCGAAGTAGAGAAAATCCACAATGCGCACTCGGATATAGGATGTCGGAGGATACGGGATGAGTTGGACAGAAATCACGGCATCCATGTCAATGATAAACGCATTCTTCGTATCGACTGTGCTCTTCATATTCATTCTACTATTAGATACAGGAAACACGGATGTGCGAAAAGTGCGGCGTCACCGGAATATATTGCTAAGAACTACCTGAACCGTCAATTTCATACGGATGCGCCAAACATGAAATGGCTGACGGATGCGACAGGATTTAAGTATTATATTGGCGCAGAAATCCTCAAGATTTATTTGAGTGCTGTTTTAGACTTGTACGACCGACGCACCGTTTGCCTATGGCATAGGTGATCATAACGACAACAGGCTTGTATTTGATACCTTTGACGTTGCCGTGTCAACCAGCCCGGAAGCACACCTGCTGTTTCACAGTGACTGTGGATTTCAATATACAAGCCGCATTTTCACCAAAAGTTGTAAGCAGCCAGAAGGAAGCAGAGCATGTCCCGCGTGGCACACTGTATCGACAATGGGCCGATGGAAGGTTTTTGGGGTATCCTGAAACGGGAAATGTACTACGGCCACAAATTCACCGGCAGGGACCAGATATGCTATATCCGCATAAAAACTGCTGCCCACCACATGGCAGGCAGCAGTCAGGAAAATTTTCTAATTTTTCATTATCCTATTGATAGGGGGGCACAGCACAACATCGGGGTTGTATTTTTTGATGTATTTTGTAATGCTGCCCTTATCCACAATGTTGTCGAATATCTTTACCACATCCCTTTTGCGATAAGGTAACTGGCTATTGACAGCAAACATAGAGGACAAGTCGGGGTTCTTGCCCAGTCAAACGATAATTTAGGGTTGTTAACAGTATTCTCAATAGATTCTTCTCCTTGCAGTTAAATATATATTTGGTAAAACTGCATAACATTTCTGATCCGTATTTCTAGCTCAATAAATATCGATTGTAACAAATTTTGGGTTGCTTGTACTTAAGGTTTTCACCAGCCTTCGTCCATACCACAAGACTTCTCTCGCATAATCGGAAAGATCCGAGAAACTGTCACCTGAGGATATTTTAATAATATGTTTAATTTTTTTGAGTGGTTTGTATTCGTTATTAAGGCTGTTTATAAAATAATGAAAAAAATCATAATCCAGCAACATTTCAGAATATTTGTTGTTTGGAATACAAATAATATTCTTTTGATATGCCAATAATTGCTCAAATATATCGTCTTCAATATCAAAAACCTTTAAGAAATCACTCGTTTCGTTATAAAAACGATCAAAATCAGAAATGAAGCAAAGAAATGCTCCCTCATCAAGAAACCAACGAACATTACCAAAGTTTTCGTTATAATAATATTGAACATTTACACCCGATGTCATCTTTTGCAAAATCTCATGCATTTTGTTGAAGACTTCGTAACCAAGAGTTAGAGGATGGTTAAAATACCATTCGATTAACTTTTCGTAAAAGTCATTGTAAGCAAGCTCGTTTTCATTGTGGAGATAAATCGCAAAACATCTAAGCAGGCCAAGACAGTGCAAACTCTGAATAGCATTGGCAAAAATTTTGCATCTGACCCAGTCTTCAGATTGAAGACTGTTTGTAGAGATGACAATGTCCGAATATTCAACAATATCATCAGTTGTAGCTTCGCTGTGTTGGGTAAAGAACGGAACATGAACAGCTTTGATTCCATGTTCTCTGATATAGTCCATATCGGCAAGCGTTGAATTTGCCAGAAGGTTACAGTCATAAACCTCAATTCCCGAATGCTGCCCCGATTCAAGCAATTTTCCCATTCCCGCAGTAAAGCTTTCATATGTTTCCCCGGGCAAACCAAGAATCAGCTCCGAATAAGCCGGAATTCTTGCTTTCATATAAAGAGTAATCAATTCAGAAAAATGTTTCAGCGTCATATTGCTTCGACCGATATTATTAAGCACTTCATCAGATAAAGTCTGCAATGAAATTGTTGTGCTTTTGCTTAAGTCAACCTCTGAAAATCGTCTTGCTAACTCAAAAACATGATGATTGTTGTATTTCGCATAATTCATGTAAATGCGGTTTGGATATCCATTTCTCTTTTTTGCCGCAATCAACCAATCGGTAATCAGTGAATCTCTTTCAAACTGACCGAAATTGGCATCAACTTCCCAGACATATTCAATTCTATGTTCCGAAAGCCATTCAATATCACCTTTTATTCTCTCCAATGGGAACATGCGGACTTTATCTTTGCGAGGACCCCAGTCACAAAAAGCGCAGTTATTGGGACAGCCCCGGTTTGTCTCAAGGATACCGGAGAAAGAAACATCGGGATTATCCCGGATGATGCTGTCAAAAAAGCCGCCGGTATACGGCGATGGATAATCGCATCCTGTTATTGCTGTGCGCGCAGTCTGAACAAGAGTATTATCATCACCTCTGTAGGAAATATTTGGGACTTCTGACAGATTCATATTATTTGCAAGGCAGCAAAGAATCTTTTCAAAGACTTCTTCGCCTTCTTTATGCACTAAAATATCTATATAGTCACATTCCTCCAGTAAAGAGGTGTCTGATGGAACATTGTGACCGCCAAAAACCACAATACATTTTGGGAAAACTGCCTTGATTGCTTTTGCAACAGCGTTGTTATATTCAGAGTTCCATAAGTAACAGGAAAAACCGACGAGAAACGGATCTTGCACAGAATTCAGAATTTGTTCAATAGGCTCGCGCAAAAAAATTATGCGGTCAAGTTTGAAGGCATTTTTTACAATTTCATTGCTCCATGCCTGTGATGCTATTGCTCCGGCTGCGTAAGGGAGATATGCCGTTTTGTTTTTGGCACTGAATTTCTCTCCGGCTTGAACTAAATATATATTCTTTAAACTCATTAAAAACAGACCTCAAATCGAAAATTAATATATTAAATTATTTCGCAAAAAAGCTAAAAAAATACTTTTATTTTAGATTATAAAAAATATTCTTTCATAATAATTATATTTTAAAAAGCTGACTTTGTCAATGCGCTTGAAAGCTATTGAATTCTTGAATTTGTTGATATATATTGACAAATACACAAATCTTCAACTCGTTTGACAACTAATACTGTTTGTTATATAATTATAAAAATTGTATATTCATGTATAAACATGGTAAATGAGTGATAATATGTGCGAAACGCTTTGTTTAGTAATCCCTTGCTTTAATGAAGAGGAAGTTCTTCCTGAAACTTCAAGGAGACTTGATCTTAAAATCAGAGATATGATTGAAAAAAAACTTATAAGCGAAAACAGCAAGATATTTTTTGTTGATGACGGGTCAAAAGATAATACATGGAACATAATAAAGCAACTTCATTCAGTAAATGATTTTTTTTCCGGTATCAGACTTGCCCATAACAGCGGTGAGCAAAATGCTTACATTGCCGGTATGATGGCCGTCAAAGAGTGTGCCGATATGGTTATCACAATGGATGCGGATTTACAAGATGACATTGACGCGATTGACAAGATGGTTGTGGACTATTATGCAGGCAACGATATTGTCTATGGTGTCCGGTCATCCCGTAAAAAGGATTCTTTTTTCAGAAGATTCCCTGCAAAAGTTTTTTATAAAATGATGAAAATGCTGGGAACAGAACTGATTCCGGACCATTCACAATACAGGCTTATGAGCCGCCGAGTTATCGAGGCATTATCGGGTTATTCTGAAGTAAATCTTTTTTTACCCGCGCTTTTACCGATGATAGGTTATAAGAATTCAATTGTTTACTATGAACGAAACAAAAGATTTGCCGGGGAATCAAAATATTCGTTTTGGAAACTGTTGTTTATTTTTAGTGAAGCAATAACTTCTTTCAGTTTAAAGCCTATTCGTCTTATTAGCAATATCGGCATTCTTTTTTTGTTAATTGCCGTGGTAATTGCAGTTTATATAATAAATCAGGCGATTGCCGGCGATACAGTCAGCTGGCTGATTTTGCTCGCATCTATTTGGGCAATCGGAGGAACGACCCTATTAACTATAGGCATTGTCGGTGAGTATGTTGGGAAAAATTATTTTGAAACGAAGCACAGACCACGCTATATAATTTCAGAAAATATTTTAGACGAACAAAAGTAACTCAAAATTTTATTTGGCTTAGGTGAAGAAATGAATGATTTTATTGATTTCTGTAATATAAAGAGACAATTTAATGATCACAAAGAAGACTTTCTGCATGCGATTGATCTTGTTTGCGGCAAAGCTGCATTTATTGACGGCGAATTTGTAAAAACTTTCGAATCCGAATTTGCAGAGTTTTGTCATGT
>CAYOAW010000103.1:0-7970 GCA_964402095.1 uncultured Eubacteriales bacterium | reverse complement strand
AGCCGCCCTTTTGGGCGGCTGAATTTTTTGTGCCGGCGTTGACCTATCTTCCCGGGAGGCTGCCCTCCGAGTATTTTCAGCACCGATGAGCTTAACTTCCGTGTTCGGGATGGGAACGGGTGGACCCTCATCGTAATAAACACCGGCTGAGAACGCAGACCCGTTCTCAATCGCTAGGAGATTATAACACCCTGTTTTTAAAAATGCAAGCGTTTTTTTAAAAAAATTAATTTTTTTTATAAGTTTTTAAGATTTCGCCGACATAAAGCCTGTGGTAGTCCTTTGACGGATAGTTATCTTCAATACTTTTATCCAAAAAACCAGCCGGATCCAAGTCCTGGAACGCTATTTTTCTGCATACAAGCACCAGTTCCGCCTGTTCGAATGCAACCGCTCCCTCCATAAAAACCGGTTTCAGCCCGGTGGCCGCAGCCTTGTCAATTTCCCTTCCGCTTTTTGATCCGCACAGCGAAAGCTCCTTTTTATAATGGCCGCCGAAAAAGCTGAGGGTAAAAATTTCGCTTTTTTCGATAAATTCGCGGGTATAGCGCTGCGGCCTTATAAAAATAAATGCCGCGTCACGGCCCCAAAGCTCGCCGAGTCCGCCCCAGCTGATTGTCATTGTATTCCACTTTTCTTTGCCGCCGGCAGTAACCAGCGCCCACTCGTCATTGATAAGGCTTACTGCGCTCTTATCGATTTGCCTGATATTGATTTCGCTGAAACTCATTGAAATGCCTCCTTTTGACAGATTCTTTGTTAAACAAATGTAAAATTTTTATGATTGGCAGCCCGCCGGAATCTTATTCTCCTTCGGGAAAAATAAAGCAGTAAAACAATAGTATAATTTATTCTGCATTCTGAAAAAGAAAAGAGGGGTATTGTGCCGGAGCAATTTGTGCCGGAAATAGACGGCTATTTGCGAAAATTTATGCTTAAGGTTCCGGAATCTATAAATAACTGCTCGGGAATACGGATTTTAGGGAGGCGAATACGTTCTGTATTGTTCTCCACGGATGTCAGCATCATCCGCAACACCAACGCAAACGCGATCATCGCGGTTTACCCGTTTACACCCCAGCCGGTAATTACACAGGCGGTTATGACGGCCGCTGATGTTCCGGTTTTCGCGGGTATCGGCGGCGGCCTGACACAGGGGATCAGAGTTGTCAACCTCGCGCTGCACGCGGAGTTTCAAGGGGCTTTAGGCGTTGTGGTCAACGCGCCCACCAAAAATGAAGTCATTAAACGGCTCAAGCAAACGGTGGATATTCCGATTGTCGTGACGGTGGTTTCCGAACGGGATGACATCGAAAAAAGGCTTGAAGCCGGAGCGGCTATTCTGAATGTTTCGGCTGCGGGCGGCACCGCAAAGCTTGTCGCGAAAATCCGCAAAGATTTTCCCGACGTGCCGATTATCGCCACCGGCGGGCCGAATGATGAATCAATAATCGAAACCATAGCGGCGGGCGCGAACGCGATTACCTGGACACCGCCCTCCAACGGAGAAATTTTCAGGGATATCATGGACGCCTACCGTAAAGACGAGCCCCATCCGCCGTATTGAAAAATTTCATTTATTTACGGGGCAGGCCAACAGTTTTGGCCTGCCCCGTTGAATTTTTTGACTGTTACTGCGCGTAACCCGCAACGGTCAGCATGTATTCGCCTATCTGCGCCCCGAATTCCGGCGCACCGTCCATAATCAGCCGGCCGGCTTTTGTTGCCTCCAGCATATCGTCGGTGGACATCAGAATACCGAGCGCGCTGTTCAGGCTGTCAAACCGCAAGGTGAAAAACGGCATTGCCCGCTTGTATTCCCCTCTGCCGGCTCTGCTCTTGCCCGCTTTTACACGGATATAGGCGGAAAGTTCGGGATATCCGTTGACCGCCCAGGCGTAAACTCTGTCAGGGCTCTTCAGCGCCCAGTTGTGGACGTCTTCATGGTCCTGTTTGTTCAATGTGCTGATACCGCTCGAAAGGAGATAGAAGAAGCACTTGACAAGCAGTTTTTTTGTTTCTTCATCTTCCGGGGGTGTTTTCGCTCCGAGCAGCGCGGACATTTTGAGCAGCACCTGCATAAAAGCGACAAACGCGCCCGTATTCTTCAATCCGCGCATTTTTGGCAGGGTCGCGGGGCCTATTTTACCCTTGAAAAAAGCATTCATGGATTCAACGCTTTTAAATTCCAGCTCGATGTGAGGATTTTTGTCAACCTTGTCCGCATGAACAAGCCATTCGCCCGAGTTGATGACAAAATGTGTCGCGACTTTTCCCTCCGGACTTTCAGGGTCAATGGCGCTCACTTGTATCACTTTATGCGTATGCTCAAACTTTTTTGCAAGTTTGGGACTATCCATGGCAATGACCTTTACAAGCGGAAGCGCCGCGCAAAGGAATATTTTGTTCGTGAATATCTCTTCTTTTGAAGCCAATAATATCATTCCTTTCCGGGTGTTCGGTTTTTGACCTGCCTGGCGGCTGGCTTAAACCTCGTCATCCCAGTTATCATCAAGCTCAAAGTCTTTTTTCATTACTTCGCGGACAGCTTCGACTATTCCGTTGGAGTCAATGCCCAATATAGACATGATATCCTCATGGAGGCCTATCGGAGCGAATTTGTCCTGAATACCGAGTTTCTTGAATCCGCAGCCTTTGCCGGATTCGACAACCACTTCCGCAACCGCGCTTCCGAGGCCGCCGAGAACGGTATGGTCCTCAACCGTAATAATCCGGCGGGTATCCATAACCGCCTTTTCAATCGCTTCACGGTCAATCGGTTTGATGGTGTGCATGTTCAGCACACGCACCTTGAGACCGTCGGAATTCTCAAGGAAGTTTGCCGCCTGAAGCGCTTGGAATGCGCATGATCCGCACGCAATTACGGTAATATCTGTGCCCTCGTGCAGCGTAACTGCCTTGCCAACCTCAAAACCATAATCGGTATTGGGATACAGCACACGGTCAAATCCTCTGTTGATTCTGATGTAGAAGGGACCCGGCGTTTCATAAGCCGCGCGTACGGCATTTACGGTTTCCATCCCGTCGGCCGGGCATATAACGGTAAGATTCGGAAGGGAACGGGTAACCGCAAAATCGCATATCGCGTGATGCGTCGAGCCTGCCTGCCCGAAAGATGTGCCCGAGTGGGTAGCTATTATTTTCGCGTTGACATTTTGATAACAGATATCTGTATGGAGCTGGTCGGCGCTGCGAAGGGACGCGAATGTTGAAAATGTTGACAAGAAGGGGACCAGCCCCGCCTTGGCCATGCCTGCAGCGACGCCGAACATATTTTGCTCGGCTATTCCGACATTGAAAAATCTATCCGGAAAAGCTTCGCCAAACATGCCGATTTTTGTTGACTTGCCGAGATCAGCGGTCAGCGCGACCACTTCCGGATGCTCTTTACCGATCTCACAAAGTGCTTTGCCGTAATATTCCGCTGTTGAAAGCGCGGTTGACTCAACAGCTGTATAAGTTAATCCGCCTGCCATATTTTTGCACCTTTCCTCCGCACAAGATTTTTAAATTTTATCTTCCGCTTTCCGCGCGGTGAAAAACGGAGATTTATTATATAAAATATTGTTTGACTGGCAGCGGCTGAAATCAGCCTTCTTTTTCAACTCTCGCTTTGCGGGTTTCGTAATATTTGTCAAGGCTCTCTTTGGCTTTTCCGTATTTTTCCTCGTCAATAGCGCCGTAATGCCAGCGGTAATCGCCTTCCATATAATCGATACCGCAGCCCTTTATCGTATTGGCGATAATCATTACCGGGCCGTCCTTGTTTTCAAGCGCAAAATCAACCGCTTCGCAAAGTTCCTTGATATTGTGCCCGTCCACTTCCTTGACAATAAACCCGAAAGCTCTCCACTTATCGGCAAACGGTTCAAGCCCCATGATATCCTCTGTTTTGCCGTCAATCATGCATTTATTGCGGTCAACAAAGGAAATCAGGTTTGTTGCCTTGTAATGGGCTGCGGACATAGCAGCCTCCCAGTTTGAGCCTTCATCGCACTCGCCGTCGCCGAGAATGCAGTATGTCTTATAGCTTTTGCCCTTAACCTTTGCGGCAAGGGCTGTGCCAAGCGCTATGGAAAGCCCGTGGCCCAAAGAACCTGTTGAAGCGTCAACGCCGATAACTTTGTTTGAATCAAGATGCATGCCCATCTTGGAATTGGTGTGGTTGAAGGTTTTCAGCTGCTCGGGGTCGTTAAACCCTTTGTCCACCAGCACGGGCGCAAGCGCTATCCCCGCATGCCCTTTGCTCATAATAAAACGGTCTCTGTCTTCCCAAAGCGGCTCATCCGTTTTGATGTTGAGATACTTGTGGTATAGGATGGTAAGCATATCCATAATGCTCATTCCGCCCCCGATATGGCCGCTGCCCGCCCAATAGGTGGTGTCCAGGCAAAGATGTCTGAGCTCGTTGGCCTTTTTTTCAAGGGCTAACCATTCCTGTTTTGTTAATGGCATATTGGTTATTCCTCCTTTAAAATATTGCTAAACCGGCGGACCGGTTACAGTTCCGGATGGTTTTTGCGCAGCACATTAAACGCCTCTTCCGCAACATCAATCGTTTGCTTGATATCATCCTGTGTCAGAGACGCGTTCATGAAATGATTGTGGTGATTGGTGATAAAGATTCCCCTCTTGACGCATTCCGAAACCCATTCCTGGTGAAGCATCAAGTTTTCGTCTTTATCCGCAACCCTTAAATAGAACAGCGCGGGCTCACCGGAAACAACCAGGTTGAATCCGTTATTGGCACCGGCCGCGCGCAAACCGTCGGTCAGCAGCAGCGCGTTTTTGCGGAACAGCGCCGGCGCGTCGATTGCTTTCATTTTATTGATGCAGGCGATTGCCGCCGCGAACGGAGCGCCGCTCATCCAATAGCTGCCTGTATACGTAAGGCCGCTGACAGCGCTCTTCAGCCATTCCTTGCCGCAAAGAGCGGATACATTCCATCCGTTTGCCAGCGCTTTGCAGAAGCAGATAAGGTCCGCTTCAAAACCGTAGAAATGGTCCGATCCGGCAAGGTCGAGACGCCAGCCGGCACGGACATCGTCAACGATAAGGACAATGCCTTTTTCCGTGCAAAGCTTGCGGACTTTTTGCCAGTAGCCTTCCGCGGGAAGCTCGTTATCCTTGAAATTGCCATGCAGATAAGGTGTCGCGATATAAGCCGCGATCTCACCCTCGTTTTCCGCGACAACTTTTTCAAGCGCGTCAAAATCATTCCAGTTGATATAGAGGTTGTTGGAAACATCTTCTTCGATAACACCCGGATAATCAACCTTTTGGCACCAGGGCGCTACGCCGTGATAAAAGCCGTTGATGAAAATAATTTTTTTGCGGTGCGTGGCTGCCCTTGCGGCCATGATGGAAAGTGTGGTTGTATCTCCGCCGTTTTTGGCAAAGAACGCCCAGTCGGCCGAAGCCACCGTGTCAACCAGCAGTTCCGCCAGCTCAACCATGATTTTCGGCGGGGCGGTGACGCAGTCCTCTATCTGTGCCTGTTTGAAAGCCGCGGCATTTACTTCCTCATCCACATACCCTAAAACATTGGGGCCGTAGGCGCACATATAATCGATAAATTTGTTGCCGTCAACATCCCAAAAATACGAGCCTTTGGCTTTTTCACTGAAAAGCGGGAAGGAGGATACCGGGATATAGCAGCCCTCGGCAGGCCCCTGATGCCCGTAAACACCCGACGGGATTACTTTTGCCGCTCTTTCAAAAAGCTTTGCGCTGTTTGTATAGTCATTAATTTTAAAGCTCATAACGCGCCTCCTAAGACAGATACAGGGCGACTCTGTCGAGCAGCCTGTTCAAATTGTCAAGCATGGAAACCATGCCCTTCATCATAATTTTACCCGAACCGATACTGGCAACGGCATTGACCTTGCCGTCAAACAAATCGCGTGCAAGCTTGACGGAAGAAAAATGCATGACGGCGCGCGGATTAGACGGCGCGCATTTAATGGTGACCAGACGGTGGTTCTTCACGCGGACAGTAGCCGCCGGACCGCCTTCAATGGACATTTCGATATCACCGTCAACCATATGGTCCGCGGAGAACATTCCGATTTTATCGTTGTTCGCAATTTGAGAAATAGCAACCGAGATGGTGTAAAACATCAGGGATGTGCTGATAACAAAGAAATCCTCGTCTTCCAGATCCTCCGGAGTCGGACGCATGTACTTTGTAAGCAAATCGGTTAAGCCCTGAAAGTCTTTCAAAAGAAACCCTATGTGTGTGAAACCTTTAGAGGGGATCGGTGTAACCGTACCGTCAAGCAATCCGTTGAATTTTTCGCAGGAAGAAAAAGGAAGCTTGATATCGCAGTTTTGAGCACCCTGTTCCATTCTGCATTTGCCGTTTTTAAAAGTCAGTGTGGCGCTTGGACCGTTTTTTACCTCAAATCCGATGGACAGAGGCTTTTTGTTTGTCAGCAAGGCACTTGCTGCGGGGTCCAACTCGCAGAGATTTTCCAGTGTGCCCAGCACGGCATATAAATTAATATATGCCAACGTTTTTTGATCTGTCAAAACACATTCCTCCTTAGTATATTGAAAATTATTCAGTTCTTTTTAATTCTGAGTCAGCATCCGCTATTTTTATATTTTATCAAAGAAGTATAGATATGTCAAACAAAACCCTTAAAATATTATCAAAATTTACGTATAAAAATCACAAAAAATATTTTTTATATAGATATTGACTATAAATATCAATAGTTGTAATATAAATATAATTATATCATTAAAAATTTTTAATTTATTATTTTATAAGGTGTTTTTCTTATCCAATTTAAATTATAAGGATTGCCGGCCGATAAAATTTGTACCGGGCAGGAATTTCACATGTTGTCATACACCATAAAAAGAGCGAACCGGAAAACCGCCGCAATATATGTGCTGAAGGACGGCAGTATTGAAGTCCGATGCCCTAAAAATATCAATGAGCGCGAAATCGAAAAATTTGTCAATGCCAACCGGCAGCTTCTGGAAACGAAGACCGCCGGGATGCGCGAACAGGCGCTGAAAAAGAACGCGTTTGCCGTTTCTCCCGGCGACAGTCTCCTTTTTTTAGGCGAGCGTTATCCTCTCGAAACGGTGGATTTCCCGAAAATGGGGTTTGACGGCAGCCGGTTTTATGCCCCTGGGGGTATGCCGGCAAACGATTTGAAATCCGGGCTCATCAAAATCTATAAAAGCCTTGCCGAACAGTGGCTGACATCCAAAACACAGGAATACGCAAAAATTATGCGCCTGAATCCGGTTGATGTAAAAGTCAATTCTGCGAAAACACGATGGGGCTCCTGCAGCGGAAAGAACAGCATTAATTATTCCTGGCGCCTGATCATGGCCGGTGAGCGGTGTGTGGATTATGTTGTCATACACGAACTCGCGCACATTGCCGAGCACAACCACGGCAGCAGATTTTGGTCGATTGTTAAGCAATATATGCCGGACTGCAAGGAACAGAAAAAAAAGCTGAAAGAACTGCAAAACATACTCGCGTGTGAAAACTGGGATTAATTAATTTCAAATATATGAGGAGGACTAATCATGGCTGACTTTTCCCCGAAAATTATTGAGGAAATCGGTGTTCTTTCAAGCAAGCCAAACGGATGGACCAAGGAGCTCAACCTTGTCAGTTGGGGAGGCAGAGATCCGAAGTATGACATTCGTGATTGGGATCCCGAACACATCAAAGTAAGCAAAGGAACCACCTTATCCAAAGAAGAACTAGTCGTCTTAAAGGATTTGTTGGCAAAATTGGAACTGGCGGACTGATTGGGAGCCCCGCTTCGGCGTGTCTCCGCCGTTCCCGAAAGCCCGGCCCGGGCAGCAGAAACAGCCCGGCTTTAAGGCGTTTTGAAATGCCTTAAGTTTTTGTGTGCCGGCACCGTCATACGCACCCTGCCAACCCGGGGCAGCCGCATCTTTAAATACCGGAAGGG
>CAYOAW010000102.1:0-7987 GCA_964402095.1 uncultured Eubacteriales bacterium | reverse complement strand
CATAAATTGTGAAATAATAATCGGCTATTGACATTTGTAATGAATAATTATAAAATATGTTATAAAAAACAGGAGGAAAGATATGAGAAAAATAAAAAAATTATTTTTTAATATCATGGCTTTTGCACTTGTGATATTCATTACTGAACAAGTGATATCTTTTGATGTATTTGCGGCAACTTCAAAATCAGTTGTTGCAGCCGGTTCACAAAAATCAGCAAGCCAAATAAAAACAAATAAATTGCCTGAGGAAATAGGTGAATGCAAAACAGTTTCCCCTGGAATTATTTATAATAAGGATAAAAAATTGTATTATGGCCCAAACGGAAAAGGTATGGCCGGTATGGGCTTTAACTATGATGCCGGCCAAAATATTTTTTATTCATCAATTGATCCATGGCAAAGGGCTTTCGGCTATAATTTGGTTTATGATTTTGTCGCGCCTCTAACATCAATGTACTTCAAAACAAGAAGTATTTATTTTAATTATGCCGGATTAAACTGGATGGTTAAGCTTTGGAAAGGGCAATACGGTATCACAAGCGGAGCTGAAGTCGGAATTTATACCCGCAAATCAACTGCAGGTTACCAATATCAGTGCGCAAGTAAAGAGAACTTCCTTGTAATGGACCTTGAAGTATTAAGATATGGCCATCCGTATTTTAAACGGGAAGCTCAGAACCATTGGTGGCAGACGGGCTTTATGCTTACCGGCGTTGCAACTCTTAACAGTTTAGAACTTAAGACAACGATTACTATGAAAAATAAATCTATGAGAGATGCGCTTGTTAAATCCTTAAAGACTCAGGATAATCTTGATGATGTAAAATACAAAGTAAAAGGCTTAAATGTCAGCCTTGATTGGAAATAGATCAATATTGAGAACAACCGGCGGTTAAGCCTATAGAAGCTTAGCCGCTTTTGTTTTACTTATATGTAGTTTTTAAGGAGTATTAAATGAATAGAAAAATGCTCAGCAAACAAATTAATAACAATTATAATTTGCATTTTTCAGTATATGATCAATCTGGTTTATTAGAATTTTTACTGAAAAATGTTTCCGGAAAGTCACGGAATAATATTAAATCATTTTTAACCAGAGGTGCTGTAACGGTTGATAGCATAGTTGTTACAAAGTATGATTATGATTTGCAGCCAGGGCAAATTGTATGTGTCGATATGAAAAAACATTCGACATGTATTAACGGCTTATGGCCGGATATCATCTATGAAGACAATGATTTTATAGTAATAAATAAACCGATAGGGTTGGTAACTGTATCTACAGGACATCAAGGTGAGTTTACTGCACATAAAATGATGAATTGTTATATCAAGAACACCGATATAAACAATAATGCCTATGTTGTGCATCGCCTTGACCGTGATACTTCGGGCGTACTGCTGTTTTCAAAAAAAGAGGACTTGAAAAATGCTTTGCAGGCGGATTGGTCTTCGCTGATAACAATACGTGAATATATAGCAATTGTTGAGGGGAAGTTAAATGAAAAAAGCGGAGAGATACATTCTTGGCTAAAACAGACTAAAACATTGCTTGTATATTCAAGCAATAAACGCGGAGACGGACTTGAAGCAATAACAAAATATACCGTCATGAAAGAAAATGAAAAATATACAATGCTTGATATTCATTTGGAAACGGGAAGAAAAAACCAGATTAGAGTTCATATGAAAGATATAGGTCATAGTATTATTGGCGATAAAAAATATGGTGCAGAAATGGATCCAATCAGAAGATTAGGACTTCATGCCAGTAAACTTGAGTTGATACACCCATTATCAGGCAAAGTTTTCTGCTTTGAAGCTCCGGTGCCCGAAAGCTTTGAAATGTTATTTATGGAAAACAATTAGTTTCCTCAAAGCTTATATTATAGTTGATTATTCTCAGCAGAATTAAATATTGCTTTTTATTCTCTGCCCTTTTATGATTTCTGACAGGGCGGAGCTGTTTTTATGTATTTATTTATAGTACTCCAAAGATGGTTATAAAATATTATATAGTCTCTTGTATTTATTGTAATAAAGACCGATGTCTGTTATAATTTTATTATATAAGGAGGAATTGTATGACGGAAAAACAAAGATTTATATCAGCGCTGCAGCGCAAACCCATAACGGGTAAAGTTCCGCACTTTGAACTTGTGTTTTATCTGACAATGCAAGTTCTTGGCAAGGTTCATCCCGATCACAGGTGTTTTAATCAATGGAATCAAATGAGTGAAACGGAAAAAGATCTTTTGAGGCGTGACCAGGTTGATTGCTATATCGATATTGCAAAAAAATACGGCCATAGTGCGCTATTTGTCGGGTCGCCAAACGGAGAGTTTGAAGAGCAGATAAAGTTTTACAATGTTGTTCGCGAAAAAATAGGCGATGAGTATTTTGTAATGGTATATGGCGACCCTACTTTTGGTATTCCAAAAGGGGAAGATATGCTGGAGTTTTCTGTACAGTTTATAGAAGAACCGGAAAAAATGAAGAAAAAGGCGCAAAATAGGGTTGACAGCCATATCAGGGAAGCGGAAAAACTTTCTAAATACCCGGGGCTGGTTGACGGATTTGCCATGTGTTCCGATTATTGCTTCAACACGAATCCATTTCTCAGCCCGTCAATGTTTTCGGAATTCGTAACACCTTACCTTGCCCAAATCATCAAAGCGTACCGGGATCTTGGGTTCTATACAATAAAACATACAGACGGCAATATTATGCCAATATTGGACCAAATGGTGCAATGCAATCCCCACGCTTTGCATTCGATTGACCCGCAAGCAGGTGTTGATCTTGCAAAGGTGAAACGTCTGGTAGGAAGCAAAGTCTGTTTAATTGGCAATGTTAATTGCGGGTTGCTGCAAACCGGTACCGAAGCAGAGGTCGCTGCCGATGTAAGGCGCGCATTGCATCAGGGTATGCCGGGTTACGGATATATATTTTCAACCTCGAACTGTATCTATACCGGTATGCCGTTGGAACGCTATGAGTTGATGAATAAAATTTGGCGCGAAGAAGGTATTTATATTTAAATTCCGGCCTTGATGATTCATTGTTTGCAAAAATGGTGCGTAACTTTTCCTGATTATGGCGGGGGTTTGCTTCCGAAGAAAAGCTTATTTATGTTTGTATGAAGGAGAGTGGTTATCATGTCAATTGCCGGCGCATTCATTGTGCCTCATCCGCCTATCATTTTACCCGAAGTGGGCAAGGGCAAGGAAAAAGAAATCCAAAAGACCATTGATGCTTATAAAGAAACAGCCCGGCAAATAGCGAAGTTAAAACCGGATACCATTGTTTTAACTTCACCGCATGCCGTCATGTACAGCGATTATTTTCATATTTCACCGGGGCAGAGCGCCCGCGGTGACCTGGGCAAATTCGGCGTTAATAATGTGAAAGTCGAAGCGGTATACGACAGTGAGTTTGTAAACGCCCTTACCGAAGCGGCTGAAAAAGAAAAACTTCCGGCGGGCACCTTGGGCGAGCGTGAAAAAGCTCTTGATCACGCCACCATTGTGCCGCTGCGTTTTATCAATGAACAATACACAAGTTATAAACTTGTTCGCATAGGTTTATCCGGTTTATCTGCGCTTGATCATTACCGGCTTGGCAAATGTATCGCCGGCACCGCTGAAAAACTTGCGCGCCGCGTTGTGTTTGTCGCCAGCGGCGATCTATCCCACAAGCTGAAAGAGGACGGCCCCTATGGCTTTGACGCGGCAGGGCCTGCGTTTGACAAGGACATTACCGCCGCAATGGCAAAGTCGGATTTCCTACGCTTTTTAACATTTGACGAGGACTTCTGTGAATCGGCGGCCGAATGCGGTCTTCGCTCATTCATTATAATGGCCGGTGCACTGGACGGAAAAGCCGTGAATGCCGAATTTCTCTCTTATGAGGGCACTTTTGGTGTAGGTTACGGTGTTTGCGCTTTTATAATCAACGGGGATGATGAAAACCGGCATTTTGATGAAATATATATAAAGAAACAAACAGAGCAGATTAATGCCGTGAAATCCGGGGAGGATGCCTATGTGCGCCTTGCCAGACTTTCGCTTGAAACATTTGTAAAAACCGGTGTGAAAATCAAAATTCCCACCGGTTTACCTGAGGAAATGCTTAACCAACGTGCGGGCACCTTTGTTTCTCTTAAAAAACATGGTCAACTGCGCGGCTGCATCGGAACAATAAGTCCCGTAACGGATTCGGTGGCGGATGAGATAATTCGAAACGCAGTCAGTGCCGGCACAGAGGACCCGCGCTTTCCGGAAGTGGTCGAATCTGAGCTGAAAGATATTGTTTACAGCGTGGATGTACTCACTCCGGCCGAGCCGATAGCGTCTATTGCCGAACTGGATGTGAAGCGATATGGCGTCATCGTTTCAAAGGGCTATAAAAGGGGACTGCTGCTGCCCAATCTGGACGGTGTGAATACCCCGGAACAGCAAGTCTCTATCGCCATTCAAAAGGGCGGAATTAAACCGGATGAAAATTATACCTTGGAGCGGTTTGAGGTGGTGCGCCACAAATGAAAGTTATCTGTGAGCTTTGTCCGCATCACTGCGCTTTGGAAGAAGGCAAAACCGGCATCTGCCGCGCGCGCAAAAATGTGCAGGGCACAATCATTTGCGAAAACTACGGCAAGGTAACATCTATGGCGCTTGATCCAATCGAAAAAAAGCCGCTTCACTGTTTTTACCCGGGCAGCCGGATTCTTTCCGTGGGCAGCTACGGCTGCAATTTGCGCTGCCCGTTCTGCCAAAACAGTGATATCTCTATGGCAGACGCAGGCACTGCCGAAACGCAGTTTGTTTCACCCGAAACGCTCGTGGAAAAAGCCCTGGCGCTGGTAAAGCAAGGCAATATCGGCATTGCTTACACATACAATGAACCGCTGGTCGGTTATGAATATGTTTTGGACTGCGCCAAACTTGCAAGGGAGCATACCCTTAAAAATGTTTTGGTTACCAATGGCACCATCTGCGAAAAACCGCTGCTGGAGCTCCTGCCATATATTGACGCCATGAACATCGACCTAAAAGCCTTTACCGAGCGCTTTTACAAAATGATCGGCGGGGATTTGGAAACAGTGAAACAAACTATCCGTCTGGCGGCACGAACAAGCCATGTGGAAATAACCACCCTCATTGTCCCCGGCGAAAATGACTCGGAAGCAGAAATGGATGCGCTTTCCCTTTGGCTGGCCTCCGTCGACCCCGAAATCCCGTTGCATGTGACCCGTTTCTTCCCGCGGTGGAAGATGACCGACAGAGACGCGACACCGGTGAAAACTGTATATGCTTTAGCCAAAATTGCGCGTAGAAATTTGAAATATGTATATGAGGGCAATTGCTGAATTAAACTTTAATCAAGATTTTATCTTCAATTAGGGAGTTTGCAATGAAAAAATCGCTAACCGGTATATGGAAATTTAAATCCACAACGGAGGATGAATGGCTGAAAGCGACCGTCCCCGGTTGCAATTATACTGATTTGCTGAACTTGGGCAAGATACCTGACCCATTTGACGGTATAAATGAAAAGGAAGTTTTTTGGGTTGCACTGATGGACTGGGAGTATACCAGAGAATTTACGATTGAAAAGTCCGAATTAGATTATGAAAAAATAACGCTTATATGTGATATGCTTGACACGGTTTGCGATATATTAATCAACAATGTATTAGTTGGAAAAGGTAAAAATGCGCATGTGCAGTACATATTCGACATTAAAAAATATTTGGTTGAAGGCGAAAATACCATATGCATTGTGTTTTATTCACCGGTTAAATATATCAATGAAAAACAGGCAAAGGAAAAATGCCCAAAGAATTGGAATGGGATGGATGGTATACAGCATATCCGAAAGCCTCAGTGCCACTTCGGGTGGGACTGGGGTCCCGTTTTGCCTCCCAGTGGTATAACAAAAAATATAGAGATTGAGCTTACAAAAATTGCTAAAATCAAGGAATTAACGATAAATCAAACCCATGAGGACAAAAAAGTCACCCTGTTAATTTCGGCGAGAATTGATAATTTTGCGAATGGGATACTGGGCTATGAACTTGAAATTATTCAGCCAAGCAAGCCGCCGATTATTTTTTCCGGGGAATGCGGAAGTACGATGGTTACAACTGTAAATATTGAAAATCCGGAACTATGGTGGACAAACGATTTGTCCGGAAAAGCAGAACAGCCTTTATATATTGTCAGGCTGACAATTGCTAAAGAAGGCATAACAGCAGATAAGTCGGAAAAAACAATCGGATTGCGTACATTGATTCTTAACAGAGAAAGAGACCGGTACGGAAGTAATTTCCAATTTGTACTTAACGGGGTGCCATTGTTTGTCAAAGGTGCCAATTGGATACCGCCCGATTCGTTTATCAACCGTTTTAGCTCGGAAAAACTTAATTACTACATTAATGCTGCGCTGTTTTCAAACATGAATATGCTTCGAGTTTGGGGCGGAGGCTATTACGAAAGTGACGAGATGTACGCTCTTTGTGATAAAGTGGGTATTCTTTTATGGCAGGATTTTGCTTTCGCCTGCCAGCCTTATCCTTTTTTTGATGCTGATTTTTTATCGAATGTAAAACAAGAAGTTAAAAATATAGTCAGCCGGCTTGGTCATCATGCTTGCTTGGCGGTTTGGTGTGGAAATAATGAAATTGAGGCTCTTTCGGCAGCCTGGCCGTTAAGCAGGAAATTTATTATATGGACAGAGAGGTTCTTTTATCATATTTTAGAACCTGAAATTCGTAAATATGATATTTCAACTTGTTATATTCCCGGTTCACCTTGCGGTGTTTCACATAAAAAAGGCTATAACAAGGATAATGTCGGGGATACACATTTGTGGGCTGTCTGGCATGGTTTGCAGCCGATGGATTATTACCGCAGTCGCATGACGCGCTTTTGCAGTGAATTCGGCTTCGAATCTCTGCCGGATATTAAGACGATACAGCGTTTCGCCAAGCCGGCGGACTACTCACTGACATCCGCTGTTTTTAAGGCGCACCAGAAATGCATGAGCGGCAACATGAAAATGGTATATTATATCGCTGCGCGCTTCAGGCTGCCGAAGAAGTTCGTTGATTTTATCTACCTGTCACAGGTTGCGCAGCAGGAATGCGTTGCGGATGCTATCGAGCACTGGCGCAGAAATAAAGGACGATGCAACGGTTCGATGTTTTGGCAGTTGAATGATTGCTGGCCTGTTTGCTCCTGGTCAAGCATTGATTATTTCGGGAACTATAAAGCCTTGCAATATACTGCGCGGCATTGTAATGCACCAGTTTCAGTTTCAATTGAAAATAACAAAGAAAATATCCGTATTTTTGCCCTGAATGACTATAAAGAAGATATAACGGTTATAGTACAATACAGCATATTTGATTTTGAAAAAGGCATTTTAAAAAGACGGAAAAAGGAAATAACGGTTGAAAGTTTGTCTAACATTATTGTGTATTATTTGTCGGTTGATGAGCTTGGGGAAAAATATGCGTTGAGAAGAACCGGATTACTGGCTGAGATGTTTGTTGGCGATAAGCTGATATCCCGTAAAACAGTATTGTTCAACAAGGAAAAGAATCTTGAATTGCCAAAGGCAAAGCTTAAAAAAACGGTTGAAATATCTGATAAGCATAGTATAATAACCGTGGAAAGCGATTGCTATGCAAGGCTGATACGGTTAGAATCGTTATGCTCCGCTTTACCTTTTTCAGACAATTATTTTGATCTTTTGCCGGGTGAAAGCAAAACAATTATTCAGGAGCTTGACCCAACTTGCTCGCCGGAAGAGCAGGCAGAGAAGATTGCTTTGTTTTGCTGTTCTGATGTTGAATCAAATGCGAGCAGAGTAAGCGATTTTATAACCAGAATGCAAATATTTTTTAAACCTGTTAATTTTATAGGATGGTTGTATTACAAGATGATATCAAAGGATTATAAATATAAAGAATGAATATTAA
>CAYOAW010000101.1:0-7989 GCA_964402095.1 uncultured Eubacteriales bacterium | reverse complement strand
AAATCGAAGCAAAAGCGCTGCGCAAGCTCCGCCATCCCAGCAGAAGCAAAAAACTCAGAGACTTTTTGGATTAAACCTGACCGTCCCGAAGCCGCAATCACACGGCAGATAACGAAAAATCTTTTCAAGCTCAGCACACTGGGCCCTTTGGCCGGCCGGTTGCCGGCATTGATACCGATGCTGTTTTACGACTTTAGCGGAGAAAAAAGAAAACGTGTTATGCAGGAACTTCAGCTAATGCGCGCGTTAAGGCTGAAAAAAGAGGAATCAAGCGATTCCGGCTGAATTCAGTGTAATATCAAAATTATTAACTGATTACAGCTGTCAATTATCAGGAAAAAGAAAATAAAGTCAGGGCGGTTTTTCGTTTTTGAAAAACCGCCCTGCAATTATAGTAAAATAAAATAAAAATCCAAAAAAAGCAAAAAAAAAGAAAAAAACACTTGACAATCAAAATATTGTTGTCTATAATAGTACACTGCACTATTTATAATGGAACACTGTGCGCATTCCCTTTTTTGCTGCTGAATCCATTATATCATGTGCCGCAAAAAAATCAAGTGTTAATTATTTTTCAGGCAAAAATATTCACATGGTTTTTTCTGTTGCGATGATCATCTTCCCGCAATGAGCGAAAAATATAGAACGGAGTGATAGGCTGATGCTGAAAGTTATTCCCGTTGAACGAGGAAACCGCACGAGAATGAGTTTTGGGAAAATCAATGAAGTTATGGATATGCCTAACTTGATTGAAATCCAAAAAAAATCGTACGAATGGTTTCTGGAAGTCGGACTGAAAGAAGTTTTTAGGGAAATTGACGAAATCAAGGATTACACCGGTAACTGGTCGCTTAAATTTGTCGGATACAGTCTCGACGACAAGCCAAAGTATACCGTGCGTGAATGCAAAGAGAGGGACGCTACTTACGCGGCGCCGATGCGGGTAACCGTGCGTTTAATCAATAAGCAGACAGGCGTAATTAAAGAATCCGAAGTTTTTATGGGAGATTTTCCCATTATGACCGAAAGCGGGACTTTTGTCATTAACGGTGCGGAACGCGTTATTGTTTCGCAGTTGGTCCGTTCTCCGGGCGTCTACTTTGACATGACACATGATAAGACCGGTATCGAGCTCTTTTCAAGCACCATCAACCCGAACAGAGGTGCCTGGCTTGAGTATGAAACCGATTCCAACGGAATTTATTATGTGAGAATCGATAAAAACCGTAAAATATCAATCACTACTTTTATCAGGGCATTGGGGCTCGGCTCCAATGAAGAAATTGTCGAACTTTTCGGTGATGATGAAAGAATCAACGCGACACTTGAGAAGGACGAAACCCGCAACGCGGAAGAAGCCCTTATGGAAGTGTTTAAAAAGCTTCGCCAGGGCGAGCCTGTTACACTTGAAGCGGCGCAGACGAACTTGGAAAACCTGTTTTTCGATCCCCACCGTTATGATATTTCAAGAGTCGGCCGTTATAAATACAACAAAAAACTTGCGATATCCGACCGTCTTGCCGGATGCACGCTTGCGGAGCCTGTCGCGAGCCAGGTAACGGGAGAAGTCCTTGCGGAAGCAGGGGAGGTCATCACCAAAGCCAAGGCACGTGAAATCGAGCAGGCCGGCGTTAAAAAAGCCGTTGTTCTTGCCGATAACAAGCGTATTAATATAGTATCCAACCAAATGGTGGATATCGACGAATATGTGCCCGAAATATCAAAACAGGAACTGCTTGACTGCGGCATCAACGAAAAAGTCAGCTTTGCTGTTCTCATGGCAATCCTTGAAAGATGCGACAGCAAGGAATCTCTTCTTGAAGAACTTGCCGCCCGCTGCGATGAACTGATTCCAAAAACAATAACGAGAGATGATATTTATGCATCTGTCAATTATATTAACTGCATAGCGCACCATGTCGGCACAACGGACGATATTGACCATTTGGGCAACCGCCGCATCAGGTCTGTCGGCGAACTGCTTCAAAATCAGTTCCGTATCGGTCTTGCCAGGATGGAGAGGGTCGTCCGTGAAAGGATGACACTTCAGGCACAGGAGGATGAGGATAAAATAACCCCGCAGTCCCTCATCAACATCCGCCCCGTATTGATGGCGATTAAAGAATTTTTCGGTTCTTCGCCGCTTTCACAGTTCATGGACCAAACCAATCCGCTGGCTGAATTGACACACAAGCGCCGTCTTTCGGCCCTCGGCCCCGGTGGTCTTTCAAGGGACCGCGCAGGGTTTGAAGTCCGCGATGTGCATTACAGTCATTACGGCCGCATGTGCCCGATTGAAACGCCGGAAGGGCCGAATATCGGCCTTATCTCTTACCTTGCGACATTCGCCCGTATCAATGAATATGGTTTTGTCGAAGCTCCGTTCCGCAAGGTTGACAAGGCAACCGGTATTGTGCTGGACGAAGTGCTTTATATGACAGCCGATGTGGAAGATGACTATATCGTTGCGCAGGCAAACGAGCCGCTTGATGAAAAAGGCCGTTTCAGGCATGCCAAAGTCAACGCCCGTTTCCGCGATGAATTCCTTGAAGTCGAAGCCTCAAAAGCGGATTACATGGATGTTTCGCCGAGAATGGTGGTTTCCGTGGCAACGGCTATGATTCCGTTCCTTGAAAACGATGACGCCAACAGAGCGCTGATGGGCTCAAACATGCAGCGGCAAGCGGTTCCGCTGCTCAAACCCGAAGCTCCGATTGTCGGAACAGGCATGGAATATAAAGCAGCAATCGACTCCGGCGTTGCGGTACTCGCGAAAAACGCGGGCAGAGTTATCCATGTAAGCGCGGACCGTATTCAAATTATGAATGACGGCGGCACAATAGATGATTATGAAGTGATCAAATTTATGCGTTCCAACCAGGGGACATGCATCAACCAATGCCCGATTGTCAAAGTCGGCCAGCAAGTAAAAGCCCGTGAAGTTATCGCGGACGGACCCGCAACCGATAACGGCGAGATTAGCCTCGGCAAAAATGCTCTCATCGGCTTTATGACCTGGGAAGGTTATAATTATGAAGACGCTGTTCTGATCAACGAAAAGATGGTCCGTGACGATGTATATACCTCAATCCATATTGAGGAGTATGAAATTGAAGCCCGCGATACAAAGCTCGGGCCGGAAGAAATTACAAGAGATATTCCGAATGTCGGCGAGGATGCCCTGAGTGACCTTGACGAAAGAGGAATTATCCGCATAGGCGCTGAAGTTCATTCGGGTGATATTCTTGTCGGCAAGGTTACGCCAAAGGGCGAAACCGAGCTGACTGCCGAGGAACGGCTGCTTCGCGCGATTTTCGGAGAAAAAGCAAAAGAAGTCAGGGATACTTCTTTGAGAGTCCCGCACGGTGAATACGGTATCGTTGTCAATGTGGAAGTGTTCACAAGGGAGAATTCCGAAGAACTGTCACCCGGCGTTAATAAGGTTGTCCGCTGCTATGTCGCCCAGAAACGCAAGCTTTCCGTCGGTGACAAAATGGCCGGACGCCACGGCAATAAAGGCGTTGTTTCCAGGATACTGCCTCAGGAAGATATGCCTTTCCTTCCTGACGGAACTCCTTTGGATATCGTTCTTAATCCCCTCGGCGTGCCTTCCCGTATGAACATCGGGCAGGTGCTTGAGGTGAATCTCGGCTTTGCGGCAAGGCATTTGGGTGTCCGCGTTATGACACCGGTATTTGACGGCGCGCACGAGGACGATATCAGGGAAGCCCTCAGGGAAGCCGGAGTCAGCGAAGACGGCAAATCGGTGCTGACCGACGGCAGAACAGGACAGAAATTCGATAACTCGATTACGGTCGGTGTTATGTACTTCCTGAAACTTTTGCATCTTGTCGACGATAAAATTCATGCCCGTTCCACCGGACCGTATTCGCTTGTAACGCAGCAGCCCCTCGGAGGCAAGGCGCAGTTCGGCGGACAGCGTTTCGGAGAGATGGAAGTATGGGCTCTTGAAGCTTACGGCGCGGCTTATACCCTTCAGGAAATTCTAACCGTTAAGTCGGACGATGTTGTCGGCAGAGTGAAGACCTATGAAGCGATTGTAAAGGGCAAAAATGTACCGAAACCCGGTATTCCCGAGTCTTTCAAGGTGCTTATCAAAGAACTGCAGTCACTCGGACTTGATGTGAGAGTTCTTGATGCCAACGAAAATGAAATCGATATGAAACAGAATTTTGAAAACGACGATCTCGGTCTCAATCCGGTTGACGGCAGTGCGTTTACCGATTATAACGATGCCGAGGGCGCTGCGGGTTTCAGCGTTGAAGGCGAAGATATTGAGCCGCTGGCCGACGATGAAGATGAAGACCTTGTCGGAGACGATTCCGAGTTTGATGATATCGATGATCTTCTGGATGATGAAGCAAATGAAGAAGAGGACGATTATATTGACGAGGGAGAAGCGGGAGACTTCGATACGGAATAGTAAGCCACCATTTTGATAAATGGATTTTCGCGAAAATATATCGAAAAGGGGCAGTAAATTTTAATGGAAAATATTACATTTGAATCAATAAAAATAGGACTTGCTTCACCGGATCAAATAAGAGAATGGTCCTGCGGCGAAGTGAAAAAGCCCGAAACCATAAATTATCGCACACTCAAACCCGAAAAAGAAGGTCTTTTCTGTGAAAAGATTTTCGGGCCAACCAAGGACTGGGAGTGCCATTGCGGCAAATATAAGCGCATACGCTACAAGGGCAAAATCTGCGAGCGCTGCGGAGTTGAAATAACAAGGTCTAAAGTCCGCCGTGAACGCATGGGCCATATCGAGCTTGCGGCGCCTGTTTCACACATTTGGTATTTTAAAGGCATCCCTTCGCGCATGGGCTTGATTCTTGATGTTTCGCCCCGTGTTTTGGAAAAAGTGCTTTATTTTGCCATGCATATCGTCATTGATCCGGGTGATACACCGCTTGAAAAATATCAGGCCCTCGATGAGAAGGACTATGAAAGATACCGCGAATATTATGAAGATGATTTTAAAGCAGGCATGGGAGCCGAAGCTATAAAGGAATTGCTGGCCGAAATAGATCTGGATAAGCTTTGCGATGAACTTCGTGAGGAAATGAAAGATGCTTCCGGTCAAAAGAAGGTAAAACTTCTCAAACGCCTTGAGGTTGCCGAAGCGTTCCGCCAGTCCGGCAACAGGCCTGAATGGATGGTGCTTGATGTTATACCGGTCATTCCGCCGGAAATCCGCCCGATGGTTCAGCTTGACGGCGGCCGTTTCGCGACATCTGATTTGAATGACCTTTACCGAAGAGTTATTAACAGAAACAACCGTTTAAAGAAGCTGCTTGAACTCGGCGCGCCCGAAATTATCGTCAGGAACGAAAAAAGGATGCTTCAGGAAGCGGTTGACGCGCTGATTGACAACGGCCGCAGAGGCCGCCCCGTAACAGGCCCGAACAACAGGGCACTGAAGTCGCTTTCCGATATGCTTAAGGGCAAGCAGGGCCGCTTCAGGCAGAACCTGCTCGGCAAGCGTGTTGACTATTCCGGCCGTTCGGTTATCGTTGTCGGTCCGGAGCTTAAGCTTTACCAATGCGGCCTTCCGAAAGAAATGGCCCTTGAGCTTTTCAAACCGTTTGTGATGAAACGCCTTGTCGAAACCGAGGTAGCGGGCAATGTCAAGTCTGCCCGCAAAATGGTGGAACGTTCCAAACCGCAGGTTTGGGATGCGCTTGAAATCGTTATTAAAGACCATCCGGTTATGCTCAACCGCGCGCCGACGCTTCACAGGCTCGGCATACAGGCTTTTGAACCCGTATTAATTGAAGGCAGGGCGATCAAGCTCCACCCGCTTGTTTGCACCGCTTTCAACGCCGACTTTGACGGCGACCAGATGGCTGTCCATGTCCCGCTTTCGGCGGAAGCGCAGGCTGAGGCAAGGTTCTTAATGCTTGCCGCCAATAATTTGCTCAAACCATCCGACGGGCGCCCTGTTACTGTACCGACACAGGATATGGTTCTCGGTTCCTATTACCTTACACTCCTCAAACCCGGCGAAGCCGGCGAGGGCAAGGCTTTTAAAGATGTCAACGAGGCCATGATGGCTTATGATGAAGGCGATGTTGGCCTTCACGCAGCCATAAAGATTCGTATGACCAAAGAAATTAACGGCGTGACGGTTTCTAAGCTTGTTGAGACAACGCTTGGCAAGGTGATTTTCAACACGCCCATTCCGCAGGATTTAGGTTTCATTGACCGTTCCGACCCGGAAAACGCGTTTGCGCTTGAAGTCGATTTCCTCGTCGACAAGAAAAAGCTCGGCGTAATCGTGGCCAAGTGCATCAATAAGCACGGTACTGCGGTCACAGCCGATGTGCTTGATAAAATCAAGGCTCAAGGCTTTAAATATTCAACACGCAGCGGAATTACCGCAGCTGTCAGTGATGCCACTATCCCCGAGAGAAAACCGGAACTCCTTGCCGAGGCTGAAAAGAAAATCGTTAAAATCAGCGTCAACTATGACCATGGTTTGATTACCGACGAGGAACGCCGCGAAAGCGTTATTAAGACCTGGGACGAATGCACAAAACAGGTTGCTAAGGAATTGAAGGAAAATTTCGACCGTTTCAATCCGATCAATATGATGCTTGATTCCGGTGCCCGCGGCAATGACAGCCAGTTAAGACAGCTTGCCGGCATGCGCGGCCTGATAGCCGATACGGCAGGCCGGACAATTGAAATCCCGATCCGCGCAAATTACCGTGAAGGTCTTAATGTTCTCGAATATTTCCTTTCTTCCCGCGGCGCTCGCAAAGGCCTTGCCGATACAGCGCTTAGAACGGCTGACTCGGGTTACCTGACCCGCCGCCTTGTGGATGTTTCGCAGGATGTTATCATCCGTGAGGAAGACTGCAAATGCACGGAGGGTATGGATGTTTATGATATTTTTGACGGCAACAGGCGTATTGTTACCCTAAACGAACGCTTAAACGGACGCTATCTTCTGAATGATTTGGTTAATGAGGAAACCGGCGAGCTTATCATGAGCAAAGACGACATGATGAGGGATGCCGAGGCAAAAATAGTATCCGATTATGTTAAAGCCCAGCATGAAAAAGCTGTTCTGGAAGGTAAAAAGGATAAAAACAGCTTGCCGAGAATCACAATCCGCTCCCTGCTTACCTGCAGTGCGAAACACGGTGTTTGCATAAAATGCTACGGTTCCAACCTTGCAACCGGAGACCCTGTCACGGTTGGCGAAGCGGTCGGCATTATTGCCGCTCAATCTATCGGCGAGCCCGGCACACAGCTTACCATGAGAACGTTCCAAACCGGCGGTACAAAAGACCAGTCCGATATTACGGAAGGTCTTCCGAGGATTGAAGAACTGTTTGAAGCAAGAAAACCGAAGATGTACGCTATTATGAGCGAAATCGAAGGTATTGTTAACTACAGAGAAATTAAGAATAAAAACGGAAAACACGCCGTTATCACCGACCGGGACAACCTTGAAGAAAGAAGCTACCTTATTCCCTATGGTTTCCGCACAAGGCCGGAAGAAGGTTCGCTTGTTAAAAAGGGCGACAATATAACGGAAGGCGCCCGCAACCCGCATGATATTCTTGAGATCCTCGGCGTTGAAGCCGTTCATGATTATCTTATTCGCGAAGTTCAGCGTACATACCGCATGCAGGGCGTTGATATCAACGACAAGCACATTGAGGTTATTGTTCGCCAGATGATGAAAAAGATAAAGGTTGAAGAGCCGGGAGACACACTTCTTCTGCCCGGTATGGTTGTTGAAAAAAGCGAATTCAGAGATGAAAACAAGACCGGCCGCAAGCTTGCGAAAACCGAAGGCAGAGAGTTCAAGGAAGCAACAGGAAAGCCTGTTCTTATGGGTATCACAAAGGCTTCCCTCGCTACGGACTCATTCCTTTCCGCGGCATCTTTCCAGGAGACAACACGTGTTTTGACAGATGCGGCTATCAAAGGCAAGAGCGATCCTCTGCTTGG
>CAYOAW010000100.1:0-8111 GCA_964402095.1 uncultured Eubacteriales bacterium | reverse complement strand
TTTATGCTCTTGATCTCAAACGGTTTGAAAGTCATCGCTATTTTGCCGTCCTTGATTTCAAGTGCCTTTTCGTCTTTCTCCAGCAGATTGCATTCGGCCGCGCTCTTGATATCATCCCCGAAGGTTAACACGCATTCTGTCTTTTTGTTCCAGGTTTCGTATGTTCTGATAACAATATCTTTGCTGTCTTCAGCTTTTTTGACCGTCTCAATGATAACATTCGGAGCATCGCCCGAGACAAATGAATAGCTGGCGCCGAGTTTTCCTTCTTTCGGCTCGGCAGCTGTGCAATAAAGCGGGAAGTTCAGCGAATAACCCTGCTTGACAACATCGGAGGAATTCGCGGGTCCGGTATGCGGGTAGATTGAATAGATGAAATGATGCACTTCTCTGTCCTGCGCATAATTCGGGGTAGTGGCACAGCGCAGCAGCGACGGTATTATATGCCCCTGCTTGACTGTCCAGCCGTATTTGCAGTCGTTGAGGATTGCAAGCCCGAAACTGTTGTCGCTTAAATCAGCCCATTTATGGCCGACAACTTCAAACTGTGCAAAATCCCACATGGTGTTGTTGTGTGTGGTGCGTTCCAGGTTGCCGAACTGAATGTCGAAAGTCGCTTTATTTGCGTTGACATCGACAGGATAATCGGCTTTAAGTAAAATATTCTTTTCTTTCCAGTCCGCGGTATATTGGACATCTATTCGGTCAATCTCTTTATAGAATATGAAGTATTGCTCAATTGTCGAGGTCATAAACTTTCTGATGACCCTCCACACAGCCCTTACGGGACCGTTTTCGACAAGCTCGCTGCTTGTGACATCTGTGACTTCCATACTCTTTTCATCAAAGTAAACATCAACATTCCATGCATCATGGTTATACGGCCTGTCTTCGTACGCGATGATTTTATTGAGTGTTTCCCCTTCGGGGGCAACAGTTCTTCCGCTCGCCTTATGAAGGAGGCGGGAAATATTCATTGCGGAATCAAACTCAATTTCAAAGAATCCGGTGCTTACGGTATTGCCGTTGACGCTGACTGTCCTTTCGCAATTCGGCAGCGACCAGTCTTTTAATTTAAATGCCTTATAACCTTTTGCAGGCACGCCCTTTGCGAAGAAAGCAAGCTTGCCGTCATATGTCTGCTGCCAGTCAATTGAATTGCCGTCGCTGTCGGATATCGAGAAATTCGCGCCGGCCGGCATATCGGTTATTACAATATCATCGCGGGCAATACCCAATGTGTTGAATACAACAAACGACTTGCCATCAACGGAAAGGTTGGAAACAACGGCAGCCATTGCTTCATTCACAAGTTCATTGCCTTTTTCTATAATCGTATCATACTGAATCTTCGAGTCATCGTAGACTTCTTTGATAGAAGAACCCGGAATAATATCGTGGAACTGGTTGAGAAGAATAATTTTCCACGCTTCATAGATATCCGCGGAGGGATATTGCGAACCGCATTTCGTTTGAGCGATAGACGCAAGTGTTTCAAGGTCATGGTAAAGATTTTCGCTCTTTCTGTTGTAGCGTTTATTCCTGGCTTGGGAGGTTAGTGTGCCGCGATGGAATTCAAGATACAGCTCCCCAACCCATTTCGGAAGTCTGCGGCTGCCCTCGACATCCTTTTTCAGGTTATCAAAGAAATCCCTGCTGAATTCCATCCTGGTTTTCGGGCATCCCGGGATGCCTCTTTCCATGCGCCTGCCGAATTCAAGCATTTCGGTTGTCGGGCCGCCGCCGCCGTCCCCGAAGCCAAAGGAGCAGAGGACATTTTTATTCAAATCTTTTTGCGAATACCTTCTCCAGCCGCCCAAAATAAGCTCCGGCTCAAGATATGCATTGTATGTGGTACCGAAATCCACTCTTTCGTCATTGTCGGTGCTGGGCTCAAAATGGGCAAGAACCTCCGTACCGTCAATGCCCTTCCACATAAAGGTATCGTACGGCACTTTATTGTATTCGTTCCATGATATTTTTGTGGTCATGAAATAATCAATTTCCGCTTTTTTCATGATCTGCGGAATTGCGGCAGAATAACCGAAAACATCGGGCAGCCACATAATTTTATTATCCACGCCGAATTCGTCTTTGAAGAAGCGTTTGCCGACAAGGAATTGCCTTACAAGCGACTCGCCGGAAACAACATTGGTGTCCGATTCGACCCACATGCTCCCCTCGACTTCCCAGCGCCCTTCCTTCACGCGTTTTTTAATACCCTCATACACTTCAGGATAATCCTGCCTGCAGTAATCATAAAGCTGCGCCTGCGGCGACATAAACTTGTATTCCGGGTACTCATCCATCAGCTTTAAAACAGTCGCGAAACTGCGGCCTGTCTTATCCCTGGTCTGGCGAAGACGCCACAGCCAGGCGACATCAATATGAGTATGGCCGATGCAGGATGTCAGCGCCCCTATGTCGCCTTTGCCATAAATTTCCTTGTCAAGGCAGGCAATTGCCTCTTCGGCGGATTTCGAGAATTCGGCTCTGTCCGGCGTATACAGGTTCAACAGATTAATCGCTTCATTCAATGCCTTTAAAATATCCACTCTCGGAATATCATCGACACCGTAAAGTTTTGCAACCTCCAGCGGGGTCAAAAGGTCATAAATAAGTTTCTGCACAAGGTCATCAACCGTCTTGAGCTGCGCGCGCATCATTGCTTTGCCGTCAAATGACCAAGCGTCCGTATAAGCATTGATGCAAATATCAAACTTTTCGCCGCCCTTGGCGCAGTCGAGCAGGCGTACGGTTGGATGGTTGGTATCCATACCCTGCACCAGTTTGCCGTTGGCAAAAATGATAAACTGGGTGCTGCCGCTGCGCCAATCGCGCTGCGTAGGCTTAATTTCATAAAGAACAGGTTTGCCGGCAAACTCTGCCGGGACTTCAAAGCTGTGCCTGAACCAGGCATAACATTCCGGATAACCCCAAAACTCATTTTCGGAATCAAAATCCCGCCATTCGCCTTCATCGATTTGCGCTATAGTATATTGCCCGTCCCGGAATTTGAAACCGCCGAGCTTAACGCTGCCCGTGCAGTAATAATCGCTTTGCAAAACATTGATAATTTTCGTTATCCGTTTGTAATACATATTGCGTTCCGAGTTTTTGTCCATAAAATTAACGCCGTTGCCCATAATATATCCCTCTCAATATTTTATATAATAGATTTTTTGAGTACTTTGTAATATCTAAAATTATTATATAGCGGCGAGGATGTTTTGCGCGAGACAAGGCGAAGGATTGAGGAATACTTTGTGTATTCCGATTGACAACAACGCAGTATCGTACAAAAAAGGCCGTCAATATATATAAGATTAGGTGTTACAGAGTACTATTATACCGAATCAAAATTAAAGCAGTGCAAAGGCAGCGGAAACCACTGGGCAGCGCTGAGTGTCAGGCTCCTGCGCTCCGCAGAACTTAAGGAGAAAAGCAGCCGTATCGCCTCATGGTGGCCAAGTTCCAAATCCGGTTCCTCTTTGGTTTTTACAACATCAACCTTATTATCCCGAACGCTTATTTTAATCTGCTCGTCGCCGGCATAACCGTGAATAAGCAGTTTGATTGAACCTTCAACCATTGGTTCCGTAGCCGCTTTGACTTTTAACAAGCCGCGCACCGTGTTCTCGAAATTCAGAACCGTATAGCATTCCGCATGCCGTATGGTACAGCTTTCGGCAATTTGTGTCAGCCTGTCAAGGCAGTCCGTGTCATAAGGCGCAACGGAGAAACCAATGCCGGTATCCTGAACAGTTTCAAATATGGCGAGAATAAGCTGGTCAATGCTTGCCGCGTCAACCGCTTTGAAAGCGGCAAGTCCGCCGCCGAAGTCACGGGTAAAAAAGCCCTTGAGCACACCGTCCTTGAAAGCGGCATATGGTTTGCATCTCCATGAACAGAGGATGTCAAACATCTTTTCGGGCGGATGTATCGCATAATACGCTTCCTTGCGCAGCATCGCATCTATTTCGGCCAGCACTTCGGTGTCTTCTGCTTTCAGCTCCCGTACTTCGAGCTCATTTTCGGCATCTTTGCCGAAGCAATGGCGGAGGTTTTTTATATTAACCGAAAAATCATACCGCACTCCGGCAGGTTCAAAAGAAAAATATGCGTAGCGCTGACGCTGGCCGCCGAGCAAGCCGAAATCGGTTTTGCTTTCAATCATATCCGCCAACGCCATATTCATGCATTCAATCATATAACCCTTTGAGCGGGAATCATTGTGAACGCCCACATTGCCTATACCGCCGCAGCGGAGTTTTTCCCCGCCCGCCATTACCTCATTGTAGAACAGGCCGACCGCGCCTTTGATGGCATCGCCCTCTTTCACAACAAAGTTGTTGTAGCACGGGTCATTTTCGGGCTTGTAGAGTTTGGGGAGTATTCCCAAAAAGTCTCTTTTTGTCGCCGGATCGTCGTCTGTAAAAAACACAATATCAAGAAAAGAAATCAGCTGGGCATAATCCTCTTTTGGGGCTCTGCCCTTGTAAGTTACATCTGAAATATCAATCATCGTCCTTTCCGTTTAGTTCAACAATATGTTAAGCGATAACGGTGTTGGTGTCAATAAAAATATACGATTATTCCTTTGACTCGACAAACCACTTGTCGTTTTCAAGGAAGAGGAAAGTTTCCTTGTTTTGAATTTGGCAGGTGTACCGGATGCCTGCGCCGCCTGCTTTCAGCGAAGCTGCCCTGCATACGCCGGTCACCTTGTCGATTTCATAAATCTCTCCGTCTTCCCAGGTCACCGCCAAAGGCGTCAGCTTTCCTTCTTTATCCTGCTTGATAAGCACATCAACATAAACCTTGCGGCTCATAGGTAAATCCCCTTTCATTGCGGCTTAAAGTATCCCACCGGATGGATTGTGTTGTCATTATAAGGGTTGAAGCCGGACAGCTTTTTGTCCGAGAGCATCAGTCCTCTTTGAATGCAGAAATTTCCGAACCGAGATTTAAGGGCGTCAACGGTTTTATCCAGACTTTCCGCCTTCATGCGCTTTTCATAGCTGTCGTAAAAATCCAGCTGAAAAACGCTGTTTTCATGCTCGAAATCGGTGCAGCTGATGCCGACGCTCCGGACAGGCCTCAGCCAATTGTAGTTCTTCCTGAAAAGTTCCAAAGATTTTTCTGCGATTTCTTTTGTGTTAGCGGAATATTTGGCCAGCTTGCATTGGCGGGTAAAACAGCAAAGCTCATTGTCTCTCACGCTTATGCAAACGGTTTTGCAGCGGAACCCCTGTTCGCGCATTCTTCTTGCAACACTCTCGGCAAGGACATACATCATTATTTTTACATCATTGTCGTTTTCAAGGTCCCGCGGAGCGGTGGAACTGTTTCCGATAGACTTGATGACGGCTGTGTCATCCGCGCGGGCCACCGGCTCGTTATCCCGCCCGTTGGCGAAGGAGTGCAGCATATAGCCCGCTTTGCCAAGCAGCATGTGCATGTAGTCCGGCGTGCAGTTGGCGATGTCGCCTATGGTGTATATGCCGCAGTTCGTCAATCTTTTCATGGTAGAGTGCCCGACATAAAGCAAATCGGACGCAGGCAGCGGCCATACAAGCTCCTTGAAATTATGCCTGCTGAATTGCGTGACGGCGTCCGGCTTTTTATAGTCACTGCCGAGCTTTGCAAAAATTTTGTTATAGCTGACGCCGATGCTTACGGTGATGCCAAGCTCGAATTTGACACGCTTTCTTATTTCTTCGGCAATTGCCGTCCCGTCGCCAAAAGCTCCGCTTCCTGTCACATCAATCCAGCATTCATCCAGCCCGAACGGCTCGATTTGGTCGGTGTAATCACCGTAAATATCCCGCGCCATTTTTGAAAAACGCACATAAAGCTGGAAGTTGGGTTTCACAACAACAAGCCCCGGGCACTTCTGCTTTGCCTGCCAAATGGCTTCACCGGTTTTTATGTTATATTTTGAGGCAATTTCATTTTTAGTCAGCACAATGCCGTGGCGCAGCTCGGCATCTCCGCCCACGATTACCGGAAGGTTTCTTATCTCCGGCCTGTGCAGGCATTCAACCGAGGCGTAGAATTTGTTGCAATCAACATGCAGGATAGCGCGTTCCATGATGCCTCCATTTTCTCGAACAAACGTTCGATTACGTTTCCTATTTTAGTCAGCCCTAACGCGTTTGTCAATACGAAAAACGGTACTTTTCCAACTATTTTTTTACTTTACTATATGTGGTATGGCCTGCAAAACCGACACACAATTTGCGTGATAGACGGTATCGGATATTTCGTTTCAACCGGGCGGTTTGCTTGGGAGTCCGTATAACCGGATACAATGTTTGGGATAATTGTGATATACTGTCATTAACCCGTGAATAACAGCGGTTAAGGGGAGGTTTAATATGTGCGGAAGATTTTTCATCGCAGCCGAACACGAAAGCCCTGAAATAAAAAGGATTATTGAACAGATAAGCGAACAATATAAAAATACCGCAGAGCTTTCCGAAATGAAGACCGGCGAGATTTTTCCTACCGACATTGTGCCGGTGGTTACGGCGGATGCGCCAAAACTGATGAAATGGGGATTCCCCCGTTTTGACGGCAAAGGGCAGGTGATCAACGCGCGCCTGGAAACCGCCGGCGAAAAGCCGATGTTCCGAAAATCCTTCGCCGGCCTGCGCTGCCTTGTGCCGGCGACAAACTATTTTGAGTGGGAAAAAATCGGCAGCATCAAAAAGAAATACGCTATCGGCCTGCATCGCCCCATCTATATGGCCGGGCTTTACAGATTTGACGGGTCCGCTTCCGTGCCGCAGTTTGTCATTCTTACCCGACCGGCCGCGGAAAGCCTCGCCTTTATCCACGACCGCATGCCGGTCATCATCCCCGAGGAGCTCCGCTTAAAATGGCTTTCCGCCAATTCCGGTGTTACCGATGTTCTCAGCGGTTCGGTGGAACAGCTTTATTTCAAAGGCGTGTAACCGGAAGCAGTTTTTAAAAAAGCAGGCTGTCAATGACAGTCTGCTTTTTTCGTTCGGGCGGATCCCATTATTGTTTCAAGGACGCGCAAAGATTTGCTTATGCAATTTCACCCCGGCTTTGTCTTATATATATCTGAATATTCTTGATGTAATTATATACCATATTATAAAACAAGTTGGAAAATATTATTTTTACACAATAAACAAAATGGTCTGTTATATATGGCAAACGCTTGCAGTAATTCCTTGCCTCCCCTATATAAGGTTTGACTTTGCCCGGCTGTGATGATACAATTCCGTTATGGAACAAAATCGCAAAAACGAAGGGGCTGACGGTCGATGCCGGCAGATTTTGAACAGGAAACAATCAACCTGACTCTGCAAATTCCCGTCCGGTACTCCGCCGATATTGCCGTTATAGGCGGCGGGATAGCCGGGGTCTGCGCCGCGTGCGCGGCTGCAAAACGGGGTTTGAGCGTCATCCTCGTTGAACGGTTCGCCGTGGCGGGCGGTGATTTAACCTCCGGCGGCGTCGCCTCCTTCTGTGGGGAAACGGCCGGGCAGGGCGAGCTGTTTGACGAAATTATCAACCGGCTTGATGCGTTCGGCGCCGTTGTCCCCTACCGGCCTTTTGATGAAAAATCATCCAGGGTATTCAACCACCACTTTTTAGCCGTTGTTTTGCAGGAAATGCTGCTGGATTACAGTGTGAAACTGCTGCTGCACACCCGGCTGATTGATGCTGTTGTGACCGGCAGAACGATAACGGAATGCGTTGTCTGCGGCAGTTCCGGCCCGGAGGCGCTGCGGGCAAAAGTTTATATTGACTGCACGGGTGAAGGCGCGCTGGCGCATGCGTCAGGGTTTGCAACGATGAAAGGCCGCCCGGAAGATGGCTTGAGCCTGCCGATGTCCATGATGTTTTTTGTCCGGCACCATCCGGACGGCGAATGTCTTCCGCAGGTGCCGGACGGTTTGTTTGAAAGAATTACCTCTGCGGACGATTTGCCTATGACCAGCATTTGGCCAAACGGCCCCGGCGGCAACGCGATAAAAATAAAAATCCCCCGCTTTGACGCGACGGACACCGAGAGCTTGACCGCGGCGGAAATTACCGCCCGCCGGCGGATGATGGCGGTGCTTGATTACTTT
>CAYOAW010000099.1:0-8176 GCA_964402095.1 uncultured Eubacteriales bacterium | reverse complement strand
GATTAGCCCCTTATAGGGGCTGTGCAAGCCACCAGCTTAGCTGGTGGTCTTGACTATCTGTTCAAATCCGGTTGAATTGGCACCAAATAATGACCAAACGCGGGAATGATAAAAAACAAAAAGCCCGGAAACCTATATAAATAAGGGCACTGAAAAATCCACGTTTATGGCGTGGATTTTTTAGTCTATGGTTTGGCAATCGCATTTTTTGGAATTGAAATGAGGAAAAGAACGTGAAATTGCAATAGAAATAAAAATCCGCCTCTATCAGGCAGTAATTAGAGTTGCTAACTTTACTATTCTCTTAATATTTACCGCAATTACAGTAAAATATGTTTGCAATCGCATGGCGGTAAGCCCCACGGAATCGGCTCTACCTAGACCATGTGCCACTTTCATTTCACCATTCTTTTCTTCGATGCTATGCCGGATTTTTAACCGTTCTTCAAAAGTTTCACTTACTTCAAACGCAAGCCTTTGACGATTTTTCTCGCTCGGCTGTGTAATGTTATAGCTTCTGGTTTTGGATTTCCATATCCGGCATTGCTCGCGGAGCGGACACTTTTTGCATTTGACTGAGCTGAATGTGAAGTTGAGATAAGTGTTGCCGTTTTTTGCCGGTTGACTTCTTTTGTTTATTGCAAGTTCTCCAATTGGGCATTGCAGCATTCCTGCATCCTTATTGAAACTGAAGCCCTCGTCAAGCGGTGCTGATGCGGCAGCTGCCACGGCTGAATTTGTTTTGGCAATCAGTGTAACACCCTTTTCCTCACAAACATCAAGGTTTCCCTCGCATACATAAGCCATGTCTCCGACGATCTCTCTAACTTCGACGCCGTTATTTTGAGATTTCTCAAGCAGTGAGGCAAGCTGTTTGCCATCCGGCTCACCGCCATGCGTAACTTCGATTCCGGTCACGATTCGTTCTTCGGTCATTGCGAGATGGTTCTTAAAACCGAAAAATGTGCTGTCGAGTTTTTTGTGACCAAACCGTGCGTCCTCATCATCTTTCGAGCGAATTTCACGTATGCGGTCGGTGTCTAATAGCTCTTTTATCCTGTTATACAGCGATTTCAGCAAATCATTCCCACTGCTTTCCACGCCCTCGCGAACACTTTCAAGAAGTTTCTGCGTGTACTCAATTTCATTTTCCAAATCAGCCGTTTCATCGGGCTTATCGGGGAATTTCTCCGACAAATCATACATCACCTTGTAAATTTCCTTGCGTAGTTCCCGGCTCAATCCACGCAGAACCTGCGGCACGGTTTTGGCTTTTACATTAGCGTTGGTATGCGTCGAATCTACTATTATTGTATTGCTTTTGATTATACCTTTCTCAATTGCCTGTCGGATTGTCTCTTTTAGCATTTCTTCCAGTATGTCCTCTGTTATGCGCGTTTTTCGAAATTTTGTCATCAAACTTGGGTCGACCATTTCAGCTTCGGGATCCAAATCCAGAAAATATTTGTATGCCATATCGGTTTGAGCCTGAGAAATTAAGTGCACGTCAGAAAGGTCATACAGCTTTTTTAAAAACATCAGCTTAAACATCATTTCGGGCTCTTTTGCAGGGCGGCCAAACGCCTCACAATACTGCTTTTTGAGCATTGGATTCACAAAGCTGAAATCTATGTTTTCTTTGACCTGCCGCAATATATGATCCTTTGATATGACCAAATCATATATGCCTTGATATGGTGAAAGCGACATTGTAATTTGCCCAATATTCTTTAGCATTTTACATTCAACCCCTTGATATAACTGGTTTTTATTGTAATTATTATACCGTTTTTAGACAAAAAAGTCCAACCCAACCTGGATCGAATCCCAGATGGATTGGACTTTTTCAGTGCCCTTATAAATAAAGGCTTTCAGACTCTTATAAATGGAGCGGGATACGGGAGTCGGACCCGCCTCCTCGGCTTGGGAAGCCGATGCACTACCGATGTGCTAATCCCGCACAGCTTTGACATTATAACACGCGTTTTTATGAAAATCAACTGTTTTTACTATACAATATACAATAAAATAATCTCCGCAGCCGGAAATCGGAAAGGGCGAATAAATCATCCGCCCTTCATAATATATTGTTTAATTAACCGGTGACAACAGACGAATTTACTGGCTGTGAACTATTGATTGCCGTTTTTCATCGAGTTCCTGATATTTTGCCTGGCTGTGCAAATTTTATTGGAACTTGCGACAAGCATGTCATTAGCCTCTTTCATAACGCCGTCAGCATAAGTAGCGGCAGCTGTGCGGAGCTCAGAGGACCATTTTTCGGCGTCCGATGTCATTGCGTCGGCGCGTTTCCTCGCACTTAAGATGGTTTCCTCTGCCTGTGTGCGGGAAGAGTTGTGCAATTCTTCCGCTTGGGCTTTGGCGTTTGAAAGCACGGAGGTAGCTTCGATTTTAGCTTGGCGTGTTATTTCGTTCTGCTCAATCATCGCGTTCGCCTTATTTTGCGCATCGGCAATAATTGCCTTTGCTTTTTCATCAGCGGCAGCAATGGTTTTATTGGCCATTTCTTCAGCCTTAGCCATCAAGGATCTGACTTTGTTCTCCGCGTCTGAAACAGCCTTTTCCGCCGATTCCCTCGCCCGCGCGATCCCTTCGGTTGCTTCGCTTTGAGCATTGGATATGAGCTTATTGCGGTCGGCTACAATTTCGCGTGCCTGCTGCACTTCGCGGGGCAGGTTTAAGCGAATATCTTCAATACTCGTTCTGATTTCGTCAATATTAACCAGCCTTTTAGAAGTCATAAGCATTTTAGTGCCGTCTTCGAGCGCATCCTCGATTTGGTCAAGCAATTCATCAATATTCATTGCTGCGCGTCCTTTCCTTTTAGCCTTTTAATAATATCATCACGAACTTCGGCCGGAACAAAATCGGAAATATCTCCGCCAAATTCGCATACTTGCTTCACAACACTTGAGGATAGGAACATAAACTCGGCATCAGCCGTAACAAACACCGTTTCAACATCCGGATTGAGTTTTTTGTTTGTAAGCGCCTGCTGAAATTCGTTTTCAAAATCAGATACAGCCCTTAACCCTTTGACAATGGCAACGGCATGATGAATTTTCGCATAGTCGGCGAGCAGCCCGTTGTGAAGGTCGATTTCAACATTATTAATGTTGCCGGTGCAGCGCTTTAAAAGAACGACCCTTTCCTCCGGGGTGAAGCTCCGGTTCGGCTTATGATAATTTGTCATTACGACAACAATCACTTTATCGAACATTTTCGCGGCGCGTGTAATGACATCAACATGCCCTTTGGTGACCGGGTCGAAACTTCCGGGACATATAGCGATCTTCATAAATATCCAACCTCTTCTTCTTTTGCTGCTAACCACTGCCCACTATCCGCTATTCACTTCGATATCTGTAGGTTGTTATCGCCGTTTTCCCGTATTTATATATTCGGTTCAAACCGAAGGCTCCGGCACTTTCAGGCAGCTTTTCGGTTGCCGGAGCTTCGCATATAATTATTCCGCCCTGTGCTGTTTTTCCCGCAGCGAGAGGCAAAGCTTTCTGCAGGATGCCTGTACCGTACGGAGGATCCAGAAAAACAATATCAAAAGTCAGCCCGGATGTCTGTAAAAAAGCAAAAGCGTCTGTTTGGAGGACGACTGCATTTTCGCCGAGCTTGGTTGATTCAAGATTTGCTTTGACAACAGCGGCAGCATTTTTGTCCGCGTCAATAAAAACGGCCGACGCCGCGCCCCTGCTTAAAGCTTCAATTCCAAGCTGGCCGGAACCGGCAAAAAGGTCCAAAACCCTGCGGCCTTCTATTTCAAATTGAATTATACTGAAAACAGCTTCTTTGACTCTGTCGATTGTGGGGCGGACATTTTCACCCTCAAGGGTTTTAAGTACTCTGCTTCTGGCCGAACCCGTTATTACTCTCATGTAGATTTCCCCGTTTACTTATTGTACATTGTATTATCACACTTGTGACAGGATATTGTCAAGTAAAAATATTGTTTTAGGCTCATATAATGGTAAAAAAGCATTATACCGGCAAGGTTTTCATATCAAATCCTCTGTTTCGATTATGTTTTCGGGAGAATAAGGGCAATTTTTAGGACCGGATTTACCGCGGGCTTAACCCGCTGTGCAAATTGGGAGGAAGAATTTATCATAAAACAGCGGGCTGCAGCCTGCCGGTTACTGCCCTTCGTGCATTGCCTTGTATATATTCTGAGCAACCCTTTCACTGATGCCTTTAACTTCTTTGAGCTGTTCGGCAGTTGCCGCCTTAATTGCTTTCATTGTTTTAAAATGCCCGAGCAGCGCTTTGGCGGTTGCTTTGCCCACACCGTCAATACCGGTCAACGTGCCGGCAAGAGTACTTGCTTTTCGCTTTTTGCGGTGATATTCAACTGTAAAACGATGCACTTCGTCCTGAATGGATGACACAAGCGTAAATGCCTGCCGCTTTGAGTTGAGAACAATTTCGCCGCCGCTTTCCGCGATTGCGCGGGTGCGGTGCCGGTTATCCTTAACCATACCAAAAATCGGAATTTCCAGCCCGAATTGCTTGACAACCGGCAAAACTGCGTTTACCTGGCCTTGTCCTCCGTCAAGCAGAATCAAATCCGGCAATTTACCAAAGCTCTCATTGCTTTCTTTTTCATCAATATACCTTTGCAGGCGGCGGGTAAATACTTCTGCCATGGAGGCGTAGTCATCCTGCCCTGTAAAACTTTTAATGATAAAGCGCTTATAACCGGCTTTATAAGGAACGCCGTTTTTAAAAACAACCATCCCC
Source organism: uncultured Eubacteriales bacterium (assembly GCA_964402095.1). Taxonomy (GTDB): domain Bacteria; phylum Bacillota; class Clostridia; order Oscillospirales; family Acutalibacteraceae; genus UBA1447. The sequence continues at coordinate 3,403 of CAYOAW010000099.1, read as the reverse complement.
GCAACATTGTCGCTGCCCGAGGTGTGCGAAATATCATAGGCTTCTATGTATTCCGGCGGGGAGGGGAGCCCGAGCAGCCTTGCCAGCTCATCGAGCGCGGCGGTATCCTTGCCGGCTCTGCCGATGCTGTTTGCCAGCTTTTCCGCGGCGTTGGAACGGCAAAGAGCCATCAGTTCAGCCTGCCTGCCTTTTTGCGGTACGGTGAGCGTGACCTTCCGCCCCGCTTTGGCTGAAAGCCATTCCGAAATCAAATCCGCGTCCTCCACCTCACCGTCCACGGCGATACGCGGCGGAATGCTGTCCCGCATCATATAAAAGCTTCGGAGCAGTTCATGGCGGGCGGCAGTCAGATTCTCCGGGTTGTCAAAAAGAAAATGCTCGCTGTCAAACAGCCTGCCGCCTGCAAACCGCAGCACGGCCAGACACGCTTTGTCACTTGTGCGGATATCATCCTGTGTGCTGCCCTGCACAATGGCAAAAACATCCTGTTCATTTACCCCGGCAGCCACCACTTTCTGCCTTTCATTCATCTTCTTAATGGCGTTGATAGTGTCCCGCAGCCTGCCGGCTTTTTCATATTCCAGATTCTCTGCCGCATCCTCCATGCGCCGCTGCAAATCCTTCAGCGCCGCGCCGCTTCCGCCCTTTAAAAAGGCAACCGCTTCGCTGACCGCCTCATTGTAAGCGCTTTCATTAATCTTGCCGGCGCAGGGGGCGGAGCATTGCTGAATAAAAAAGTTCAGGCAAGGGCGGCTTTTTCCCCAGTCCGCGGGGAAGGTTTTTGAACACTGCGGCAGGCGGAAGATTTTTAATGCTTCGTCCACCGGTTTGGAAACGGCATAAGAGTTTGTATAAGGGCCGATATACTCCGCGCCGTCGTCAAACTTCTTTTTAACGGCGGTGATGGAAGGCCAGGCGCCCTTGGTGATTTTGATATAATGATAACCTTTGTCGTCCTTGAGCAGAATGTTATATTTCGGCATATGCTGCTTGATCAGGCTGCATTCCAGCACCAAAGCCTCAAACTCGCTGTCGGTGAGAATGTAATCGAAATCGGCGACTTTTTCCACCATTTTAATCACTTTGATATATTGGTTGCTCTGCCCGCCGAAATAGGTGCTCACGCGGTTTTTAAGCGCCTTGGCCTTGCCGACATAGATAATCTCACCCTTGGCATTTTTCATCAGATAAACACCGGGTGTTTGTGGCAGGCGCATGGCTTTTTTGCGGAGCTTTTGCAGAGTGTCGTCCATCTTATCTCCTTGAAAACAATAGTAAAACTGTGGTGTTCAATTTGGAACTATTATAACAAACATTGCGTTAAATCACAATGGTAAGCAGTTTATAGAAAAAGGACAGGCCTTTCGGTCTGCCCGTTTAAGATATTTAACATAGGATAAGTGCCCCTTTATATTCTGAAGGAAAAAAGACCAAAAAACGGGCGCTTCGGTTCAAGGCGGAAGTTCCGGCTTATTTGTGCGGCCAACTGTCCGAGTATTGAAATCGTCCGGTTGCGGCAGTATGGGAAATTCCGCGTTGCCTTCCATTTCGGTCAAACGGCTCCAGAATCTTTTTGGCATCAAGGACATTCTGCAATGCGGGTTTTCTCTTTGCTCAATGGCGATTGTGTTGTAAAAAAGCTTCCACAGGCGTCTGGTCTCAAGTTCGCCCGTGTCCGCCCTGGGAGGTTCGAAATTCTCCATGGGGACAAGCACACGGTTGCCTTTTGAGTAAATCAAGGCGAGGCTGTGTGTTTTGTCAAAGATAATAAAACTTTCCTCATGATAGCGCTCGCAGAAATGGTCAGCAATCAGCGGCAGAATGCAGTTTTTCGGTTCGATTACGGCAGTCATCACGCCGCCGTGAACCGAGAAGCGCGCAAAGCCCTTGTAGTGGTGCCCTTCCCTCGCACAGGCCAGTGCCGCCTTTTCGACGGCGCGCACTGTTTCATCAACGTGCATCGAGAGCACTTTAACACTTTCAACGAAGCAAAGACGGATGTAGTCAAGCAAAAGCAGCTCCTTTTCGGCAGCGCAGGATAGAAAACATCGCTCGATATTGATCAAAACGGCTGTGCCGCCGGCTTTGACGATGCCTTTTTTGACACGCTGCGCGTGCGCTGTATCCGTTTCAATAAAAAATGAGGGAAAAAGTGTTGGCTGTTCCTCACCGGCCGGGAAGACCAGCGAAGGCAGTTCTTTCTTTCGCCAGCTTTCGAACACCAGGCTCAAAAAGCCCTCGAAGCTGCCGTCGTATATATAGCTTACAGCTGACCGGTCAGGCATTTTACACGATCCTCCCTGTCGGGCGCAAGGTTGAACAGGCTGAGCTGCTCGCAGCCTCCCGCCTCGTACGCTGCACGGCAATTGTCGGACATCAGGGTGCGCAGAATGCTTTCATGCGTGAAGACCAGCCCCGGCATCGCTTTTGCGGAGCAGGTGATAAAATATTGTGCGCGCTTGAACGTGACGCCAAGTTTTTTAAGGTTCTCGAAGCTCAGTTTGCCGGCGCGCCGCGCCTGGAGGATACGCATGACGCCGGTGACACCAAAGCCGGGCACGCGCAGGAGCATTTCCCTCGGAGCGGTGTTGACCTCGACGGGAAACAACTCCAAGTGGTTGAGCGCCCAGTTGCACTTGGGGTCGACAAACTCATTGAAGTTGCAATGCGTTTCGTCGAGCAGTTCTTCCGCTTCGAAGCCATAGAAGCGCAGCAGCCAGTCCGCCTGGTAGAGACGGTGCTCGCGCAGCAGCGGCGGTTTAATGGTAACCGCGGGCAGCAGGGGATTGTCAATAACGGGGACATAGGCAGAATAAAACACACGCTTGAGGGCATACTTTTTGTACAGTGCGGCGGAGAGTGAGATGATTTGATAATCGCTTTCAGGAGAAGCGCCGACGATGAGCTGCGTGCTCTGCCCGGCCGGGGCGAAACGCGCCGCACGGCTGCGGGGCACAAGGTCATTTGGATTTTCAAGAATCCGATCCTTGATCATGCCCATCGGCCGCAGGATGGACTCTTTGGTTTTATTCGGGGCGAGCAGGCGTAAACTTTCGTGCGAAGGCAACTCGATATTGACACTCATCCTGTCTGCCAGACAGCCGAGCCGTTCGAGCAGGCGGTTGTCCGCTCCGGGGATTGCCTTAGCGTGAATATAGCCGCCGAAACCGTAATCCTCACGCAGGATGCGCAGCGACTCAATCATGCGCTCGCAAGTGTAATCAGGATTTTTGACAACGCCGGAGCTGAGAAAAAGCCCCTCAATATAGTTGCGCTTATAGAAGTCGATGGTCAAATCAGCAAGCTCCCGAGGGGTGAAAGTCGCCCGCTCGATGTCGTTGGACATACGGTTTACGCAGTACAGGCAGTCATAGACACAGGCGTTGCTCATGAGCACTTTGAG
>CAYOAW010000098.1:0-8199 GCA_964402095.1 uncultured Eubacteriales bacterium | reverse complement strand
TTAATTACATGACTAAAACATAATTGTAAACAGAGACAAATTGAACGATGCTGCCCGCAAGAACAAATCCGTGGAATATCGCATGAAAATAGGGCAGCTTTTTGCCGATTCCGCAGAATATAGCGCCTATTGTGTAAAGCCCGCCGCCGACAAAAAGCAAAATCAGGCCCGGCTTGAATATTCCGGAAAAAATGCTTATCATCGGTTTTATTGCGAAAATTAATACCCACCCGATCGCAATATACAGAATCATTTGAACTGTTTTAAATTTTTCTTGATTAATTGAAGTCATAATAATGCCAAACAGTGCAGAGCCCCATGCGAAACTGAAGGTCACCCAACACAAAACCGGATGGTCAGGCCGAAACGCGACGAGAGAATACGGTGTCATAGAACCGGCTATCAGTAAAAAAACATTGCAGTGGTCAATAACCCGCAGAATTTTTTTCAGCCTGCCGGGTTTGGCGCCGTGATACATAGCGGAGCCGGCATATAAAATCATGATTGAGATCCCGTAGATAACCGAGGCAATGATTCCCGTTTTTGAACCGGATGTGATACTTCTGTGCAGGCATAAAATCAGCGCGACAATACCCAACGGAAAGCCTGCCAAATGCGTAATGGCGTTTACTGTGTCTTCGGTTTTTGAATAATTGATTAGTTTGACTTCTTGTAATTTCATGATACCGTTTCCTTTTGGCTTATAACCGTAATATTTACCGGTTCCGCTTTTGAACCGGTCCAGATACCGGCAACAGGAAGTATTAAATTTCAGCGCTGAACGCTTCAGTTTAAATACTCTGCGTGGAAGTACTCTGTCTAACATAGTAATAATATCACACCTGTTAATATCTGTCAAATGTATTTTGAAAAAATTATAAACAAGCGGATTCGTTATCCGTTTAACCCCATATTTCCCCTAAGACATTTTCTGCGAATGTCCGGACAATCGCAGGGTCAAACTGAGTGCCTGAGTGCTTTCTCAGTTCATCAACGGCTTCTTTTTGTGTCATGGCTTTTCTGTACGGACGCCCGGCTGTCATTGCATCATATGCGTCTGCCACGCTGATTATTTTTGCCTGTATGGAGATATCGTTTTTGTTCAGCCCTCTCGGATAACCGTTCCCGTCCGGCCTTTCATGATGTTCCAAAATATAGTCGGCAATTTTTGAAAACTCACTGACGGAACTCAGTATTCTGTAGCCTATTTCCGCATGGCGTTCGAGTTCAAGCTTTTCCTCACCGTTTAATGAGGACGTTTTATCTATAATAGATTCGCTGATACCGATTTTGCCTATGTCATGCATCAAACCCGCAAGCCTGATTTGGTCAACATCAATTTTAGAAAAACCCATGGCTTTGGCAATAAATTCGCAAAGGTCGCCGACACGTGAACTGTGCGACATTTCACGCTCGCTTTTAGCGAAAAGAGAACTCAAAACCAAATCGATGGTTTTGCTTCTTGTACTTGAACTTTCGGCAAGCTTGTGCCTGTACATAGAATCTTCGGCTTTCATAAAAATTTCATTTATACTGACTGAGCTGTCATTCTTCACAGCGTAACCTATTGAAACGGACAAAACCATACCGTTGATTTGTTCTTTTGCGATAACGGCATTAATCCGGTTTAAAATGACATTGGCTTTTTTTGCGTCCGTTTCCGGCAGCAAAAGAATAAATTCATCCCCGCCGATTCTTGCTATAATATCCTGCGAGCGGCACTCCTTCTTGAATATACCTGCTATTTTCTGCAGTAAAAGATCCCCCGATTCATGCCCAAAAGCATCATTTGTAAGCTTTAGGCCGTTAACATCCGCCATTGCAAGCGTAATCGGATAATATCTTTCGTTGTCAATTCTTTTAACTTCCAATTCGTAATAACGGCGGTTGTATAGGCCGGTCAGCTGATCATGAAAACTCAAAAATTCAACTTCCTTTTGTCTCAGCCTTTTTTCGGTGACATCTCTGAAAACTAAAACAACTCCGGTAATAGAACCTTCTATGTTTTGAATCGGCGCGGCGCTGTCTTCAATATATTTTTCCGAACCGTCTTTTGATATCAATACGGTATGGTTTGAAATTTCATAAATCTTGTTTGTTGATAAAACTTCAAAAACCGGATTTTTGCATTTTCCCCTGTTGTTTTCATTGATGATATGGAAGACATCCTCAAGCGGTCTTCCGCAAGCATCATCGGCGGACCAGCCCGTGAGCAGTTCGGCGATCCTGTTGATAACCACAATATTGCCGTGGTTGTCTGTTGAAATAACACCGTCGCCGACGGACAGCAAGGTTGTTTTAAACAACTCCTTTTCATTGAATAGTTCATTCTCGATTCTCTTTCGCTCTGTTATATCGGTTGCTATCCCGGCCAAAGCAATGGTATTGCCGTTTTCGTCCAATACCACCTGTGTACGGCAGTCCATAATTAATTCGGTCCCGTCGGCGGTAAAGTTGATGACTTCGCCTCTCCAGGCACCGTTTGTTAAAGTGTTTTTGACAATGTCTTTTTGCGCGGCGCCTCGGCTTGAATCCTCGCCGAATATATCAATTGAAAATCCTATGAAATCCTCTTTTGGATAATTCATCTTGTCAACTTGTGTCTGATTAACATAAGTGATAACACCGTTAAGGTCCGTTATGGTTATATGCTCATCCAATTGTTCAAGAACCAGGGATTTCAAATCCAACTCATCCTGTATCTTTTGGCGTTCGGATATATCCTCAATAACGCCTGTCCCGCCGATAATTTCATTGTTTTTTGAAAATATCGGCGAAAACTTCGCTCTTAAGGGGGTGGATTTATCGGCTGTAAAGGAATGATAGATATCTCTGTATTCGGTATTGTGCCCTTGAAGAGCGCCTTCAACACATTTTGCGACTTTTCTGTCCGGCAGATCTAACAGGCTCAAATTTATCAGCGCGCTGCGGGACGAACCGATGATACTGACAAATAAGTCATTGCAGTCAATAATGTTGCCGTTGTTGTCAAAAGTGAACACCCCTAACGGCGAAAAATCAAAAATATACCGGTACTTCTCTAAACTCCTGCGTAAATCATCCTCGGTTTTTTTATCTTCAGAGATATCGTTAACAATTACGGCAAATGTTCTTGGCTGCGGTGAATAAGCGGAGATACTGAAATATTTGTTCAGCTCTGCCGAATAACTGCAAAATTCGACCGGTTCGCCTGTAAGCGCGACAGTGCCGTAAGTTTCTATCCAGTTTTCTTCAAGGTGCGGCAGGATTTGAGTAACGGTTTTCCCGATAATGTCTTCTCTTTTTTGCCCGACAAGTTTCTCAAAACTTTCATTAACATCCAAAAAACGGTAATTGACCGGTTTCCCGGCCTCATCACAGATAATCTCATGGTAAGCAAATGCCTGCTGCATTTTTGTAATCAGGTGTTTGTAATTGCTTTCGCTTCTTTTAATTTCGATGTTTGCATTCTGCAGAGCGGCTTTGCTTTCTTTCAGCTTAATATTGTTAAGCACGAGGATATAAAAACCTGCTGCCAATAAATATGCCGCGATTATAATTGCCGATGTTTGAAAAAAATTGATAACTGTTGATTTATACCAAGCATTTACCGGATAATCAAAAGCCAGCACAGCGATTATATTACCGGTAAGATTATCTTTGACAGGAACAAGGACGCTTATCCAGCTGCCCCAGCGGTCGGTCACTTTTGGCGTAATATGCGGTTTCCCAGTTTTAAAAGGTGTAAAGTACTCCTCGTCCGCTTCGGCATATATCTGCCCCGGAGGGGAGTAGTCTTTAGAACTTGCCGGTTCGGAATCGGCAAGGATATACAGCTTGTTATCTCTTAGTTTTAAAAGGTAGACAAACCGTATTTCATTTTCATTATTTGACAGTTCCGTTAAATTATTCTTTATAGCTTTGTAGGCAGCGGAATTTTCGTCTTCCGAAGTGCCTTTTAAAAGCTTAACCGTCTCTTTGCTTAAAGAGCTTACCGAAGCGCTGGCAAGCGCCAGTTCGTGTTTTTCGGTTGCGGCAATGCTTGACACCCATGAATGCCAAAGAAAAACAGCGCTTATAACCGCTAACAATATAAAGATCAGCAAAAAACGCTTTTTATGTTCCTTAATATCATTTTTTTGCCGATTTTGATGGCGCCCGGCTTTAATTCCCATTAATAGAACCTCCTTGCCGTATAGCGGGGGTTGAATTATTAATCTGAATATCGCAGGAAAAGGCAGATGTGAAGCGAAACATAATATCAGCTTAATAATACCACAAATAAAAATAAATGCAATATTATTATTGCGAAAATAAAAGCAGACCGGAACCGCTCTTTTTTTGCTTAAGTGTTGCGATACTTATTTCTCGATGATATAATTTATTACTGACAGACAATCATTGATACAGTTTGCCGCAAAGGGGATTGATAATTATGCCGCTTGTCAATATGAAAGAACTGCTGAATGAGGCGGTTCAAAGCGATTGGGCAGTGGGCAGTTTCAGCGTTTCAAATATGGAAATGGTGCAGGGGATTCTCCGGGCCGCTCAGGAGACTGAAAGCCCGGTGATTTTGCAAATTGCCGAAGTCAGGCTGAAATATTCACCGCTTGACTTGATAGGCCCGCTTATGGTCAGCGCAGCTGAAAATGCAGATGTGCCGGTGGCCGTGCATTTTGACCATGGAACCACTATTGAGGCTATCGGGCATGCCCTTGACCTGGGCTTTACATCGGTCATGATTGACGGTTCCAAGCTTACTTTAGAAGAAAATATTGCCGTTACCAAAAAAGTTGTTGCTTTGGCGGGGGATTACGGTGCCGATGTTGAAGGCGAAATCGGCAGTGTCGGCGGTAGCGAGGACGGCAGCGAGAATATCGCAGTCAACTGCACTTCCCCCGAACAGGCTTTGCGGTTCCAGAGCGAAACAAAAATCGACGCACTCGCAATCGCCATCGGCAACGCGCACGGCAACTATAAGCAGGAACCGAAATTACGCTTTGATATTTTAGAGCAGGTCAGCAATCTTTTATCGGTTCCCCTGGTGCTTCACGGAGGGACAGGAATATCAGCGGATGACTTCAGAAAGTGCATACGGCTCGGTATGAAAAAAATAAACATTGCAACCGCAACATTCGACGCTGTTGAAAACAGTGTTCGCGCCGCTTATAATAACGGCTCGATACAGGGTTACTATGATTTACAGCTTGCCGAAACAGAAGGCGCTTATAAAAACGCGATGAAACATCTTGAGATTTTCGGCTGCGCCGGTAAAATGTAGGCGTCCGTTTGTATTTAATTCGGTTATTATTATTTACTCTTATTATATATGGAAGGAAATTAATATGAACTATATCAGATTTAACGAAGACAAACCCCTTGATGTTATCCCGATCGGCAGGATCGCTATCGATTTCAACCCGACCGATATGAATATGCCGCTTTCGCAAAGCAGCAACTTCAACAAATATGTCGGCGGTTCGCCGGCCAATATAGCAGTCGGGCTCGCGCGCCTCGGCGCAAAAGCCGGGTTTATTGCCAGAGTATCGGATGACCAGTTCGGCGATTATGTGACACAGTATTTTGAAAACGATGGTATAGACACTTCTCATATTTTTCGCTGCACCAACGGGGAAAACCTCGGGCTGACCTTTACCGAAATTTTAAGCCCGACACAAAGCAGCATACTGATGTACCGTTACGGTGTCGCTGACCTTCAGGTCTGCGTTGACGATGTTGACGAAGATTATGTAAAAAGCGCAAAGGCGGTTGTGATATCCGGAACAGCGCTTTGCGCCAGCCCCTCCAGAGAAGCCGCGCTGAAAACCATGATGCTGGCAAAAAAGAACGGAGTCGTTGTTATTTTTGATATTGATTACCGCAGTTATACCTGGAAAAACAAGGATGAAATTTCAATCTATTATTCTCTTGCGGCTCGCAACAGCGACATTATCCTCGGTTCCCGCGAAGAGTTCGATTTGACTGAAGCTGTTATGGGCGGCTGCGCCGATGACAAAGCGTCTGCGGCTCTATGGCACAGCTGCGGCAATAAGATTGTTATTATAAAACATGGCAAAGAAGGTTCCGTCGCTTACCTGAACGACGGCAAGAGCTATAAAGTACGCCCGTTCCCGGTAAAGATGCTCAAAGGCTTCGGCGGCGGCGACGGATATGCTTCAGCCTTCATTTTTTCGCTTCTCAAGGGGAAATGCATTCCGGAAGCGCTTGAGTTCGCGACCGCATCGGCTTCAATGCTTGTTTCGGCGCACAGCTGCTCCGCTGCTATGCCGACGGCCGCTGCTGTTGAAAGCTTTATAAAAGAAAGCAAAGAAAAATACGGCGAAGTGGTTGAGGAGATGACGGCTTAACACGATATCGGGCGTTTACCGTTTATCCGGATGTTATAAACTTAAACCGGAGCATAATGCGCAAGCACAGCAGGTTCCGGCATTGCGGCTTGTTTGAATTTGTGCTATAATAAACACATAATTTCTTCCGAAAATTATCGTACTCCGGGAATTCAAGCGTTATTGGCAAGCGGTATAAGTCCATCCGGTATTTAACAACATATAAAACCGGTTAACGGCCGACAGACAGAGGGGAAATATTTTGAGAAAAATCAAAATTAAAGAACCGAAAATGAAAAACATCAATTTTGCCGTAGCCGCATACAACGAAGCGGACGGGTACGGGATTGATATCTATTATGATTTAAAAAAGGCCAGAGTTTTTATTGCGGATTATTTCCAGACCTATACGGGCATCGGGTTCAGGAGGATAACCGGTTTTTCGGAAGGAACGCGCCCAAAGACTATTACTGCCGAGTTTATACTGGGCGAAATTGAAAAAATCAATCAAAGTATAACGGGGCAGGGGATACAGCCTGAGAATAACAGCGGTAACAGACCAAAGGATTTGTAAAAATTACAAAGGCTAATAAAAAAATGCTGCACTGCAATTGCATTTTTATGCCTTGCGTGTTATCATTAACGGCAACACAACATCGATGACAAGAAACGAAGGAAACAGCTATGCAAAAATGGGAATATACCATGGAAGTAATCACGGCATATGGGGAAAAGAAGCTGGAGCGAATAAACGAACTTGCAAAAGAGGGCTGGGAACTTACTTTTATACAGGATACTTGTTTCTATTTCAAACGTCCGATTGATTAACCGGAATATTATATTCTGAACGGACGCATTATAAAAAATAACTATACCCGCCCGTGGCGAAGCTGGATATCGCAGCAGATTCCGATTCTGAAGGCCGGGGGTTCAAATCCCTCCGGGCGGGCCATAAAAAATCCGGGAAGTCTTGATTTTTAAGACTTCCCGGATTTTTTAAATAATGTACTTAATATTTTTTATCGCTAAGAGTGAAACCTTGCCTTTAACTCATCCGTGAAATCTTCCTTCGAAAGGCTCCGGATCATCAGCAAAGTCAGGGCACATGCAGCAAAACAGGGAACTGCGGTATAAGACGCCGGGATCAAGAAAAGAGAATATACCATCAGACCAAGGTTCAGCACCGTGAAACACACGGCGTAAATAATATCGCCGCGGCTTGATTTCGGCCGGAAAAGCGAATGAAAAAGCAGTATAGAGGAACCGACTGCGCAAATCTGCGGTATGACAGCGGATATTGCGAAATTCGGCGACGACAGAAAGGTGATGGAAAGATAAACCGAAAACAGTATAAGATAAAACGCGTCATAAACAAGATAGTTCCCGAGCCGGCGGTGCTTGACTGCAAACGGACGGATGAATACCGACCAGACGCATGGCAGCAGAAAAACGGCTATGGCGGCATCTGAAAATCTTTTAGCCGTAAAATACTCGATTCCTGCGCCTGCAGCGCACAAAATCACATAGATTACCGCGGCAAACAAAGTATACGGTTTGCGGTACGGGCGGTACACCACATCGGGGTACTCGGCTGTATGCTGATGAGCAAGCGCGGGCGGGGAATCGACAGCTTGCCCCGAACAGAGCGGACAGCGAAGATACTCCTCGCCCAAATCAACTTTGCATTTCGGACAAATCATTACGGTTCCTCCCAACTTTCTTTGCAGTTGCATTCAATCCGGATTCTCGCGCCTTGCTCCGCGATATAGCGGAAGAAATCCCGCTGAATATTGACATTTTTGTTGTCACCGGTAAAGCTTATTGTCAGTGTGTGTCCGTCCGAAATGATTGCGCAGGATATGCGCTTGCTCGG
>CAYOAW010000097.1:3832-8303 GCA_964402095.1 uncultured Eubacteriales bacterium | reverse complement strand
ACTATACCGCGGGGGAAGAAAACAGCTTTGAATTTTATCCGTCTGCCCGTTTTTATGCCGGCGCGCAGTGGCATATCCTTTCTTATCTGGGCAGCTGGTGGGGAGCGACCGATCTTAAGTACGAAAGCGGATACCTGCCGGAATATGCCTCAAAAGTACTGGCGTCAGGCGGCGTGATTACCTTCGAAATTCATATCAATGCCGACGGTTCTTTTTCCAAAGTGCAGACGGATGAGTTGCAGCTGGTTAAAAAAGAAATCTATCATTGATGTTAAACTATTCAGCAATAAATACTGATAGATTTTGTCTATCTTTCGGATGAAGAAAATAGTATTAGCTGCAAAACAATATCTGCTGTTAACAGCGATTTAAGCCTTAACAAAGAAGCCCCGAAACCGATGAACTCAGTTTCGGAGCTTCTTTGTTAATGTGCTAATTTGACTATTTCCCGGTTGGCAGCAGTACCTCCGCTTTAAATAAATCACCGTCAATGGAGATTTTCAGCTGGCCGTCCTGCAGCGCGGCCAGTTCTTTTGCGATGGAAAGGCCGAGGCCGTTGCCTTCTTCGCTGCGCGAGCGGTCGCCTCGCACAAACCGCTCCGTAAGCTCCTCCGGAGAAATATTAAGCGGTTCTTTTGAAATGTTTTTTACTTCGAAGATTCCGTAATTTCCGGACTCGTATACCCGAACATACACTCTTGTTCCGGCAGATGAATATTTGCGGGCATTTGAAAGCAGATTTTCAAAAATCCGGTATGTCTTTTGGCTGTCGGCAAACACAACAGGCGCTTTTTCCGGCTCGTCAAAACGCAGTTCAAGCCCGTTTTTTTCAAAGTCCGGTGTTGCTTCCACAATAGCCTGAACCGAAAGCTCGGCAAGATTCAGGTTGACGCAATTGAGCACGACATTGCCGGTTGATACTTTGGACGCCTCAATCAAATCCTCAATCAAATGCTTTAGCTTGTCAGCCTTTTCTTCCAGTACGCCGATATATTTTTGCGCGTCGGGATTTTTGATGTCAAGCTTTTTTAGAAGATCTACATATGTGATGACGGAAGTCAGCGGGGTTTTCAGGTCATGGGATACGTTGGTAATAAGTTCCGTTTTCATCCGTTCGTCCCGGACTGCTTTGCCTATGGCACGGTTAAGCTCCGTGTTTGTATAGGTCAGGCTGTCGGCAAGTATCGAGAGGGATTGAGGTACTTTGCCTTCCGGAACAAATTCGCTTCTTTCCGCCGAAGCGGCAATGATTTTATCAAGATTTTTTGCGTATGATACGGCATAATAGACAGCGCCGGCATTAAGGCCGAGGACGAACAGAATAAAGACAGGGGAGGCAAAGCACAGCAGAATAAAAGCGATATTCAGAAATGCGTACAGCAAAATGTAAAATACGGTAAGCTTGCCGAGTTTTTTGGGCCTGTAAGTAAAAACACGAAAAAGCTTGGCTGCATTTTTAACAAAAAATCTGCAAAGCTTTGCAAAGCAACGGAACAGCCATACTGTGATTATTAAAACCGCGAATTTCCCTGCCCGGGGTTTGCCGGATTTTAAGATTCTGACAGCGGAAGCGGTCAGTTCAATAAAAATGAGCGCTGCGGCACCAAATGCAGCTGCGGCAGCCACCGGCAGCCAGGCGGAAAAGGCGAGTTCAAGGCTGTCCGCGGAGGTGTAGCGGTACAGGTACGACCCGGAATCATACAAATTGGCTGCCGCTGCCGTTATCGCCGCGGTACATCCGGCGAAAAGCCCGCCGCTGATTAATAAGTGAATATCCCACGGCAGTTTGTCAATAAAAGCAAGTGTAATGCCGTCAGCGCCAGCCTTATGTCCGGAAAGGCACATAAGCATAACAAATGCAAGTATACTCAATAAAAGGGCTGCTGAACCGGCAGCAATTTCCCGGTTGACACCGGTATCAAGCGTTTTTGAGTAGAAACTGCTGAGTGTATAGTAGGCATCGCCCGGCTGCAGTGTGTTTTCAAGCCAAAAGTATATTGTATAATTCTTAGCATTGGCAAACATAGCGGACAATGCGGTGCTGTCCGGCTCTCCGGTTGTATTTTGGATAATTTTGCCGTTTTTCATAGCAAAATGAAGTTTGCTTTCGGAAAGGCCTGCATTTGTTTCAACATTGCCTGTGGTTTTTCCGGTTTTATTGTTCTTAATGATATATTTAAAATTTACTGTATCGTTCAGCAGCGTTTTATAACTGTCAATTTCGTTTTGCAGGTTTGCGGTGTAATCTTCAGCCAGATTGTCATAATCCTTTGAGAGCTGCCGGGTGATTTCATCTTTATCGTATGTGAAATCACTGATTTCCGGTGCGAAAGTAAACGAATTCCCGTTTTCGCCGGCCGTTATTTCGGTTGCACTTTCATCATCAGAATAGAACGAAGCGTTGTCTGTCAGCGCTTCAGTGCGTATGCAGCTTTCATACTTTAAATAGTCGGAATCTTTTGCACTGTTGACAATCAGCTGCGCGGCATAAATGTTAAGCGGTGCGTTTTTATCAACCGCAGCAGCGGGTATAGCGGCGCTTTTTTCCAAACTGTTAATAATCTGCTGATATTTCAGCAGGGAAGCGCCGTCCTGATATTCACCCCTTGCTTCATCATACAGCATCGCTTTATTTCCGCTGAATCCGCTGTAGTCCGTTTGCGCAACATAGAGCAGTTCGTTTTTTATGATCTCCGCTTTCTTTTCGAGGTATTTATCCGTTGCTGCCGATACCGCGGAAATTTTTGCGCTTTTGAGCGCATCGGATACAGACTGTATATCAATTGTCAGGTGCGACACGGCATCCATATCATCCCGGAACAGATTTTTGAATTCGGAAGTTTCGGATAATGCCGGAATTTTGCCTGTCAGCGCGCCTGTGCCCCCGTAAAAAAATAAAATACGGAAAGCGGACGCAAAAGTGAAGCCGCTCAGCGCGAACAGCGCTGTGCTGAGAATAAGGCAAAGGCCTTTTACCCATAATGAATATTTAATATTTTTCGACTTTGTATCCAAGTCCCCACACCACCTTAAGATATTTCGGGTCTTTGGGATTGATTTCTATTTTTTCCCTGATGTTGCGGATATGAACCGTGACTGTTTTTTCGGTGCCGAAAGCCTGCTCATTCCAGACCGCTTCATAAATCTGCGAACCGGACAGAACGTGCCCGATGTTTTCCATCAGATACTGAAGGATATTGAATTCACAGGCAGTCAGCCTAACCTGCTCACCGTCGACCGTAACAGTCTTGGTGTCTGTTTTGAGCAGCAGCCCGCCGGTTGCAAGGGAACTGCCGCTGTCCGGAATACTGCCCAGAGATACATACCTTCTTATTTGCGACTTTACTCTTGCAACAAGCTCAAGCGGATTAAAAGGTTTTGTGACATAGTCGTCCGCGCCGAAGCCGAGCCCTGTAATTTTATCTGTATCCTCGCTTTTTGCCGAAAGAAGGATAACGGGGAAATTATGCTTTTCACGGATTTTCAGCATTGCAGTCAAACCGTCCATCTTCGGCATCATAATGTCAAGCACAACGCAATGTACGGGTTGGGCGCTCAGCCGGTCCAAAGCCGCCAGGCCGTCGGAAGCGGTTAACACAGTATAGCCTTCCATACAAAAATAAATATTAAGTGACTCCAAGATTGCCGTATCATCATCACAAACAAGGACTGTATACAATACAATCATCTCCTTTCTCGCAACATATTGTAACATCATGGGAAAAATAAGTGAACCCGATGTATTGATTTAAACATATAAGAAACAAAAAAAAGTAAGGAAAAAGTAAAGATTCGGTAAAGATCAGCCTTAAGGCAGCAGTTTATGCTGTTTTTTATTTATATCCGGAATTTGACTTTGACGGATGAGAACAAATAATTCACAAATTACAGGATATCTTTTCTTGTAACTTTCACAAAGAAAACATACAAAAGTCACATCCGGCCAATATAATTGGTACCAATGAAAGAAAGAGGACATAAAAATCACCGCTAATGTTAAGCACAGGCAAATCAATCAGCCTCTTTCCGGATTTCAGCAAATTCAGTTCAAAATATTATTAAATTTAAAGGAGAACAAAATGAAAAAAAGTATTTCACTCTTATTGGCAATCGCAATGTTAATGGCTATGCTGCCGACAGGTTTTATGCTGGCGTCGGCAGCGACAAGCGGGGATTACACCTATACCGTATCGGATTCCAGTGCGACAATAACATCCTATACCGGTTCCGGCGGGGCAATAACTGTTCCGGCTACACTGGATTCTTACACTGTTACCGCAATCGGCAACGCGGCGTTTAAAAGCTGTACGGATGTGACAAGTGTTGTTTTGCAGGACGGGGTGCTTTCCATCGGCAGCTATGCGTTTCAGTCGTGCACCGGTCTAACAAGCATCACCATTCCGGACAGTGTGACCTCCATCGGCAGTTATGCGTTTAAATCCTGCGTAAGCCTGACGAGTGTCACAATCCC
>CAYOAW010000097.1:0-3732 GCA_964402095.1 uncultured Eubacteriales bacterium | reverse complement strand
GACAGCGTGACTTCCATCGGCAGTTATGTATTCGCGGCCTGCTCCGGGCTTACAAGCGTAACCATTCCGGACAGCGTGACATCTATCGGTAATTATGCATTTCAGTCCTGCACGGGGCTTACCAGCGTGACCGTCCCGGACAGTGTGACATCTATCGGTAATTATGCGTTTGAGTCCTGCTCAGGCTTGACAAGCCTGACCATTTCAGACAGCGTGACATCAATAGGGAACAACGCTTTTCGTTCATGCACCGGCTTAACCAGCCTCACTATCCCGGACAGCGTCACAACTGTTAATGAAGCTGCGTTTGCGTATTGCGCCAAATTGGCAAGTGTATCAATTCCGGACAGCGTCACAAGCTTGGGTACTTCGGCTTTTGCATATTGTACCGCACTTACGAGTGTTTCCCTGCCGGAAAGTTTAACGGCTGTCAGCGCGCAGCTCTTCTATGATTGTTCGGGTTTAACCGGTGTAACCATTCCGGACAGTATAACAAGTATAGGCAATTATGCCTTTGGCGGTTGTACCGGCCTTACAAGCGTAACCATTCCGGATAGTGTGACGAGCATCGGTAATTATGCGTTCAGCAATTGTACCGCGCTGACAAGCGCCGCAATCCCTGACAGTGTTACCGGCATCGGCGACTACGCATTCTTTTCCTGCACAGATATAACCGGTGTGACAATAGCTGACAGCGTTACAAGTATCGGCACATATGCCTTCAGCGGATGCGCCGCGCTTACAAGCATTACAATCCCGGACAGCGTTACAAGCCTTGGCGATTATGCGTTTAACGGCTGCACATCTCTTGCAAGCATTTCAATCCCGGACAGTTTAACAAGTTTAGGTGATTATGTGTTCAATGGATGCACAACCCTTACAAGTGTTGCAATTCCGTCCGGCGTCACCGGTATTTCAACCCGGTCATTCGGCGGATGTACCGCTCTTACAAGTGTTACAATTCCAAACAGTGTTACAAGCATCAGCGCTTATGCGTTTACCGGCAGCAGCAACGTAGTCATTACCTGCTACAGCAGTTCCTATGCATACACATATGCGGTGGCCAAAGGTATCTCTTATAAACTGCTGGATTCACTCGCGGTTACCGGCATAACATTGAACGCAACTTCAGCCGGCTTAACCATCGGCAGCACAAAACAGCTGACGGCAACTGTTTTGCCTTCTAACGCGTCTAACAGCTCATTAACATGGTCAAGTTCAAACACAAGCGCTGTTATTGTTTATTCGACCGGCGTTATTTACGCAAGATCAGCAGGTACAGCTGTAATAACATGCACAGCTAAAGACGGCAGCGGCCAGTATGCAACTTGTACAGTGAAAGTTTTACCGAAAAGTGTTGCGTCGCCTGCAGCTGTTTCAACATCTTATAAAAGTGTCAAGTTGACTTGGACGGCGGTCAGCAGCGCAACCGGATATGCAGTATTTCGCGCCTCGTCACAAAACGGATATTATCATTATATCGCGAAAACAACATCGACAAGCTATATCAATACTTCTCTGACAACCGGACAAACTTATTACTATAAAATCAAGTCATATAAAACTGTCAGCGGCACAAACTATTACAGCGCATCCTCTGCGGTTATTTATGCGAAACCGATACCTTCAACACCGGGTTCTGTTAAAGCGGCTAGGGCAGACAGTTCAAGTGTTAAGGTTAGCTGGACCGCTGTGAGCGGGGCTACAGGTTATGTGGTTTACCGTTACTCCGCCGCAACAAAAATGTACAACCGAATTAAAGTAACAAAGGCAACCAATATCGTAAACACCGGCTTGAAAACAGGAACAAATTATTACTACAAAGTCAGAGCATACAAAACTGTTGACGGTGTAAATGTTTACGGCAATCCATCCTCGGGCGTTGTGGCAAAAACCTATTAATAAAGCAGTTATTTACAATTATATATAAATCGGCAAAAAACGCCGCCTCAACAATTATGTTCAGGCGGCGTTTTACTGAATGGAAATTACTGTTAAGTATGCGATAAAAGTGAGAGCGCTTCTTCCTTTGAAATCTTGCCGCTGTTGCAGTCTGCCATAATCTGAACTTCCTTATCCTTCAGCCGGTAGAAGAACCAGACGCCCAAAGCGATAACAATGCCGATAACGGGGACGATATTATAGATAAACCAAAGACCGCTCATCGCTTTATCGCTTTGCTGTATGGCGAGCTCCTGCAGTTCCTGAAAGCTGCTGACCTTTATGGATGTCCAATCATATAATTTAAGTAAAAATAATCCCATTGAACCTGAGATGGCACCTGTCAGTTTAGCCATGAAAGTCTGCAGGGCAAAAGTGATGCCTTTGGCTTCAATGCCGGATTTAAACTTGCCGTATTCGGCACAGTCGGGTGTGAACATGAACATGGTGACCCCGATAAAAGCCGCAGGGATTGACCGCAGTACCGCTAATACGGAGTATACAAAAATGCTGTTGTACCCGGCAGCCCATGTGATTACACCGAGAACGGCAGTCAGCACAGCACAGACGATGTAAAGCTTCATTTTATCAAAATGCCGCAGAAGTTTTGGCACCAGCAAAGCGCAGACAAGCATTGGCAGAACAGACAGCGCGGTGATAAAAAGGCTGAAAGTCGAATTGTGGAACATATAATAGGATACAAACATGACCAATGAGCCGCTGACGCCAAACCCGGAGTAAAAAAGATAACCGATATAATAGATTAAAAGGTATTTGTTTTTTATAAGGTAACGGAACATCCGTTTTAAAGTAAACTGCTCTTCTTCTGCAGCGACGACGCGTTCCTTTACATTGAAGCTGACCGGGATCATTGACAGCAGCGAAAACACCGCGATAATGACAGAGGCTAGCCCAAAAGAAAGGCCGACTTTTTCGCTTACTAAAACGGTTGCGATAATAAACGCAATGCCGGAACCGATTCCGGACCAGATGCTTTTATAGGAAAGAAGGCTTGTCCTTTCGTCGATACGTTCTGTCATTGCTGTTACAATTCCGAAGATCGGCACATCGCAAAGCGTGTAGGCGGTGTCCCAAAGGATATATGCGACAGCAAACCATACAAGTTTATATGTTTCGCTCATTCCGATCGGCGCTATAAACATCAAAACAGTCGCGATTGGTATACAGCCTGTCGATATTTTGAGCCAGGGCAGGTATTTCTTTTTACTCTTGAAGTGTACACTGTCAAATATTACACCGAATATGGCATCATTGACAGCGTCCCAAATTTTCACGGCCAGCATAACAGCCGCTGATTTTGCAGGGTCGATTCCCTGGAAGAGCAGATAAGTTGTCAGGAATGTTGTTACGATTGTATAAATCGCATTTTGCCCCATGAAATAGGTATAATAGCTCATTCGTTCTTTTGAATTGGTCATCCATTCGGGGTTTTTGTTAGGCTTCACAGCATTTTTCCTTTCTTGCGGTTGATGTAATGATTTTGAAAATCCGGTATCTCGGAGCGGGTCCGGCATAATGATTGCGGTCAATTCGGTGAAATGCTGACAAACAATATTCAACGAAATAAAATGCGGTAAATACTAAAAATTTAACTTTTCTCATTTTAACAAATTTGTTTATGTATTACAATGACTGATTTTACCGGAAAGCTTTTTGAACCAGATAAAAGCGGCAAAGAAAGTGCTTTTATGTTTGACAGCGTTAACAGATCAAACCCGTTGAAATTGAAAAGCGGAAAACCTGAAAAGAAAGCTTATAAGGGGAAACAGA
>CAYOAW010000096.1:2034-8370 GCA_964402095.1 uncultured Eubacteriales bacterium | reverse complement strand
CCCCATTGAATTTGTTTCGTGGTAATGATTCTCGTTGAAGCGGTCCCTAACCGATGACATATAAGGCTGTGTCGGATGCAGAATAAAATCGTTCGGCGGCACAACATACCCTGTCATATCGTTTGATACGCCGAACACAAGCAGATTTTCATCCTCCGCTATTTCAACGAGAGGCCGCGGATTAATTTCCGGTCCTTTTCCCGTTGCAGATTCCTCCGCGGTGTGATAACCGCCGTAAACGGTCTGTGTAAACATCTCGCCGGGGAGCATCAGTATCTGCTGCCTGCCAAGCTTGATGTAAGTCATTTCCGATTTCAGCGCAATACCGACTGCGCCGTTGCTGCACGGATAAACATCGGTGTTCATGGTGCCTTTCATGGCCAGCAGTGTCAGGACACAGTTATCAATCGGCATATAAAACGGCTGGCTCAGAAGTGTTATCTCAGCCTTCAATTCCTCGTCATTTTCAATTGACATCGCGGCTTCTCCAAGCGTTCCGCCCTGCTTTTTAATATTTTCGACTGCATCATCATCGTAATGCGCCATATCAAGCGCGCCGATTGCGCCGATACCGTAGAGCACATTCGCGCCGCAGCCGGCCGTAACGGTTTCCCGCAGAAAATACGGATATTCCGCGCTCAGCAGCCGGTTGCTGCCGCCAAGCGAATTGGGGTGTCCGCCAAAATTAACAATCCATGTTTCTTTTCCTCCGGCATCGGGCGCGAAGCGGAACCGGGTGAGCACATCATGCAGTTTGCCGTGCAGCCTTTTCGCGAACTGCGCATCCGGGACATGGACACTGCCCAGATAAAGTTTGCCGGGCTCACGGTTTTCATAAGCCTTTTTGCATACTTCGCATATTTTATCAAAAAGCATCGCCATATATGCAGGGTCTTTCCCGTCCGACGGTATGCCGAGTTTATTGGGTTTGCCCCAGTAACCGACGGTATCAATGCCCGAATGGCTGTGCGTGCAGCTGATATTTATAAACCGGCATCCGGATTTTTTACTGAAATCATCAAGCATCCCGCGTATTTTTGAAATTTCTGTCCTTGTCAGTCCGATAACATCGGCACTCACCCAAAGGAAGCCTTCCTCTGCTCCGCAATCCAGCCAGACAGCGCTGACAGACACCGGTGTAAGCACACCTTCCATTTTATGTCCGGAACCATGCCCGGCAATCCAGTATGTTTTCCCGGCAGTTAAATCGGGCATTATTTCCGCGCTTGCGAACCCGGAATTAAATTGCTCCCCGGTAATTTTCTCCGGCTGAACTTCGGCAATTGCCGGCGCTGTCTTTTTCTTTGCAAGCTTATTTCCGTACCCTTTCGCGACAGCGCAAATTGCTTTTGATGCCACATCCATAATCGGCATACAGTTTCCCTCAATTCTTAAATAATTTATTTAAAGCTGCTGGTTAAATAGCAGCTTCAATGCTTTTTGATATGTTTAAAGACTTACATTTTTTCGGGCTAAATCCGCTCCTGCAACCGTTGTACCAAATATTTAAAAGATAAGACAGCTCTGCCAGTCATACGCGCAGCAACCCGCGGAATCCCCTTGCGGCATAGTAGGAGTCCGCGCCGTTATGGTAGATAAAAACGCGGCCGTAGCGGAAGTCGGCAAAGATTGCCCCGCCAAGTTCCCTGACATCAGCCGGCGTCGCAATCCAACTCGATGTTTTCAAGTCAAAAGTTCCGAGTTTCTGCAGGTTTCTGTAATCTTCTTCCGTCAACAGCTCAATCCCCATGGCGCCGGCCAAGTCAGCAACATTGTCAGCCGGCTTGTTCTCCTTCCTTGATTCAAGAGCTTCCCTGTCATAGCAAAGGCTTCTGCGGCCGGCAGGACTTTCCGCCGAACAATCAATAAAAATATATTCGTTTGACTTATCATCATAACCGGTAACATCCGGTTCTCCGCCGGTTCTTTCCATCTCGTTGAGTGACCACAGTTTTTCGGGTTCGGCATCCAGCTTTGCCAGCACTTCACGCCATCCGACACCGTTATGACGGTTCATATTTTTCTCAAACCGGTCTTCCAGCGTCTTGAGCAGTTCTTCCCGCTGTCCGGGGGTTAATCTCTTGCTGCTGTTAATATCTCTGCTTGCCATAACATTGCCTCCTTAAAAAGCAGAATTTTATTCTGCGTATTGTCAGCAGTCAAACAGGTTCCAGCACTTCGCGCTTCGCAGCCGCTCGTCGTCCAGCACGAGCTCTCGAATTTCCTGCGGCAGCTGTTCACGCTGCCATAAACATTCTGCGCGTCCGGCTTCGTCACGCCCGCTTTCCGGCGCTGCCGCGCGGGCTGCCCTGATACCATAGGCTGCCGCGCCAAGTTCATGCGCAGCCACATGGGCTACCGACACAGCCTGCCCTGCCGCATGGGCGGCTTCCCTCGCCGCGCCGGTTACCTCCCTAGCAGCCGCGTGCGCGGCAAAAGCAGCTGTGCGGGCTTTCGTCATGGTGATTTCACCCCGCGCCCAGGCATATGCCAGTTCAACCGCCCGGCGCGGGCGGCTGTCTTCGGGCTGTGCCTGCTCAAAATAGTGCAGCACATGCTGCGCGCAGCCGGCAGCCCATACGGCAAGAAGGTGATGGTCGCTATCCCGAAGGGTTCCGCCGCGGCGCAATGTGACAAGCCTAAGATCCCGTTCCTTATTGAAAATAACCTGTCTGTCCATCAAATCCCCCTTTTCATACCGGCAACTCTCCAATTTTTCATAATTAATCAGCAGATTTGTATTCGGGATTCGTATAACCGTATTCAACACTTACCGGTACATTAACCTGTCCCTTCACTTTCGGAATCCAGTCTTTTCCCAACTGAAGTTCGCTCTCCTGCCTTAAAACAATGATTTTTGATATGCTGCTTGACAATGAAAAAAAGGCATAATCTCCGATAGACTTGACCTTTCCGGGGATGGTAACAACTGTCAGGCTGTCACAGTATGAAAACGCGTCGCTGCCGATTTCCGTCAATGAATCCGGAAGTGTAAAATCGGTCAAATTCTCGCACTTCATAAACGCGTAATTGCCGATCTTTTGCAGCCCTTCGGGGAAAGTTATTTTAACGAGGTTGCCGCAGAGGTAAAATGCCGCGTCGCATATTTCCGTTACCGAAGCGGGCACGGTAAATTCCGCGCCCTTTATTATTTCCCCGTTGCTGTCTTTTTCCGTTTTAACCCTTGCGGACGGATAAGCAACCAGAGCTTTTTTGCCTGTTGTGTACAAAACCCCGTTTTTGTCCGTTTCAAAATATTTGTTGCCGGTCTCGACAACGTACCTCTCCAAGCTCTGGCAATTTGTAAAGGCTCTTTTATCGATTGTTTTAATGTTTCTGCCGATTGTTATTGTCTTTAAATATTCGGCGCTCGCCAACGCAAATTCCATGATTTCGACAACAGGTTTCCCGTCTTTTTCGGCCGGTATGCTCAATTCGCTCACGGTGGGTATGCCGGAATAGCGGAACAGGGCTAAACCGGCGCCAACATTTTTGTATTTTACCCCTTCGCTCAGACCGGCGCAGCCGGAAAACGAAAGCAGCAGCGTTGCTGCCAATAAAACCGATATTGTTTTATATATTTGTTTCATATCGTTTCGCCCTCTCCGGCATCCGGAATTTCTTCATCCAGATTTTTCTTTCTTTCTGCCAGTTCCTGAATAATCTTAGCATGTTTCTTTTCGGAAAGGTCATAGAAAAAGAAAGGTATCAAACTAAGCGTATGCGACACAAGGCATAAAAGCAGGGTAACATTCAATATTCTGGCCCGGATATCGGGCATATATAAAATATTCCAGTCATTTGTAAAACCGATCAGCCCGTAAACAAGCGGAACCGTCATCGCCATCAGCGTCACAATCGGGCTGCCTAATGTATTGAGTATCCCCATGCTTGATTCCAGCCTTTTTCCGGAAATATACTGCTGATAATCCCACATGTCCGAATTCATCGTGTCCCTGGCAATATTGCCTGACGTATTAAAAAGATTGCTGAGCACCAGCCCGATATACAGCAGATAAGCATTGCTGTATTTAACTGCCATAAACGCGAACAAAAAATAGCTGTAATACAGGAACCTTGCCATTAAAACCATGTTTCTTTTACCGATACGTTTGGCAAGGAACGGCGCCAGAAACAGCCCCGGGAAACCGAAAATGCCCGTCAGCAGGTTAACGATGCCCATCAGCCAGTCCTGCCGCAGCATATAGATGATAACAATATTGACAAGGCTGACGACTCCCGCGCTGAACGCGCCCATATTGTCGGAGATATAGAAAATCCAAAGATATTTGTTTTTTAAAACCTGCTTGATGCCCTCAAACATATTGATGTTGGTTTCATGCTTTTCTTCCAGGATAATCCGGTCCTTGACACCGAAACCCATAAACAATGTCAGCGGCACCCCGATCAGGAAGAAAATCATTACATAAACCCGGTAGGTGTTGTAATTGGTCAGCCCGCCCGTAAAGGTGGCCAAAATCGGCACGATGATATTCATTGCGCCGTAGATCGGAGCCATCAAAGTTGTCAAAACCGTGTTTATCTTAACCCTTTCATTCGTATTGGGGGAGATAACGTTCTGCAAGTTGCCCCTTTGGGCGGTAAATGTTTTTGTCATGCCGTAAAAACCGAACAGGCAGTTGAGCATCCACAGTTTGTTCGGATAGTACATATCCCGGAACGGCAGATAAATAATAAGCGCCGTGACAATCATAGCCGGCAGCCAGCCGGTGACAATCCAAGACCGGAATTTACCGAACTTCGGCGAAAACTTTTTCAAAATAAATTTGTTGTAGTACGCGGCTATGCAGCCGAACAGGAAGTTCCACCCCAGGACTTTCGGAAACGCCGGCAGAATATTGGACATAAATGTACCGGGCACAAGCATAAAGAGCCCGCCGGCAACAGCGGAAGGAATTAAATACCTGTTCAGTTTTTTCATCGTCTGTTTGGGCACATTGCCCAGGTTATCCGTGATAATCATGCCGATAGGCCCGTAAATCAGCCCCGTCAGCATGTTGATAAAACCGATGATATATAAATCGCGGAATGTGATTTTGTAAATGGCGCCGATTAAAAAACAGCCGACACCCCAGCCGATGCCGACAGCGTCCACAATAACGGTGCCCATAATGCCAACAGCGAAACGGAATATTTCTCCGTTGCTGACATAATCGCCCTCTCTGGGCTTTTTCCAATAGATAAAAATATTTTTAAAGAATCCGATTGCCTTATTCACAAATCTATCATCCTTCCTATGCCGGGGGGACGGGGCGTTTGCGCGATGCGTTTTAATTTTTTATATTTTCGCGTTGGCAACGATGATTTTTTCTGCCCAGCGGGCCCACTTGGGGTCAACGCCGATATCTGCATAAGACGGATAATCCTTGGCAATCCAAGACCCGCCGCACTTTTTGAAAATATCCAGCATTTCATAGGCGCGTTTCTCAATAAGTTCGCGGCTGCCGGTCGGCAGCACCTTTTGGATGTCGACCGGGGAATGAAAAACAGTCCGGCTGCCGAACTCTGCCGCCAGCGCTTCCGACGGATAGGCATCCGGCTGGTCGAACTGGAACGCGTCGACGCCCGCGTCGATGAAGTCGGGGATAAAATTGTAAATATACCCGCATGAGTGCATAAAACATTTAATGCCTGCATTATGATAGGCATCGAATACCTTTTTATACGCGGGTTTAAAAAGCTCCCGGAAGGATTCGGGTGAAATGAACGTGGTAAACTGGGTCCCCCAGTCGTCGCCGTGCATTACGCCGTCGATACCGCAGCCCGCCAAGGAATTCGCGACCTCCGCTTCATGCTCGGCAATCCTGCCGCAAAACGCTTTGACCATTTCCGGCTCAAGCGCGGTGTCAGCCAACGCGTTGGCCATAAGCCTCGCGTCGCGAAGCGTGGAGAAGATTGAACAGCCGTTGGTAAGCACGAATTTCTTTTCTTTTTGGAGCGCCATGCTTTTGAGCTTTTCGGAATAGGCTGGGTCTATATTTGGCATGGTGAATTGTTCAAAATCGCTCCAGTCCCGAATTGCGCCGCGAATGCATTCGCCCTTGGTTTTTCCGTTAAAACGGCCGTAGATGTTGCCGAACCGGTCGGCACGCACCTCGCCGGAAAATCCGGTCAGCTTCAGCAGTTCTTCATGCTTGCCCCAGCGGTCATACGGGTTGGGCTTTTCGTCTGTATAGGCACGGCTTAAGACATGGCAAAAGTCGGAATGGCTGAAATTATTGAAGTTAAAGCCGATTCTGGGCGGCTCATCGTGATTCAATATCCGCTGAATAATCTCTTTGGATGTCATTGATGCCATCTGTGCGCCATCTCCGT
>CAYOAW010000096.1:0-1934 GCA_964402095.1 uncultured Eubacteriales bacterium | reverse complement strand
AAAATCACACAGCCTCTGCAAGCGTTGCCCAAAAGGTCGGAACCCCGTGCTCATGAAGAAAGCCGCTTGCGTTCAAATCCTCATAAAGGTCAAGCAGACGGAAACCGGCTTTGAGCTGGGCACCGATTTGCTCCTCAATGGAATGCGAAAACTGGACCCCGGAATCGTCCTTCATCAGCACTTCCATTAAATCACGGTCTTTGAGTGGATTAAACGGCAGACGGTGCTTAATCTCTTTTTCATTCTCCTCATCAAAAAGAAAATTTAAGCCGTTGTCCAGCCCGGCCATCAGCCTGCCGCCCGTTTTCAATATCCGGCGGCATTCCCGCCAAACATGCGTCACATCCTCGATATAACAGTTTGAAACGGGATGAAAAATTAAATCGAACGACGCGTCCTCAAAGGGCAGCCTTCTGGTCATATCGGCGCGGACAGCGTCGATTTTGTAACCTTCCCTTTCAGAAACGAGCAGTTCGCTTTCGATTTGCTTTTTTGAGTAATCGAGCACCGTGCATTCGGCGCCGAGCGCGGCAAAAACAGGCATTTGCTGCCCGCCGCCCGAGGCGAGTCCAAGTACTTTTTTCCCCTTCAAATCCGGATACCATTCTTTAGGCACCGGTTTAAGCGGAGTCAGCAGCATCGACCATTCGCCCTTGAGCGCGGCGAGGTACTGTTCGTGGGTAATCGGCACGCCCCATTCCCAGCCGTTACCGACCCATCGGTCTATCGTATCCGCATTGATATCCGTATAATCCATTGCCGGTTATCCTCCAAAACTTATATATTGCCATGTTGTCCGGCCGCTTTGTGCCGCATAAATCCTCAATCAGATGTTTACCAGTATTTCGCCACATGCGCCTTGGTGGCTTCGGCCGCGGTACGGACGTTTTCTTCCTGGCTGAGTTTGTAGTAGTCCGGCCGGAAAACCTCGACGGTGCAGCAGTCCCCTTCAAAGCCGATCTTTTTGAGCGTATCCGCAAAACGCTGATGGTCAAGGCAGCCGCGGCTATCGCCGGGCCAAAGGCGTTTTTCATCGGTGTTGTAGGCGGCACCACAGGGGACATCCTCCATATCGTTGAGATGCCAGATGAAAATCTTTTTGCCGTCGGCTTTTCCCAGCGCATCCCAGCCGGAAGCCATGGCATGGAAATGGTACTGGTCCAGGGTTACGCCGACCAGCGGCGAACCGACAGCCTGTATAATGGCGTAGGCGTCTTCAAAACGGTTGACGGTCATGCCGGGCGCCGCGACGAATTCAAGCGACAGCTTGATGCCGTAAGGTTCAGCCTTTTTGAGCATATCTTTCAGCACAGCCACCGCGTCGGCGCGGATTTCGCCCCGGGTCGCGTGGACGGCGATATCCTTGGACGGTACGACGACAATCATTTTGCAGCCCAAAATATTGCAGCGGCGGATGATTTCATCGAATTCCGCCATCACGGCGTCCTTCTCGGCCTGTGTCTGCTTCATATTGAAAAAACACAGCGCGTTGTAAGAGAGCATCTTCAGTTTATGGGTTCTGAACCATTCACCAAGCTGCTCAAGAGTCACTTTGCCCGCAGCCAGGTCGCGGTCCAGGCACTCGGACTGGATGTCAATAAAATCAAAACCGTTTTGCTCGCAGAATTCGAGGTCATTCAGGACAGAATGGTCTTTGCAGTAGCGGTCGCAGCCTTCGTTGAATCCGATTTTCATCTTTATGCTCCTTTTTCTTTATAATACAGTCTGTTAATAAATGCAAACATCCGGCAGCAACTTATCAGTTCACTGTTTGTTCTTAATCTGCATATTTCATATGCTGTTGCCGGCGGAAATTTTATGTTTCTCTTGCAGGTTCTTTTTCAAAAATGCTTTTGCCTTGATTCGCACCCGGTTCCTGGTATTGTCTATGTTTTTTTCGGCAAAGTTAAGCATATCTTTTTTATATTTCGAGT
>CAYOAW010000095.1:0-8489 GCA_964402095.1 uncultured Eubacteriales bacterium | reverse complement strand
GTAAAAGATTCCTTAACCTGCGCAACTTCCTCCGGTGTGCCCTGCGCGACAATTCTGCCGCCCCGGTCACCGCCGTAGGGTCCCAAATCAATAATATGGTCGGCTGTTTTGATAACATCCAGGTTATGTTCGATGACAATAACCGAATTGCCCGCATCGACAAGTTTTTGCAGCACTTCAATGAGCCTGTGGACATCGGCGGTATGCAGCCCGGTAGTCGGTTCATCCAGAATATATATTGTTTTTCCGGTTGATCTTTTTGAAAGTTCCGTGGAAAGTTTTACACGCTGTGCCTCACCGCCGGAAAGCGTCGGGGCAGGCTGCCCGATTTTTACATAGCCGAGCCCGACATCATAAAGCGTCTGCAGCTTTCGCTGTATTTTCGGCACGCTGGAAAAAAAGGTCAAGCCTTCTTCAATGGTCATTTCCAAAACCTCATAGATGCTTTTGCCTTTATACTTAACTTCCAAAGTCTCCCTGTTGTACCGGGCGCCTTTGCACACCTCGCACGGCACATAGATATCGGCTAAAAAATGCATTTCGATTTTAACAATGCCGTCACCCTGGCAGGCCTCACACCGGCCGCCCTTGACATTGAAAGAAAAGCGGTTCGCCTTGTATCCCCTTTTTTTCGCGTCTATTGTTGAGGCAAAAAGCTCGCGGATATCGGTAAAAACACCCGTATAGGTTGCCGGATTGGAGCGCGGTGTCCGCCCAATCGGAGACTGGTCAATATTGATAACCTTATCCAATTCCCATATGCCTTTTATTTCTTTATGCGCACCGGCGTACTTTTTTGCTCCGTTGAGCTCCGCCGCAAGCTTTTTATAAAGTATTTCATTAATCAGCGATGACTTTCCGGAGCCCGAAACGCCGGTAACAAGAACAAATTCGCCGAGTGGTATAACGACATCGATATTCGCAAGATTGTTCTCACAGGCACCGATAATCTTCAATTCCTTGCCGTTACCTTTACGCCTCTTTTCCGGGATCGGAATAAAGCGTTTTCCGCTTAAATATTGGCCTGTTATCGATTTTTCGCACGCCTTTACATCCTCAAGGCTTCCCGCGCAAACCACTTCTCCGCCATGAATCCCCGCACCGGGCCCTATATCCACAATATAATCCGCGGCACAAATTGTTTCCTCATCATGCTCGACAACAATTAATGTGTTGCCTAAATCCCTCAATCTTTTCAGCGTCTGTAAAAGTTTGGCATTGTCGCATTGGTGCAGGCCGATGCTCGGCTCATCCAGAATATATAAAACGCCCATCAGTGAAGACCCGATCTGTGTGGCTAATCGTATGCGCTGGCTTTCCCCGCCCGAAAGTGTGCCTGACGAGCGTGCAAGGGTCAGATATTCCAGCCCGACACTGCTCAAAAAATTCATGCGCTCCCCGATTTCTTTCAATATCGGGTGAGCAATCATTTCATCCCTTTTTTTCAGCTGCAGATTGTTGACAAACTCAATTGCCTTATTGATCGGTTTGTTGACAAAAGTATCAATATTGATGCCGCCGACCGTAACCCCCAAGGACTCTTTTTTGAGCCTTGTTCCGTTGCAGTCCGGGCATTTTGTCGAGGACATATATTGCTCGATATCCGCCCTCGCCCAGTCGCTGCTTGTTTCCTTATAACGGCGTTCAAGATTGTTGGCTAAGCCCTCAAACTCCGTTAAATATGTGCCGCTGCCGTACTCATTTCGGCGGTGGAGCGTTATTTTTTTGCCCCCGGTTCCATATAAAAGAGCGTCCAGCGCGGTTTTGGGCAAATCTTTGACAGGCGTGTCAAGGGTAAACCCGTAGTTTTCCGCAAGGCCTTCATAATACATCTGCGCGATTGTCCCGCCTTCGGCTATTGACCATCCGCAAGCCTTTACAGCCCCCTGCCTGATTGAAAGATTTTTATCGGGTATAATCAGATCCGGATCAGGTTTCATAAAAACACTTAACCCCGTACAGGTCGGGCAGGCTCCGAAAGGATTGTTGAAAGAGAACATCCGCGGCGCAAGTTCCTCAATACTGACACCGTGTTCCGGGCAGGCATAATTTTGGGAGAAAAGCAGTTCCTCGCCGCCTATTACATCAATCAGCAGCATGCCGCCGGAAAGAGCTGTAGCGGTTTCTATCGAATCGGCAAGCCTTCCCCGGATATCTTCCTGAATAACAAGGCGGTCCACAATGATTTCTATGTTATGCTTAATATTTTTATCAAGTTTTATTTCTTCGCTAAATTCATAAACACTGCCGTCTATCCGGGCGCGGACAAAGCCGCTTTTCCTTGCTTGATCAAGCTCTTTGACATGTTCGCCTTTTCTGCCCCTGACAACAGGAGACATCACCTGAAACTTTGTGCCGGCCGGCAGCCCCATCACCTTGTCAACAATATCATCAACGGTTTGACGCGATATCTCCCTGCCGCAGACAGGGCAATGCGGGATACCGATGCGGGCATACAGCAGACGCAAATAGTCGTAAATCTCCGTTACGGTGCCAACCGTAGAGCGCGGATTTTTCGAGGTGGTTTTCTGGTCAATCGAAATCGCAGGCGAAAGGCCTTCGATATAGTCCACATTCGGTTTTTCCATCTGGCCCAAAAACTGCCGTGCGTAGGAAGACAGCGATTCCACATAGCGGCGCTGGCCTTCGGCATAAATTGTGTCAAAAGCAAGTGAGGATTTACCGGAACCGGAAAGACCCGTAAAAACGACAAGTTCATCGCGCGGTATTTCCAAATCAATATTTTTCAGATTGTTTTCCCGGGCACCTTTAATAATAAGATTTTTTTGAGGCAATGCTTTTCCCTCCGGCTTAGTGATAAAATTATTAAGGCTTATTTACCGTTTCTTATCTTTTCGATTTTGTCGCGAAGATAAGCGGCGTGTTCAAATTCCAGAATTTTCGCGGCGGCTTTCATTTCAGCTGTAAGCCTGACGATAAGCTGTTCTCTTTCTCTCGCGCTCATTTTCTTAACCGGCTTTTCATCATCAGCCTTGCTCGAAATTTCGAGTATATTGCGGACATCCTTGATAATGGTCGCGGGGGTTATGCCGTTAATGTCATTATATTTTTTCTGTTTTTCACGGCGGCGCTCTGTTTCTTTGATAGCCCGCTCCATGGACGGTGTTACGGTATCCGCATACATAATAACCTCACCGCCTGAATTCCGCGCCGCCCTGCCTATTGTCTGAATAAGCGCTGTTTCGGAACGCAGGAAACCTTCCTTGTCGGCATCAAGAATGATGACAAGGGATACCTCCGGGAGATCAAGGCCTTCACGAAGAAGGTTTATCCCGACAAGCACATCAAACTCGCCGAGACGCAGATCCCGAATAATTTCCATGCGTTCAATCGTTTCGACATCGTGGTGCATATACCGCACCTTAATGTCCATATCTTCCAGATAATCGGTCAAATCCTCCGCCATTTTCTTGGTGAGGGTTGTAATTAACGTTCTTTCTTTCCGGGCGGTTCTGTCATTTATCTCGGAAATCAAGTCCTCAATCTGCCCTTCTGTGGGCTTAACGGTAATGACAGGGTCCAAGAGTCCGGTCGGACGGATAACCTGTTCAACAATCCTCGAGCTTTTTTCTTTCTCAAAATCGCCCGGAGTTGCGCTGACGAATATTTTTTGACCGACCCGCTCATAGAATTCATCAAAAGTCAGCGGCCGGTTATCATAGGCGGACGGCAAACGGAAACCGTATTCAATAAGGCTTTCCTTTCTGGAACGGTCCCCCCCGTACATGCCCCGCACCTGCGGCAGGCTTACATGGGATTCATCGACAAACAGCACAAAATCCTCCGGGAAATAATTAAGCAAAGTGAACGGAGGCGAACCGGCGGCTCTGCCGGACATCACCCTGGAATAGTTTTCAATTCCTTTGCAAAATCCGGTTTCCTGAAGCATTTCAATGTCGTATTCCGTACGCTGGCGGATACGCTGAGCCTCCAGCAGTTTCCCCTTGCTCTCAAAATACGCGACCCGCTCAAGCATTTCCTCCCTGAGCAGAATGATGGATGCTTCCATTTTTTCGGGAGGGATCACATAATGAGAGGCCGGATATACCGCGACATGCGATAATATACCCTTGACATCGCCCGTCAAAGCATGAATTTCGCTGATTCGTTCAATTTCATCACCGAAAAATTCAATTCTAACCGCATTTTCATTGGAATATACAGGGAATATTTCAACAACATCGCCGCGTACCCTGAATTTATTGCGCGTAAAACTGATGTCATTGCGTTCGTATTGGATATCAACAAGTTTCCGAATTAAATCATCCCGTTTTTTATGCATGCCCGGACGCAGAGAAATTACCATGCTTCTGTAATCAATCGGGTTGCCGAGGCTGTATATGCATGAAACGCTTGAAACAATGATAACATCCCTTCGCTCCGAAAGAGCGGATGTTGCGGAATGGCGGAGTTTGTCAATCTCCTCATTAATTGCCGAATCTTTTTCTATGTAAGTATCCGTTGTGGGAATATATGCCTCCGGCTGATAATAATCATAATAACTGACAAAATATTCGACAGCGTTTTCGGGGAAGAATTCCCTGAATTCACTGCAAAGCTGGGCGGCAAGAGTTTTATTATGCGCCAAAACAAGCGCAGGGCGGTTAACCCTCGCAAGCACATTGGCCATTGTGAAGGTTTTTCCCGAGCCGGTAACGCCGAGCAAAGTCTGCTCCGTCTCGCCGTTGTTCAGCCCTTTGACAAGCTCTTCGATTGCCTCGGGCTGGTCGCCGGTAGGTGAAAAATTTGAGTGCAGAATGAATTTGTCCATAAAAGTTCTCCAAGAAGCCGGTTTCATTCGATAAAAAACATTTTTTACCGCTCTATTTTTTGCGGCTTCCGGGTTTTACAAGCTCCAGTTTGCCTTCTTTGCAAAGCGGGCAATCCGCAGCTTCCCAGGATGTGACATCTGCCGAATAAACCGCTTTGAACGGCACCCCGAAGTCAATTTTTCCGCCGGTACGGTCGACAATGGAACCGACCCCTGCCACAATACCCCCTGCGTTTTTGACAAGCTCGATGACTTCTTTGACCGAACCTCCGGTTGTCACCACATCCTCAACCACCAAAACCCTCTGCCCCGGTTCCACAATAAAGCCGCGGCGCAAAGCCATGGCGCCGGTTTCGTCCCGTTCGGTAAAGAAGTTTTCACAGCCTATATGGCGGCTGACCTCGTAAGCCATCTGCACCGCGCCCATTGCCGGACCGATAACCAGCTGAACATTATCATCGGCATAGAGTTCCGCCAAAGCCGAGCAAAGCTCCTCGCTGTATTTTGTATTTCTGAATATTCTCGCGCACTGCAGATATTTATTGCTGTGTCTGCCGGAAGTAAGCAAAAAATGGCCTTCCAGAAGCACTCCGGCCTCAACAAGAATGTCCGTGACTCTTTGGCTGTCAATCATGAAATATTCCTCCGTTGCGTTTTTTTGTTATTGCAATATAGTATACACTATAAATAATCTTTTGAAAAGCATGGATTTATGGTATAATACTTTTCAAATTGATGCCGAAATACCGCAAAAGGAGACAGAATCCTGAAAAGTTTTGTTATAAAAGAAAACGATGCCGGCCAGAGGCTTGACAAGTTTGTTTCCAAAAGCCTGCCGGCTCTGCCTGCCGCGCTCTTATATAAATATATCCGTTTGAAAAGGATTAAAATCAACGGCAAACGGGCTGAAATATCTTCAAGGCTAAAGGCCGGAGATCTGATTGAGATGTACATCAACGATGAATTTTTCGTGCAGCCGGAAAGCCGTTATGATTTTCTGTCCGCGTCAAAAAAGATTGATATCCTTTACGAGGATGAAAATATCATGCTTCTCAATAAAAGTGTCGGGCTCCTTGCCCACCCGGATGAAACCGAATACACCGACACGCTTATAACAAGAGTCAAGCGTTATCTCTACGAAAAGGGAAGTTACAACCCTGCCGATGAAAATTCCTTCGCACCGGCGCTTGTCAACAGAATTGACCGAAACACCGGCGGAATTGTTATCGCCGCCAAAAACGCGGAATCACTGAGAATTTTAAACCAAAAAATGAAGAACCGCGAGCTTCGCAAATACTATTTCTGCGTTGTGCACGGAACAATGCCCAAGGAAACAGGGCTGCTTGAGGGATGGCTTTGCAAGGATGCCGGCAACAACAAGGTCAGCGTTTATTCAACGCCGCAGAAAGACAGCAAAGAAATTAAAACCAAATACCGCGTTCTTGCCGCAGGGAAAGATTTAAGTTTGCTTGAGGTAGAGCTTTTAACGGGGCGAACACACCAAATCAGAGCCCACTTTGCCTATATCGGGCACCCGCTGCTGGGTGACGGGAAATACGGCAGCAATGCGAAAAACCGGGCATTGGGCTATAAAAAGCAGTTTTTATATTCCTACAAGCTTACCTTCGCGTTTTCGGGCTGCAGCGGCTGTCTTGAGTATCTGAACAACCGCAGTTTTGAAGTCAATAACGTTTGGTTTGCGGCAGATTTTCCCGAAAATATCGTGAATGAAAACAGATAATGTTTCCGCATTTTGTCGCAATTGTAAATTTTTTTAAAGCACCTGTATATTAAAAAATCTCTCTTGTAAAAAATGTTGAAATAGTATAATATGTATTCATTGTGCCGATAGTGTTTCGTCGGATATAAATTTTATGTAAAGGATGAAGATCAATGGCTAAAACTGACACCGGCAAAAGCAAAGCAGATAAATACCGCGAGGAGCGAAAAGCCAGGATTGCAAAAGCATCAAAGAAAAGTCTGAGCAAATCAGAAAAGAGTTTGAGAACTCAAAAAATCGTTCAGAAAATAATAGCGATTGTTTTGGTCGCAGCTTTTCTCGGCTCAATCGGCTGGCAGATAGTCGATAAATCAGGTGTTATTGAAACTTTCTCAACCGCTTTGAACATCGGCAGCGAAAAGGTCAGCATGAGGGATTACAAATATTATTATATGCTGATGTATAATAATATTAAAAACCAGTCCGCGCAATATAGCGAGCAGTACGGGTATGATGTTATGGGCTTTGACAGCACCAAATCGCCTTCGGAACAAGATTGCCCCTATAAAAACGATGCCGGTGAAACCATCACCTGGGCAGAATATATCCATAATGCCGCAATAGACAACGCGCAGCAAAACACTGTTTTGTACAGCGCAGCCCTCGCAGTCGACGCAAAAAACAAAACAAACAAATACACGATAACAGACGAAGAGCAAAAGACTATTGACAAGCAGATTGAATCCATCCGTACCTCAGCCGCTTCTTCAAACATGTCAATCAACGCTTATTTGAGAGAATCATACGGTACCGGCGTGACCGAAAAGTTCTTAAGGAAGCAGCTGAAGCAAGAAACTATCGTATCAAGATTCCAGGACGATAAAAACGCCGAATACAAAAAAGCATGCACAAGCGCGGTTATCAACAAAATCTATACAGCTGATAAAGACAGTTATGATGTAGTCAGCCTCCGCGTTTTCAGTTTTGACATTTCAGCACTGACAGCAAAGACCGGTGAAACATCCGACGCACTTGCTGCAAGGCAAAAAGCCGCCAATGCAGCGGTTAAGTCAAAGGCAGAGGCAATGCTTGCATCCGTCACTGATGAAGCATCCTTTATAAAACTTGCAAAAGCAAATAAAACCTCCGCGGGAACCGCTTATGATGCCGACGCTGAAACCGCGAATTATTACAAGAGCAAGTCAACGCTTGAATCAAGCATTTCGTCCGATGCCGCCACATGGGCTTTCGGCAATGGGCGCGCAACGGGAGACAAGAAGCTTTTTGAAACGGATTCAGCCTATTTTGTCGTTTGGGTTAAAACACCGCAATTCCCCAGCACAACGGTTGATGTAAGGCATATTTTGCTTTCCTTCAAAGAAGACACCTCCGACACTACCGAAGCTACCACAGAAGAAATTGCCGCTGCCAAAAACAAAGCCGAAAAGATATATGCCGAATGGCAAAAGGGCAAAAAAACTGCCGCCAGTTTCGCAGCGCTTGCAAAAAAGAACTCCACTGACACCGGTTCAGCAGACAAAGGCGGCCTGTATGAGGGCGTAACAACAGGGCAGATGGTTGCACCGTTTGAAAATTGGTGCTTTGACCCCGCCAGGAAACCCGGAGACAGCGGCATTGTCAAATCAACTTACGGCTATCATATCATGTATTTTGTAAAAGCAAACAAAACCGATTATGCATACGAAACAACAATCAGCGAAAAGAAAGCCTCGGACGACTATTCCGCTTATCAGAAAGCACTGCTTGCCGAAAGCAAATACAAGATGACAAAGAACAATAAAAATATCTCCAAAGCACAGGGAAAAGCGCTTAGTTTAATTGACAGAGTTATAGAAGCAAATAAATCCAACGCCGCTTCCTCATAAAGACCGCAAGAGATTCTTCCGGCAAGAACAACATATTGAAGGGGCTGACGCACAAAGCAAGCCCAAAAAGCAACAAAAAAGCCGTTGAAAC
>CAYOAW010000094.1:2666-8507 GCA_964402095.1 uncultured Eubacteriales bacterium | reverse complement strand
GGTGATCCATCGGAGATTCGAACTCCGGACACCTTGATTAAAAGTCAAGTGCTCTGCCAACTGAGCTAATGGATCATTTTTTAATCAAAATTGGCACTCGACTATAATATATTATCCGGAATACAAAGTCAAGTTTTTTTTCATAAATTAGGACAATTTTTCGAAATTTTATTTTTTTCATTCGGCAAAGCCTCTGAAGCTTTATCAGATTAAAAATTATACTGTTTCCGGTACGTTTATATTCGGTATTTCTGTTATTCAGACACTGTAAAATTAAGCCTGCCGTACGGCGCGCTTTCACCGGCAGTATAAAAAGAATAAATATCATCAATATTGCAGTTATCTGCCCATTTAAACTGCAGATCAATTTTTTTATCCTTTAATCCCAAAAGATTTCTTTCAATACGGATCATTATATTATTGCTGTCTGTAATTATATCCGCTATACCTATTTGCACAAACTTGGTACCGTTATATTTTTCCACTGCAGTCTTATTACCGATGCGTCTTATGTTTACCGCATAATCATATCCATTCATTTTGAGGTTGCCGTTATCCACACTAAGCAGCAAATTCATCCATTTATTGTCTTCCGGCAAAGTCAGAATGTTCGTTGTATTTGCATAAAAATAGAGATAATTATCATCCTTTGAAAATTTTACGGACCTGATATCATTTCGCCCGGATTTATCCGTATACCTTAAATTTCCAAAGCCCGCACAATCTCTGTCAACAATGTCATTCGCGTAATCTTTATACGATGTTATGTTCGGATTGCTCCATTGCTCAAATCCGGAATTTATATCAATCGGAACATTTCCGATCACCTTATTTTTCACTGCGTTCCCTTTAAATTTCGCAATATAATTTACAAGTTGCATATAATAATTATCGCCGAGTAAACCGTTCATCGGTTCAATATCACGGCTTCCGTTTGTATCGGCACAATCGACAAAAACGACAGGTTCTCCGGCAAGAGACGGCTGTCTTTGAGCTACCCACTCATTAAAACCGGTAACAAAAATGACTTCCGGGTCAAAAGACAATGCAAAGTCCCACTGCTCGGCAAAATTGAAGCCATAAACAGCTGAATTCGGGCGGTTGTCATTTGCTCCGTTATGCCAACTGCGGGTTCTGTCATTTGCTCCGTACCAAGCCGTTGCACTGAAGCGGCCTGAATCAGCATGCTGGGCTGCTGAAACACTCATAATCTCGCGTTTAAGCCCTTTCCCGTAAACAGCTTTATATGTCAGAGAACGGTTAAACTCCATCCACGGGAATCCGTCAGCCTTTCGGTCTTCTGTCGGCCACTGGCTTTCCTTGATTCTGAAATAGGCTTTAACATCTTTACGAAGTACGGAATCATCAGGCAGCCCGATAATCATTGGCCTGCCGTCCCATTGATACCACAGATCATGAAGCCGAGGATATTTTTTATTGAGATCCTTATTGTTATAAAACGTATCATAAATTCTGTTCATCGTATCGCCCGACGAAGTGTTGGTATAAAATGCTATCTGCGGTACATCCCAGCCGTCCAACAAATATTCATACCAAATACCAATTAAATCCTTCACCCTGTCTTCATAAATGCCGGTATTTGTTGTGTCAAGTACTATAAAGTCAACTCCGGCATCTGTCAGCATCTGCAAGTGCTTTCTTAGTACCCATTTATCTTTTGAGGTGTAATAACCAAATAAAGGTTCGCCCCAAAAATGATGCGCACCGACATTTCCGCCGCCCGAAGAAAGCCAATTTGCTTCGGATGAAACAGATTGAGGGTTTTCAGCAACTATTTTGCTGTTATCATACGGGCCGTCAGTGCCATGCTCGCCTTGCCAAAGAAAATAGAATATTCCTACTTGCTTTTCAGATGAACCGGTTGAGGACAAAACATCTCTGCCAAGCGAATCGACACATCCAAGAGAGCGGTTCATATTCAAAGCGATTTCACCTTTTCCGTTCAATCCCCAAGTATTTGATATTAACATTGATATTGAAATAAAATAAGCGAAAATCTTTGTCAGATTCAAGGTAAAAGTCTTTGACAAATAGTTGAACATCGTTTTAAACAAATAATTAAGCCTCCGTAGTTACTGCGTTCAAGATTCATTCAATAGCAGCTTTTCGCGTATTAATCGCTTTAAATATACTCATATCAAACTTCGCAACCCTGTCATAAGTGTACAACCCGTTCAGTTCCTGCTCGACATCATAGAGCTGTGTATAGCAAAATCCAAAAAGGCATTTATTGTTCAGTTGAGCATCTGTCAAGCCTTTGTAGCGTTCAATGAACTCCTGTTCAGTTTTCGGCGCGTTGCCATAGCCCCAGCCTTCTGAGGTGTCTTTGCTCCATTTAATGCCGCCGTATTCACTCACAAATACCGGTTCGCCATTATAATTCTGCCTTATTCCTCTGCCGTTCACCTGATCATGCAACGTCCCGTCTTCTGCCAGCGCATCATAATGCTCCTTGAAAGATACAGGGTTTTGATCGTAGTCATGCACGTCATAAATGTCCGTAACAACATGATAGTTGCCGCTTGTATCAATACATGGGCGAGTGCGGTCAATCAACTTTGTCGTATTATAAACAATCCTCAGCAAATCATTTTTTTGCCTTCTGCCTTCATAGTCCCATGTTTCATTGAAAGGGCACCAACCGATAATTGAAGGATGGTTAAAATCCCTTTCAACGGCTTCACACCATTCCGGCAGGATCCCATAAACAGCACCATCAGCTGACCAATCAAGACCCCAATTCGGATATTCTCCCCATACGATATAGCCCATCCTGTCGCAATGATATAAAAAACGGGGTTCAAAAACTTTTTGATGCAATCTTGCGCCGTTAAATCCCGCTCCGACGGACAGTTCAATATCTTTCACCAAATCATAATCCGAAGGCGCAGTGTATACCCCTTCGGGATAGAATCCCTGGTCCAAAACCAGCCTCTGGAACACTGATTTACCGTTAATTAAAAACTTATATCCATCCAACCGTATATTTCTGAGGCCAAAATAGCTTTTAACAGTGTCATCGCAAAAAGACAGTTTTAGGTCATACAACTGACCGTTGCCCGGTTCCCAAAGATGCTTTTCCGATAGTTCAACGCAAACTGAAACCATACCGCCATGCGCGGTCTTCTCGGCTGTACCTACGAGTTTCCCCTGAAAATACGATTCGGCTTTTAACAGGCCGCTGCCAACGACTTCTGCCTGAATTTCAATTATACCGTTTTCGGGATCCGGGAAATAGCGAGCACTTTTTATATAAGATTGAGGCACAAACTCCAGCCAAACTGTCTGCCAAATACCGGTTGTCCTTGTATAATCACAGGCATGAGAAAAGTACTTTTCACTTTGCTTGCCTCTTGTAACCATAGGGCTGCGCGTATCATCCTTTGCGCAAACCGAAACAACATTATTTTCATTTGCCAAAAATCGGGTTATATCAAAAGAAAAGGATGAATAACCGCCAATATGTTTCCCGGCAAGAATACCGTTAATATATACATAAGTTTCATAATCAACTGCGCCAAAATGTAAAAATACTTTTTTCCCTTCCTCCGATTTCGGGATTTCAAATTCACGCCTATACCAAACCGCACGCATAAAATCCTTATGCTCCACACCGGAAAGTTTGCTTTCCGGGCAGAACGGCACAATAATTTTTCCGCTGAGTTCCTTCGAATTTTGAAGATTTCTTTCCTGCCCGCTGTTGCCGTTATCAATTTCAAATTCCCATTCGCCGTTAAGGTTCAGCCAAAAGGAACGCTCAAACTGCGGATTTGGATGTTCGGGGCGAGGGATGTCTTTAAAATTTTTCATAAATGCTTC
The DNA here is from genome assembly GCA_964402095.1 of uncultured Eubacteriales bacterium. Classification (GTDB taxonomy): domain Bacteria; phylum Bacillota; class Clostridia; order Oscillospirales; family Acutalibacteraceae; genus UBA1447. The sequence goes on along the minus strand of CAYOAW010000094.1, from coordinate 4,667 downwards.
TCCTATATATTAAAAATAAGTTTTTTCCACCATAGCGCAAAGCGCATGATATACCGGCATAATAAGTTCCTGCACCTTAAATGTTGCCTTTTCCGGTATTTTGATGCATACAGTACAGATATTGCTTATCAAGCTTGTTTCTTCACCGGTAAAGCCGATGCTTTTTCTTCCTAATGCTTTTGCAGTTTTTACTGCATTGACAATATTCGCGGAATTGCCCGAGGTACTCATCGCAATCAACACGTCGGGGCTGTTTTTCGCATATCCCCAAATCTGCTGAGCATACACCATGTCCGGCTCCACATCATTTGAGAAGGCTGAAATAAGCGCCGACTGGCTTACCAGAGATATAGCCGGTATCGCTCCCTGAAGTTTTGAAGAAAGGTCATCTCCGCCTTCAATTTCATTAAATAAAGCAGCTTCATTTCCCGGCAGCTTACGGCGGGACATGAAACCTTTCATCAGTTCGCCAACAATATGTTCGCTGTCAGAGGCGCTGCCTCCATTACCGCAAACAAGAATCTTACCGCCGTTTTCATAGCACTCGCATAATATTTTATAAGCTGACCAAATCCTATTACGCTCAGTTTCAAGACAAGGATATCTTACAAATAAGTCCTCAAATATCTCAACATTTTTTTCCATTTGCGTTTCCTTTCATATTGATCAAAAAATTTAACCATTAAGTGCAACGCCGAGAGCGGCAAAATCGCCAATGGCATCGCCCAATTTTGCAGGCAGTATTTTGCAGCACTCAAGCGATAACGGCAAAGCTTCTGATTTAAGAGCCTTCTCCATCGTATTGACAAGCAATTCACTTGAACGCTCATATATACTGCCGATTATTATCGCCTGTGGATTGAGAATATCGACAAGCACAGCTAATCCCCGGCCAAGATACTCACCGCATATTTGATAAATCTCTATAGCGAGGGCATCCCCTTTTTTTGCCGCATCAGCTACTTTTTTTGCCGTTATGCAATTAAGTTCTTCCTTCGTCGGGCATAGATCAGTTTTTTCCCCTATTGCAAGTTTATCCAATATTTTTGACTTTGCAAGCCTTTCTATGCCTCCGCCGCTGCAAAAACCTTCAAAAGACCCCATTTTCCCGTAGCCTAACGGGCCTTGTTCAGCAAGTCGAATATGGCCAACTTCACCTGCCATATCGTTTGTTCCCGAATAAAGCTTGCCATCTAAAATAAGCCCTGCGCCCATACCGGTGCCGAATGTCAGAAAAATCAAGTTTTTATAGCCTTTGCCCGCACCAAAGCGCCACTCTGCAAGCGCACAGGCGTTAGCGTCATTTTGGAGATAAACAGGTACACCGTAACGTTCTTTAAGTATGGAAACAATCGGAACAGCGTCCCAATCCGGCAGGTTCGGCGGGCTGTAAATGATGCCTTTGGCACTGTCCAGCGGTCCGCCGCAGCTGATACCTATTGCCGTTAAATCATCGGATGATATGCCGTTGTTTGCAAGAATTTCATCGCAGCCGCTGAATATGTCCGAAACAACGGCCCTCCATCCCCTTGCCTGCAAAGTTTGAAAGCTTATTTTGTCAACTATAAATCCGTCAACATTTTTATCCGGGATTTTGCCTTTGCCTAATACTATCGCACATTTAGTGCCGCCAATGTCCAGCCCGATTGAATATTTTCCCATATGCCATGTACCTTTCAAAGATTATGTTAGAATTATAACCTTAGAGGGATAAAGTGTCAATAAATTGCAGCCTGACACATAAAATTTAGAAATGATGTATTATCCATATATTGAATTGTTGATATATTCCACACTTTTTGTTAGTATGTAAGCAAGCAGAACGGATTATCCGCAAAATTACATTTATCTGATATTTTATATTCAATCGTTTTGCTCGATAAAAATATTAATGAAAGAAAGTGATAACCGTGAGTTCCAAGAAAAATCTAATCTTGAAAATCGGCGTGCCTGCGGCAATTGTATGTTTCATTATTATTATCTGGGCAGTTAAAAATCACA
>CAYOAW010000094.1:0-2566 GCA_964402095.1 uncultured Eubacteriales bacterium | reverse complement strand
CTTTGGATTATACAGATGGAACAGATATTGAACACCTTAAGTCCTATCATCTGCCAATCATAATTGATTTCGGCGCTGATTGGTGCGGTCCTTGCCAGGAGCTGGCCCCTATTATTGAAGAACTTAATAATGAACTTCGAGGTAAAGCAATCATAAAATTCGTCAACACAGACAGCGGGCTAAGTATCATCGATAATTATGATTTCCAATATATTCCGATGCAAATATTTATCGATTCGAACGGCAAGCCGTACAATCATGTAAACGATGATGAGTGGGAAAACAAATACGACCCGGATACAAACGAGTTGATGTATACAATGCATACCGGTGTGCTTCAAAAAGAGGTATTGCTCAGCATTTTAAAGGAAATGGGTATGGAATAATGCAAACGCTAATCAATGAATGGCTGAAAGCTCTCTCGTCTGCAATATCAGCCAATTTTTGGCTTGCGCCTCTATTGGCTTTGCTCGCAGGGGTTCTTACTGCCTTTACTCCGTGCACACTGTCGACTGTCCCCCTTGTTATTGGATATGTAGGCGGAACACAGCAAAAAAACACCAAAAAAGCTTTTTGGCTTTCCGCAACATTCGCAGCAGGGATGGCTGCAACACTAACATCTTTGGGGACAGTTGCCTCGCTTTTAGGCAAGTTTCTTAGTTTCACGGGTAAATGGTGGTTTTTAGCGCTGGGAACACTGATGGTGCTCATGGCACTTCAAACGTGGGAAATCATTCACATTATCCCGTCAACTTATGCGACAGGCAAAAATAAAAAAAGAGGCTTTATCGGTGCCTTTATCGCAGGTATTCTTGCCGGGCTTTTTGCATCTCCATGCGCAACGCCTGTTCTCGTTGTTCTGCTTGCATATGTCACAGAAAAAGGCAATATTCCTTTTGGAATATTGCTGTTGCTTCTTTATTCCCTCGGACACAGTGTACTTGTTTTAATTGCCGGGACTTCATTAAGTTTTGTGAAAAATATTTCTTCAAGCAAAAATTACGGTAAAATCAGTAAACTTTTAAACTTTCTGATGGGATTGCTTATTTTACTTTTAGCTTTTTATATGTTTTATTTGGGGCTTTAATTCTATCTTTAATTTAATATTCAAAATGCAACCTTTATTATGGCACTCGGCCCATATCAGTTGCATTTTTTATTAAAACAATTTAACCTCTGACCATAAAATAATGTATGACATCAGTACCCGGAAGCATCTTCTTTGAAACAGTGCTGAAACCGTACCTTTCATAAATAGGCACATTGTCCGGATTTTGAGTTTCCAGACATACTTTTTGACAGTTTTCATCCGCTAAGGCCAGTATTGGTTTGATAAGTTTGCTTGCGAATCCTTTATGGCGGAATTCACGGGCAACAGTTACCAGGTTTAAATACCAATAAGGTTCACGAATATTATCGTTTTTAATTTGTTCTGCCCATTTTTGATATTTAATCAGTCTTATCATTGAAGGCAAGCCGATTGTAAAAAACAGCAGCAGTCCGCGAAAAAAGTCTGAAGGCCATATTATAAAGCCATGCCTGAAAGGTTCCTCATAAATTATAATTCCTTCATAACCGGATGAAGTTTTATAGGTGTTGCCACAATTGATTTTAACCATAAAACAATAAAGTTTATATATTTTTTTTCCGCGCGATTTAAGATTCGGGAAAAAATAAATATGCAGAGGATCATCATACATTGCGTTTGCAATAACCGCGGCAGACTTCTGAATATCTTCCTTCTTAATATTCTCCATATTACTCCTTCCCGGCGATTAATCCTGCTGAATTTTTATACTGCAATATTCCTGCGCCGGTATTAAATAAGGATTAAAGCAGCTTTGCCTTAATCCCTGTAAAATCGACTTTGCAGATATTGAGTTGATAAATTTTATTCAGTAATTTTAAAACGATTCAATAAGCTTGTTAACATCTTTGTTACAGCCAAGAATTAATATGGTATCATCCTGCAGAAAAGTATAATCAGCGTCCGGCATTGGGTTCAGTTCCGGCGAGCCTTTTACTCTTGTGGCCAAAACGTTTACATTATAGCGTGAACGAACATCAATTTCCCGAATGGTTTTTCCTTTCCATTTTTCAGGAACAGGAATTTCATAAATCGAAAAACATGATGTGATTTCAAAGTAATCCAAAACAGATTTTGAGCTTAATTTAACCGCAAGACGGTTTGCCATATCTTTTTCAGGATATATGGTGTCATCGGCACCGACCAGCCGAAGAAGTTTAGCATGCGAATCACTGTCAGCGCGCGATATAATATGTTTTGCGCCTTTTTCATTCAAAAGAGCTGTAACCTCCAAAGAAGTTTGAAAGTTGTTGCCCATCGCAACAATACATTCATCAAAGTTTCTGACGCCAAGGGAGTCAATATAAGCTTCGCTTGTAACATTGCCTATTTCCGCATTGGGTACATATGGCAGTATATCATTTACTCTGCCCTCATCATTGTCTATTGCAAGTATGTCATGTTCGTATTGGCTGAGCATTCTTGCCAAATGCTTCCCGAAACGGCCAAGACCGATAAGCAATATTGATTTCATATTAA
>CAYOAW010000093.1:0-8627 GCA_964402095.1 uncultured Eubacteriales bacterium | reverse complement strand
CTGATATTTTTTTGCTCACTTCCGCTGAATATTGCAAAGTACTCCGGTCTGCTCTCAGTATTTCCTTCAGAAAAACCATTCTGGCTATTTATCACTTTTTTCTTTTTTTTTATACTGCCAAAAATAATCCAAAAACCCAAACCGATAAGTATAATCGAAAGTGTAATTGCGTTAAATTTATCCTCTGCAAACAAACCGCGTTCTTTTATAAACAGCCATATACCCAAAGCTCCAAGCGCTGTATTCCAGACATTGACACCTGACGATATCATACTTCCGATGGAGGGAATAATTATAATCAATGTCCAAAGTCCATGTAAAGAATTAATATCCCAAAATTCTAAGGCAACTCCTAAAAACAATATACCAAAGGCTATAATGGCAACTCCAAACAATATTTTCGTAATATTATTTTTCAAAACCAGTTTCACTCCTTAATATTCTCAGGATTAATCTGTACTGTCTTGGCTCATTAATTCAATAAATTTTTCACCGTCAATTTTTTCTTTTTCAAGTAAATATTCTGCAATTTTGTTTAACTTGTCGATATGTTCGGAAAGAATTGAGTGCGTCCTGTTATAAGCGTTATTTATAATTTCATTTACTTCATTATCTATAGTTGATGCAACTGATTCAGAATAATTTCTTAAATGGTTGTAATCTCTGCCAAGAAAAACCTCATCGCTGCCGGAGCTGAAGGAGATCGGGCCGAGAACTTCGCTCATTCCGTATTTCGTTACCATATCCCTGGCAAGTTTTGTTGCTCTTTCAATATCATTGGAGGCACCTGTAGAAATGTCTCCCAGAGCTATGGCTTCAGCAACTCTGCCTCCAAGCAAAACAACCAGGTCATTTAACATATCATGCTTTGAGGCATAGCTCTTGTCTTCGGTAGGCATATGCAGGGTATAGCCCCCTGCTAAGCCGCGCGGGATAATCGATACTTGATGTACTGGGTCTTGTCCGTCAAGATAATAAGTTACTACTGCATGGCCGGATTCGTGATATGCCGTAAGCTTCTTTTCTTTATCGCTCATTTTATGAGATTTTTTTTCGCTGCCGACAAGTACTTTTATGGTAGCTTCTTGTATTTCATCCATAGTAATTGCTTTTTTATCCCTTCTGGCAGAAAGAAGGGCGGATTCATTTAATAAGTTTTCAAGATCAGCACCGGTAAATCCGACTGTTGAGCGGGCAATAACAGACAAATCAACATCCGGGCCTAAAGGCTTCCCTTTTGCATGGACTTTTAATATTTCCTCCCGGCCTTTGATATCAGGATAACCTACGGCAACCTGCCTGTCAAATCTTCCCGGGCGGAGCAAAGCAGGATCCAAAATATCAGGCCGGTTCGTTGCTGCTATTATGATAACGCCTTCATTGGCTCCGAATCCGTCCATTTCGACCAGAAGCTGATTTAATGTTTGTTCACGCTCATCATGGCCGCCGCCCATGCCTGCGCCTCTATGCCTTCCTACGGCGTCTATTTCATCAATAAATATTATTGAAGGCGAGTTCTTTTTTGCCTGGTCAAAAAGATCACGCACTCTTGATGCACCAACACCAACATACATTTCAACAAAATCAGAACCGGATATTGAAAAGAACGGAACATTTGCCTCACCGGCAGTAGCTCTCGCAAGTAAAGTTTTACCTGTTCCGGGAGGTCCGACGAGCAAAACACCCTTTGGGATTCGCGCACCAAGAAAATTAAATTTTGATGGTTCTTTTAAAAAATCTACAATTTCACTCAGTTCAGCTTTTTCTTCATCAGCACCGGCAACATCTGCAAATGTCGTTTTCCTCTTCTCGTCCTTTGCCTGTTTTACTCTTGCCTTCCCAAACCCTAACGCACGATTTGTCTCATTTGTCATTGATTGATTCATTCTTCGAATCATAAACAACACGAGCCCGCCCATTATTACAACAAGTAATATGGTTGGAATAATATTATAAAGCCACGCGCTTGCTGCCCCTGAAATGTACTTGGCTTTAATTAAGTCGTTTGGTTTTGCTCTATTATGTTCAATCACCTTATTATGTACGTCCTCAATGAACATATTGACATCAGGGACCGAAAACTCTCTGACTTGAGTTTCTCCTTTGAATTTATACTCCAAAGTTCCATTGCTTAAATTTAAACTGTATTCCGATATTTTGTCTTTATCGAAATATTGAACAATCTGATAATATTCAGTTTTTGTTTGTTTTTGGCTATCGGTATAATATGTAGCCGCAAGCACAATTAATATCGGAATAATAATATAAGGCAATATAGTGAGAATCTTTTTTTTATCCAAGTTGGTACAACTCCTTTAGTTAATAATCATTCTTCCAAAATGATTAATCCTGTTTCAGTACGCCAATAAACGGAAGATTTCTGTATTTTTCATCGCAATCAAGGCCATAACCAACAATAAATTCATCGGGCACTTCGACCCCAACATATTCAGGCGTTAGATTGACTTGCCTACGTTCGGGCTTATCTAATAATGTGCATATTTTGACACTCCTGGGATTTTTGTTTTGCAACATCTCCGAAATATAGCTTAATGTTTTCCCACTGTCCAGAATATCTTCAACTATTAAAACATCGTAACCCTCAAGATCAATATCTAAATCTTTAATAATCTTAACAACACCTGAAGTTTTTGTACCGGATCCATAACTCGAAACAGCCATAAAATCAATTCTGCAAGGAATTGTTATTGCGCGCATAAGATCTGCCATAAAAACAATAGAACCCTTTAAAACACTAACAAGCAGAAGATTACAATCTTTGTAGTCTTTACTGATTTGCGCACCCAATTTTTTTATTATTTCAGCAATCTCTTCTTGTGAATACAATACTTTTTTTATATTGTTAAGCATCGTTCGCCCTCCTAAAAACCAAAAGACATATTTTTTTCGTTTCTTCGCATAATGCGCAACGTTCTGCTACCCCATACCCTTCAATCCACAACGGCCCTTCATTATCACTTATAACAGCAATGCTGTTTCTTTGTTGAGGAGCTATATTGTCTTCGTTGAAAAGTTTTTTTAAACTTTTTGTACATTTTCGTTTCAATAATCGAATTTTGTCACCGTCTTTACGACTTCTGATTGTTAATTGTCCAATTATTCTATCATAATCAAAAGAATAATCCAAGATATTATTATGAATATTCTGTATGTTATTTAAATCTTTTATGTTAACAATTTCAATCTCAATTTCAGCTGACGGAATTTCGATGAGACCTTCACGAAATTCATATTCCCATGGTGATATCGTATTCTCAGGATAGGATATGAATAATAATCCCGACTTAACAACGGCAAAATGCGTTTTATTGATTTGAATTTTTCCGGTTTGAGAAAGTAATTTTTCAACTGATTCAACATGCTTACTTTCTACAGTTTTTCCTATTTTATCAAATAATATAATTGCGAGCGCACGTTTTCTGATAGCTATATGTGCCTTTAACAAAATTTCAGTTTTATAGCCGTTCACATCTTCAGAATTCTTAATTAATTTTATGGATTCTTGATTTAAATAGTTTTCGTCATCCATAAGACCTTTTAAACAACGGTTGTACGCATTAAATAACATTGGATTTATTTTCATCAGTTGAGGAACCACATTGTGTCTGATATGATTGCGTGTATAATCATCCTTCAAATTCGTGCTGTCTGTGACAAAAGATATATTGTTAGAATTACAATAATTTTCGATTTCAGTTCTGGTGCAATCAATCAACGGCCTCACAATATTATCTCTTACGGGAGGTATACTGCATAATCCCTTTAAAGTAGAACCTCTTGTTAGATTGAACAGCATCGTTTCCAAGCAATCGCTTAGGGTATGCGCTGTTGCAATTGTCGCATTTTTGCATATTGAGTTAAAAAACTCATATCTTATTCTTCTTCCGCACAGCTCAATTCCTTCCCCTGTTTTGCTTGATTGTTCTCTAATATTCACATGCAGGATCTTCAGTTCTATTCCAAATTTCCGGCACTGTTCTTTAACAAACTCTTCATCCCTTAATGCTTCATTTCCTCGGAGCCCATGATTTACATGTGCAGCAATAAGATTTAAATTATACTTATATTTTATTATATCTAAAATAGAAAGGAGCGCCATCGAATCTGCTCCTCCCGAAAGTGCGACAATAACATTTGCACCTTTTTTGAGCATTTGATAGCGCTCAATCGTAGAAATAACCTTATCAATCATTTCTAATGTGCTCCTTGCCTCTAAAGAGGGTATGCTCATTATCCCAATAAAATTTAACGGTTTGTGTCGGGCCGTGCCTGTTTTTGGCAACGATGATATCGACCTCATCATTTCGTGATTCAGGTTCTTCTTCATCAGTTTCTTGTGTTTCATCAGAATAATAATTTTTACGATAAAGCAGAATAACAATATCTGCATCTTGCTCAATTGAACCGGATTCCCTCAAGTCAGAAAGTTGAGGTTTGTGTGTTTTCCCTCTGCCTTCAGTGCCTCTCGAAAGTTGAGCGCAAACAAAGACCGGGATATTCATGCTTTTAGCCATAAGTTTAAGGCTTCTTGTAATCTCAGTTACTTCTTGTACTCGATTTTCAGATCGAACCCCTGATTTTATAAGGCCAAGATAATCAATAAAAACGCAGTCAACGCCACCCAGTCTTCTTATTCTTGCTTTCATTTCAGATACAGTTATATCTGTACTGTCATCAAAATATAATGGGCATTCATTTAAACGGGCAGCTGCTTTGCTGAGCTCAATCCATTCACTTTTTTCGATCTTTCCATCGCGCATTTTGTTCCCTGATATGCCAGCTTCCGTTGATAAAACTCTTTGTGCAAGTTGAGCTTTTGTCATTTCAAGAGAGAATACCAAAGCTTTGCGTTTCCCTAAATATGCAACATTTCTTGCGATATTTAAAACAAAGCTCGTTTTACCCATAGCAGGTCTTGCACCGACCAAAATCAAATCAGATTTATTCAATCCTATAATCACTTCATCTAAATCTTTAAAGCCTGTAGGAACACCTAAATATTCCGATCTCTCCGCAGAATTAAGCTTTTCCAAATGAGGATAAACCTCATTGTTAATAATATCGCTTATCAGGGAAGGTGCTGATGAAGTTTTGCCTTGTCTTATATCATATATTTTTTGCTCGGCTGCATCCAGCAATTGCTCAGAGCTTTCATCATTCGAAACAGCAGTATCAATTATTTCTTTTGAAACGTTTATTAAGGATCTTATATAATATTTGTCCTTTATTATTTTAGCATAAGATTCAACATTGGCTGCTGAGGCAGTTATCGAATAAAGCTGAGTAAGATAATTCTTTCCGCTTGCATCATCATAAATGTTATTTTTTTTGAGCTTATCCAGCACAAGAAGAATATCAATTTTTCCGCCGGATACATCAATGCTGACCATAGCGGAATAAATAGCATTATGCTGCGGCAAATAAAAGTATTCCGGGCGCAAATGAGACTGAACCAAAGTAATGCAAGAAGGCTTAAACAGTATGCAACCTAATACAGCTTGTTCTGCGTCAAGGCTGTAAGGCATACTGATATTTTCAAGACTTGAGTAATTATATTTATCTTCCACCATTGCCCTCCAAAATGACTATTCTCCGACTAAAACATAAAGATTTGCAACAATTCCCGGATAAAGCTTAATTTCAGCTTCATATGTTCCGTAATTTTTAATATCTTCGACAGTTATCTTCCTTTTGTCAACTTCAACGCCCAATTCTTTTGTTATATGATCCGCAATCTCTTTTGCGGTTATTGAGCCGAAGAGTTTGCCGTTTTGCCCGGCATTCGCTGAAATTTTGATAGTTACACCATTAATTTTTTCTGCAGCTTCTCTAAAAAAAGCCATCTCTTTTTCAATTCTGTTCTTTTCTGCCTTTTCTCTGTTTTCAAGCTCAGTTAATGCTTGCGAGTTTGCCAATTTAGCTAATGATCTGGGAAACAAATAATTTCTTGCATAACCGTCGGACGCATTAACCATTTCCCCTTTTTTACCTAATCCTTTTACATCCTGCATCAAAATTATTTTCATTTTATTGTCTCCTTTAATCATTTTTTTAAATATCCATAATAATAGGCAATATCATCGGGCTGCGTTTAGTTCGTTCATACATCAGCCTCGATATATCATCTCTTAATTTAGCTTTTATAATACCAAAATCTTTTATATTTTTATCAAGGCAAGTTTCAATAGTAATTATTGCGGTCTGACGGGCATCATCTAAAAGCTGCTCAGCCTCACGAACATAAACAAATCCTCGTGACACTATTTCCGGAGGATATAATATTAAACCTGATTCCGTATCTACTGTGGCTGCAACAATAATCAAACCATCTTGAGCTAAATGCTTTCTGTCTCTAAGAACGACACTTCCAACATCACCAACACCATATCCATCAACAAGAACTCTGCCGGCCGGCACATTTGCTCCGAATTTTATTTCCTTTTTACTAACTTCAACAACTGAACCAATTTCAGCAATTAATATATTTTTCTTTTCAATTCCCGTGCCAAGCGCAAGTGAAGCATGCTTCCGCAAATGCTTTTGTTCCCCATGTACCGGGATGAAATACTTTGGTTTTACGAGACCAATTATCATTTTCAATTCTTCCTGACATGCATGGCCCGAAACATGGACATCATACATTTTCTCATAAACAACTTCTGCGCCTAACTTCATCAATTCATTAATAACTTTATTAACCGTCTTCTCATTTCCGGGTATCGGAGTCGCTGAAATTATAACACAATCGTTAGGTGTTATTTCAACTTTCTTATGATCTGAAAAAGCCATTCTCGCAAGGGCAGACATTGGCTCCCCCTGGCTTCCGGTTGTAATAATTACAATTTTATCCGATGGATAGCGATTGACCATATCTATACTTACTAATAAGCCATCAGGAATATTAAGATACCCAAGTTCCTGCCCAATATTAACAACATTTTCAAGACTTCTGCCTGAAAGCGCAACTTTTTTCCCAAGAAGTTGGGCAACATCAATAATCTGCTGAACACGATGAATATTTGAAGCAAAAGTAGCTACAATTAATCTCTTTCCCTCAGCTTTACGAAACAATATATCAAAAGATTCACCAACTATTTTTTCGCTTTCTGTGTATCCCTGACGTTCAGCATTAGTAGAGTCAGAAAGAAGGCAAAGTACATTTTCGTTCCCAATTTGAGATATTCTTGAAAGATCAATCATACCGCCATCAATAGGTGTGCTGTCTATTTTAAAATCGCCTGTTTGAATTATTGTACCGGCTTCGCATCGAATCGCAAGCGCCAATGCATCAGGTATTGAATGATTAACATGTATGCACTCAACATTAAAACTGCCCAATTCAATTCTGTCACCCGGTTCGACAATAAATAGTTTTGCTTCATTTATCAAGCTGTGTTCTCTTAATTTGCCCTTAATTAATCCAATTGTTAGTTTTGTGCCATATATTGGAATGTTTAATGTTTTTAAAAGATAAGGAAGACCTCCTATGTGGTCTTCGTGCCCATGTGTAACAACAATTCCCCTGATTTTATCTGCATTACGTTCAATAAAAGTAAAATCCGGGAGGACAATATCTACACCAAGCATATCTTGATCCGGAAAGGCAAGCCCGCAATCAACAAGAATCATATCATCGCCGAACTCATACAGTGTCATATTTTTGCCGACTTCATTAATCCCGCCTAAAAATACTATTTTAACCGGATTGGCAGAAGAGCTATACTCTTTTTTACTTGTTGATATATTGTGTTTACGTGCAGAAGTTTTATTTAATGTCTGTCCTCTTCTGCCTGTTGCGGTTGCATCAATTATAAGATTGTTTTTTTGCTGCATAATTACTCCTTAAAAATATTAAATAAAACCGTATATTCACAGCAACATGTGCCGTAAATAATATGGTTAATAATTTTAGTTTATGTTTAATATACTGCCGAAATATCCATACTTCATATTTTCAGATATTCCCGTATTTATAATTTAATTTATTTTACTACAATTTTAATCATGTGTCAAGAAAGCAGCTTTTTTGGTTCTTAATGCGCAATTATATTCAAATAATTGTTGTGTATATTAAAATATAATGCTAAACTATTTTATAATATTTTATTTTTTATTGAGGTATACAAATGTCTGTTATAAAAGATGTTGAAATTTTCTCAGACGGGGCATGCTCATGTAACCCGGGTCCAGGCGGTTGGGGAACTATTTTAAGATATATGGGGCAAGAAAGAGAAATATGCGGCGGTGAACGAACAACCACAAACAACAGAATGGAACTGACGGCAGTAATAAAAGGGTTAAATTGTTTAAAAGAAAGATGCAGGGTAAAAATATACACAGATTCTCAATATATTGCGAACGGGATAAACAAAGGCTGGGCAGTAAACTGGAAAAAAAACGGCTGGATTAAGTCAGATAAAAAGAAGGCACAGAATTCTGATCTCTGGGACGAGCTGCTTACTGCCCTTTCAAAGCATGATTATGAGATTATTTGGCTGCGGGGGCATAGCGGCCATATAGAAAATGAACGCTGTGATACAATGGCTGTTGCACAGTCCAGATTGTTTGCGAACTCAACATCTGACGATTAACTATTATATTCTAAT
>CAYOAW010000092.1:0-8874 GCA_964402095.1 uncultured Eubacteriales bacterium | reverse complement strand
GTAGAAAGCTGGCTTTCGGATGTGCACTTGACAAAATAAGCGGCGCCTGTTGTATAGGAAGGCCTTTCGAACCATCTGTCATCCATCCAAATACGCGCGCCGGAACCGGCTATGTCCTGTTTAACCTTCAGATTAAAGCGGAACAGCCAAGTGCCCGGCAAGTAACCCGGATGGCCGCCGTTGCTTGAGTTGGAGTCAGAAAGATTGCTGACAGCAACAGCGGTATAGGTTGAAAATTGCCCCTTGAGCGATTCCGGCCAAGCTGCTGCAGGAACTGCGGATGCCCCCGAATATCCGCTGGAAACCGTTTTATAAAATGTATTATCGTTATTCGGTGTAAATGCATCTTTTCCGCTGCCGACTATCTGAAGATAATCCGAGGAGAACATGACAACGTATCGGCTGGAACCGCAAAGGAAATCTGTCTTTGGACAAATGCGTACCGTTATAATATCATTCGCTTTAAGTACCGTTCCCGAAGAGAGCGGGGTGAAAACGCTTCCGCTCATCGTGCCCACTTCAAGATTAATATCGGCGGAAATTTTATCGTCCGCGGCGGATACTGCCAGCATGGGCGCGGTCAAAATAATTGACAGTATCATCGTAAAAGCCAGAAAAGCGCTTAATTTTTTTTTCATATTAAATTGCCCCTTGTTATTTAACTTGTCATTTGACTGTTCAATTATACCATTATTTATATTATTTTACAATGTAAACCGCTATACTTTTGCTGCCGGCAGAAATTAAAGGCTGCGGATATCAACAGCAGCACGCCTTTGCGCGGAGAGTTCAACCGCTTCTAAAACGCGGGAGCACTCGACACCGTCGGCAAAATCCGGCGAAGCAGGTTTATCATTGGCAACCGCCTCATAAAATTCATACATCTCATGCACAAAAGTATGCTCATAGCCGATCACATGCCCGGTCGGCCACCATGCGGCCATGTAAGGATGGATACCCTCGGTTGCCTGTATCAGCCTGAAACCTTGCAGGCCGGCTTCATCGTCCGCGCTGTAATATTGAAGCTCATTCATGCGTTCAAAAACAAATTTAACACTGCCTTTATCGCCGTTGATTTCAATAGACAGATCATTCTTATGGCCTTGTGCGAAACGTGTCGCCTCAAAAACGCCGAGAGCTCCGTTTTCAAACTCAGCGATAAAAACAGACCCGTCGTCAACATCGACCAACCCGCGTGATGCTTTATTGCTTGCCTGCGCGGAAAGCCCCGTCATACTTTCGACAATCGGCCGGCTTTCGATAAATGTTTTTTGCATACCCATAACACTTTTAAAGTCCCCGACTAAAAAACGCGCTAAGTCTATGAAATGCGCGCCGAGGTCACCGAGTGAACCGGAACCGCAAACTTCCTTTTTCAGCCGCCAGATCAGCGGAAACTCGGGGTCAATGATAAAATCCTGCAAATAAGATGCCCTGACATGGCGGATTGTGCCGATTTTGCCCTGAACAATCATATTTTTCGCCAACTGGACGGCAGGAGCGAAACGGTAGTTAAAACCGATCTGGTTCTTAACGCCATTTTTTTTGACACACTCAAGCATATCACGCGCGTCCGCCAAATTTACCGCCAAAGGTTTTTCGCAAAAGACATGCTTTCCGTTTTCGGCCGCAGAGATTGCGATGGCTTTGTGCGCGTTGGAGGGGGCGGTAATGTCTATGGCGTCAATATCCTTCCTGACGACAAGGTTTTCCCATCTGGTTTCATAACTGTCCCAGCCGAATTTTTCAGCGGATTTTTTCAGCCACTCTTCATCCCTTCCGCAAATTGCCCGTTTGTTAACCTGTGCGCTGCAGTCAAAGAACATTCCCAGCCTGCTTAAAGCGTTGCTATGGGCTTTTCCCATAAATTTGTAACCAACCAAACCGACATTGATTTCCTTCATTTCAACTGCCTCCATCTGTATTTTTCATTTTTCGGTTTACCCGCAGCCGTTAAACGCACATGCATAACCGCTTTCCGGGCAGGCCTGCTTTTCATTTGGCGCTTTCTTGCTTAAGCTCGTCTCTGATTTTTCTGTACAATATAATCGGCCCGTCACCCGCAACCAGTTTTTCGGCAGTCCTGAAAGAGGAAGCCTTGGGCTGCTGGGTTATTACAATCCGTTTATCCTGCCGTTCAATAACCTTATTGGCATACTTGCCTGCATAAGCGATTATTTGATTCAGTGTTTTTATTTTTGTTATCTTATTGTAAAACCGGATATACAATACTGTATTTTCATCATCAACAGGAGCAAAGTATATTATTACCTTGACTGAATCTGAGATATGGTTCATCCAGATATTCGGGAAAATAAATGACAGAAAAGTTGATTTCACAGTACATTCATCCGCTGTCTTTGGCGTCTGGCCGGTGTCGACTTCATTGTTCGCGCTCGTGGTAATCATACCGTTTTCAAAAAGTACTTTCGGCCCGTTTACCAGCGTTTTGTTCCCTCTTCCAATGGTATTATAATGCACAAACGGGACATGGACCACATCCAGCTGGTTTTCGATACTTCTGGAATAGTGTGAGTTCCACATATCCTCAAGTTCGCTGTACACATAAGTATCATCAATATCACTGTTGAAAAAAGGCAGAGCATCCGTTGCCCTTTTTTCGTCGCCGTACCATAAATAAATGATTCCATTTGCTTCACGCACGGTATATTGTTTTACATTATACCGGCTTATATCCTCAATGGAAGCTTTGCCGTTTGCCGGGATAAAAATACATTTGCCGTATTTATTAAATTCGATGCCGTGAAACGGGCATTGAATACATCCGTCTTTGACACAGCCGGCACTGAGCGCGGCGCCCCGGTGCGTGCATTGGTCAACAACGCAGCCCAGATCTCCGTTTTGATCTCTGAACAGGGCTAAATTCAAATTCATCCTTTTCGCGGCAAGAATTTCACCTTTTTTCACCGCTTTTGACGGCAAGATTGCGTACCATTGATTGCTGATCAACTTCAATCACCGCTTTCTGAATATTATAAAATTTATTCGGCTCATTATTATTACAATTTTTCGGCATTACCTTGTAAAGCCTAACAGCTTTACAAGATTTCATTTGAAAAAAGGTATAAAATCAATTTTCTTGTTATTAAGTATAAATAGTTTGGATTTTAAATCAAAAAAGCAGATTTTTCATATATATTAAACAAAAATCGATTCAAAAATTCGTTCATAAATACAATAGGTTGTTATATTAAAAGCTATTGACACTATATATAGTTAGATGTATAATTGCCATACATCAATATTCAGGAGGCGAAAACCGTGTTTACAGAGATCCACAAGAGAGACGGCCGATTAGAGCCCTTCGAAAAAGTCAAGATCACTAAGGCGATTTTTAAGGCCGCAATTGCTTGCGGGGGTGAAGATGAAGAGCTTGCCGGCGCGTTAACCGACGAGGTAATTTTCATCGCAAAAAAGAGATACGGTGATAAAACGCCGGATGTTGAAGGTATTCAGGATATTGTCGAAAAGGTTCTTATTGAGAACGGCCACGCGCGCACGGCGAAGGCTTTTATTCTATACCGTGAAAAAAGGCGCGGAGCGCGTGAAATAAATGCTCTCATCGGCGCCACAATCGATATGTTCGGCGCCTATCTCGGCGAAAAGGATTGGGGCATCAAAGAAAACGCCAATATGCAAAAAAGCGTAAACGGGCTTAACAACTATGTCCGTGAAGCTTTCACAAAAAAATACTGGCTTCATGAGGTTTACCCTGATGATGTCCGTACCGCGCATGAAAACGGCGACGCGCATATCCATGACTTGGGATTTTTCGGACCATATTGCGCAGGCTGGGATTTACGCCAGCTTTTAACCGACGGTTTCGGCGGGGTTGAGGGCAAAGTTGAAAGCAATCCGGCAAAACATTTGCGTTCGTTCTTGGGGCAAATTGTCAACTCGACGTTCACAACACAAGGCGAAACCGCAGGCGCACAGGCATGGAGCTCTTTTGACACTTATTGCGCTCCGTTTTTATATTATGACAATCTTACTTTTGAACAGGTAAAACAATGTTTGCAGGAATTTATTTTTAATATCAATGTTCCGACCCGTGTAGGTTTCCAGTGTCCCTTTTCAAATCTTACTTTTGACATAAAAGTCCCCGGCACACTGAAAAACAGCCCGGTTATTATCGGCGGCAAACCGATGGATAAAACTTACGGCGATATGCAGGCACAAATGGATCTTTTCAACCATGCGTTTTGTTCGGTTATGCTCGAAGGCGACGCAAAAGGGAGAGTTTTCACTTTTCCAATCCCTACAATCAATATTACAAAGGATTTCAATTGGGACAGTTCCGTCGTTGATGATTTTATGAAAATAACCTGTAAGTATGGTATACCTTATTTTGCGAATTATGTCAACTCCGACCTTTCGCCGGAAGACGCAATTTCTATGTGCTGCCGGTTAAGATTGGATACCACCGAATTGCGCAAGCGCGGCGGCGGCCTGTTCGGTTCAAACCCGATGACAGGGTCCATCGGCGTTTATACCATCAACCTGCCCCGCATCGGTTATTTGAGCAAAACAAGGGAAGAGTTTTTCCAGAGCCTTGAGCGTGTCGCAACCTTGGGCAAGGTTTCGCTTGAGATTAAGCGCAAGGTTCTTGAGCAGCAGTCCGAACGCGGGCTTTATCCGTATTCCTCGCATTACCTGCGCAAAATTAAGCAGGATACAGGCGAATACTGGACCAACCACTTCAACACCATCGGGCTTGTCGGTATGAACGAGGCCTGCCTGAACTTTTTGGGCAAAGACATCGGCAGTGAGGAAGGCTTGAAATTCGCGATCGACGTAATGGAATACCTCCGCTTACTGATGGTTGATTTCCAGGAGGAAACCGGACATTTCTACAACCTGGAGGCCACCCCGGCAGAAGGCACAAGTTATCGCCTTGCCAAGCTTGACAGGGAAAAATACCCTGACATTATACAAGCCGGTAAAGATGAACCCCTTTACACCAATTCCTCGCAACTGCCCGTTGAATATACCGATGATATTTTTGAATGCATGGATCTGCAGGATGAACTGCAATCACTCTATACCGGCGGTACGGTTCAGCATTTATATCTGGGTGAGCGTATTGAGGATATTGAAGTCTGCAAAGCGCTTATACGCGATGTATTTACAAAATATAAAATGCCCTATATTTCCATTACCCCCACTTTCAGTATTTGCAATAACCACGGCTATATTTCCGGCGAGCATTTCGAATGTCCCGAGTGCGGTGAGGAAACAGAAGTTTGGAGCAGAGTGGTCGGCTACCTCAGGCCGGTTAAAAACTACAATGTCGGCAAAAAAGAAGAGTACATGCTCAGGAAAAAATTTGTGGTTCATGCCGCGGCAGTCTGACACAACAAGGTCAATAGCCGGGCAGCTGTTAATAAGAGGGGCGGTTTTCATGCCGCCCCGTTCTTTATATAGCTCATTTTAAAAATGCCTCCGCATTGAGTCCGGGCAAAATTTCATTGTTAATATTATTATATTAATAGAGAAAGCAGCTGAAAGCAATGAAAATCGCAGGCTTTTCCAAAACATCATTTGTGGATTATCCGGGCAAAATAGCCTGCGTTGTTTTCACACCGTTTTGCAATATGAAATGCTGGTACTGCCAGAACAAGCAGCTTCTCGGAGAGAATGTTGATATTATCGATGAAAACATAATTTTTGACTACCTGAGAAAGCGGAAAGACATGATTCCGGCAGTCGTTATAACCGGCGGCGAACCTTCGCTGCAAACTGATTTGCCGGAGTTTATCAAAGCGGTCAAAGAACTGGGTTTCTTAGTAAAGCTTGATACCAACGGAACAAATCCGGGCGTAATAGCAGCTCTGCTGCAAAGCGGACTTCTTGATTATATTGCAATGGATGTTAAAGCGCCTTTGAACAAGTATTTTGAAACCGCAGGCACTCCCGTTGATATCAATGCGATATCAGCAAGCATTGATATCATAATAAACAGTTCCATCCCGTACGAATTCCGCACTACATTCGCTCCGACACTTGATATGAATGATATTTTAAACCTCGGGGAAATGGTTGCGGGTGCAAAGGCTTATTATCTGCAGCAATACCGGCTCAACGAAAAGGCAGATATGCCGGCACACGTCAGGTTTTATATCGAGGAAACCGCAAAAAAAATGAAAAGTAAAATCGGCGTTTGCGAAGTAAGAGGTTTGTAAACGCAACGCCTTTGAACAGGTATCTTTTTGCCCGCTTTTGTACTATAATATTGTTTGTGACTTAGTCACTGAATTTTTTACAGTTTATTTGTAAAATGGACAATAAATAGAAGAAAGGCGGGATATTTATGAAAACATTGATTGTCGGAGGCGTCGCCGGAGGCGCAACGGCAGCGGCAAGGCTCAGAAGGCTGGACGAGCATGCGGAGATCATCCTTTTTGAACGCGGAGAATACATATCCTTTGCCAACTGCGGTTTGCCGTATTACATAGGCGGTGAGATCACGGAAAAATCCGCTCTGACACTTCAAACACCGAAAAGTTTTCACGCACGCTTCAATGTGGATGTACGGACATTCAACGAGGTTATTTCGATCAATAAAGAGAATAAAACCGTTGAGGTTAAAAACCATCAAACAGGAGAAATCTATACCGAAAATTATGACAAACTTGTTTTATCCCCGGGGGCGGTACCCGTCAAGCCGAAAATTGAAGGCATTGACAACGAAAAAGTTTTTACCCTGCGCAATATACCGGATACCTACCGTATCAAAGACTATATTGAGATAAACAAACCGAAAAAAGCAGTCGTTGTCGGCGGCGGCTATATCGGTATTGAAATGGCGGAAAGTTTAAGCAACGCCGGGCTTGATGTTACAATAGTTGAACTGATGGACCATGTGATAGCCTCCATTGATTATGACATGGCATGTGATGTGCATAACCATCTTCGGCAAAAAGGCGTTACACTTATACTTAAAGACGGTGTCAAAGCTGTTGCCGACAGCGGGAACGGATTAAAAGTAACCCTTGGCACCGGTGACATTCTGTGCGATATGGTCATTCTTTCTGTTGGCGTCCGTCCCGAAAGCGAGCTTGCAAAAAAAGCCGGACTTAGTTTGAACCCCCGCGGAGCAATCATTGTAAATGAATTTATGCAAACGTCGGATGAAAATATTTACGCTGTCGGCGACGCGGTCGAAATAACCGACACAGTCACAGGCGAAAAAGGTATTGTGCCCCTTGCGGGGCCTGCAAATAAGCAAGGGCGGATTGCCGCGGACAATATCAGCGGGATAAAGAGCACCTATAAAGGAACTCAAGGCTCCGGTATTCTGAAATGCTTTGATTTAACGGTTGCCTGCACAGGCATTACGGAAGCGCGTGCCAAACAATCAGGGCTTGAATACGAAAAATCTTTTACTTATTCCGGTTCCCACGCTTCCTATTACCCGGGTGCCGTAAATATGTCTGTAAAAATCATTTTTGACAAAGACAACGGCAAGCTTTTAGGCGCGCAGGTTGTCGGCTATGACGGAGCCGATAAAAGGATTGATGTGCTTGCAACCGCGATTCATGCCGGCATGACTGTTTATGATTTAACCGAATTGGAGCTTGCTTACGCGCCGCCGTTTTCCGCGGCAAAAGACCCTGTTAATATGGCAGGTTTTGTTGCTGAAAATATTCTTACCGGAAAAACTAAAATTTTCCATTGGGATGAAGTGGGCGACCTTCCGCGTGACGGCAGCGTAACACTGCTTGATATCCGCACCAAGGTTGAATATGACAACGGTTTTATTGACGGATTCATCAACATACCGGTTGATGAACTCAGAGCCAACCTTGATAAAATCGATAAATCAAAACGCGCATATGTCGTCTGCCAAATCGGTTTGCGCGGACATACAGCTTGCAGAATACTTTCGCAAAACGGTATTGACTGCTATAATCTTTCCGGAGGATACCGTTTATGGAACAGCATACACCGCGGAGTTGTTCCAGTTGCCAAAGACAAGGCAATGAACACCGAAACCATGCAGCCGATTAACCGGATTATTATCCCCGTTAACGCCTGCGGCCTTCAGTGCCCCGGCCCGATCATGAAACTTGCCGAAGCGGTAAAAAATGCCGCCGACGGCGATACCATTGAAATACAGGCCTCAGATCCCGCTTTCGGTGCGGATGTTGAAGCATGGAGCAGAAGAACCGGCAACACCTTTGAGGGTATGAGCACTTCAAAAGGGATAACAACGGCAGTGCTGAAAAAAGGCGGGTCCAAAACCTGTCTTCCTGGTCCCGGCGGGGACAATAAAAACATCATCGTTTTTTCGGGTGATTTGGATAAAGCGCTTGCTTCATTTATCATCGCCAACGCTTCAGCCGCGATGGGCAGAAAAGTTTCAATGTTCTTTACCTTCTGGGGCCTGAATATTTTAAGGAAACCCGAAAAGGTAAAAGTCAGAAAGAATGCAATTGCTAAAATGTTCGGTTTTATGATGCCCAGAGGCGCAAAAAAGCTTGGGCTCTCCAATATGAATATGGGCGGTATGGGCGCTTTCATGATTAAAAAAATCATGAAGGATAAAAATGTGCAAAGCCTGCAGGAAATGATAAAAACGGCGATGGACAGCGGTGTTGAGCTGATTGCCTGCACTATGAGCATGGACCTTATGGGGCTGCAGCTTGATGAACTGATTGACGGGGTCAAACCCGGCGGCGCCGCGGCGATGCTTGCCAATGCAGAGGAATCGGATATGTCGCTGTTCATCTGATTCTCACAGTAATGTTTCGGGGGAGGGCTTTTTGCCCTCCCCCGTTTGTCTGCGCTTTAAGAAACGTCTCACACGGTTATATATATTTTCAGCTTTTCGATTGTCTTTTCCCCTATTCC
>CAYOAW010000091.1:0-8955 GCA_964402095.1 uncultured Eubacteriales bacterium | reverse complement strand
ATGATTGTGAAAAGCGCTGAGAAAATACCGGACAAATATATACCGATCATCCTTTTGGCGTTCGGAATCGCCGGTGTTTTCGGCCTTGCCGGCGTCTCGCCAAGCTCAGCTGTCCAGGGTGTATTGATAACCGGCGCCGCGGTATACGGCAACCAAATCGCAAAACAGCTGATTTTGAAAACTCCGGCTAAGGCCGCGAATTCCGTTGCATAATTTTTTGATTTGTAATAGAATAAAGGCAGTAATTTTTAGGGGGACAACCGGTGGAAAGAGCAGAAGTTTCCGTTATAATCAACATAAAAAAACGGCTGTCGGCAGGAAAGCGGATTTTAATAAATGCCGCCGGCCATGCCGCAAAGTTTTTATTCCGCCGGCTACCGCTGAAAAACCGCGTGTTTTTCTACTCCATCAGAACCGACGGCAAACTTGAGGAGAACAGCAAATGCGTTTATGACGCGCTTGATGCCGACAAAATCATTTTCGCCCGCAAATTGCCGCATTCCGCATGGGTCAAACCGGGAATATATTATCGCCTGCTGACAAGCAAGGTTATCGTCACGGATGATTATGTTCGGTATTTAAGAGCGTTTCAGCTTCGCAAAGAACAAAAGGTAATCCAACTTTGGCACGGCTGCGGCGCGTTCAAAAAGTGGGGCCTCGATGTCCCGTCCCTGCTGACAAAGACCGAGGAACAGATGACGCACGCGCAATATGACGCGGTTACGGTCAGTTCCGAAAATGTCAGGCCGTTTTTCGCGCAGGCGTTCGGCATCGGTGTTGAAAAAATATTGCCTTTGGGCATACCGAGAACCGATGAGCTGCTGGCGCCCTGCGGCCGCGCGGCACTTGAAAAGAGCTTTTTTCAAAAGCATCCCGGGCTTGAAGGCAAGCGGATTTACGCGTTTATGCCGACTTTCCGTGAAAACAAGGGTGTCCGTGTGGATTACGACACGGGCATTGACTGGCAAAAGCTCAGTGAAAGCCTTGAATACAGCGAAGCGATTGTTATAAAAAACCACCCGGCGGTAAAACAGGATTTTCTGAAAGGACACACATACGGCAATATTACAGACTTCAGCGGCGACAATTCTTTCGAAATTCTTGCCGCCGCTTCGGTGCTGATTACAGATTATTCCTCCATTATGTATGAAGCTGTTCTGCTTGATAAGCCGGTTGTTTTTTACTGCCCCGACTTTGAGCTTTTCGAAAGGGATTTTTACCTGAAATACCCGGATGACCTGCCCGGCCCCGCTGTTTACAGTCCGGAAATGCTTCTGCAGTCCGTAAGGGATGCCGCCGCGTACCCGCCGGCAGAAAAAATGAAAACCTTCCGTGCCGGGCAGCTTGATGCCTGCGACGGAAGGTCAACACAGCGGTGTGTCGAATTGATTAAAAGTTATCTTAACCGATAACAGGTTTTTTGGAAAACACAACGGCATCAACCACTCTTTGGGCCGCTTTGCCGTCGGGCTCGTCAAAATTGAAAGTACGGAATTTTTTCAGTTTGTCTCCGTCCCTGCCGCTTTCGGCGATTGCTTCCAGCAGTTCGCCGAAGGTTTCCGCAACAGGGCCGGGGACATATTTTTTGTAATCAAAATAAAAATTTCTTTCATCCACATATTCGTTCAGGTCAAATGCGTAAAAACAGCACGGTTTGCCAAGCAGCGCGAAATCCATGCAGATGGAGGAATAGTCGGTGATCAGCCTGTCGCAAAGCAGAACAAGCTCGCCCACATTCGGCCAGTCCGTTACATCCACAATGCCGTCCCTGTCCACACAAGAGGAATGGATTTGCGGGTGCAGCCGCACCAAAAGGGTGTATTCGTCACCGAAACGGCGGTTGAATTCATCAAAATCGAAGCTGTCGAGCAATTCGCTGTCTTTTTGTTTGCTGCCCCTGAATGTCGGGGCGTAAAGTATTAATGCTTTACATCTGCATTCCGGGTGTTCCTTCTCCAGCTTGTTTCTCAAAGCCCCGGAATCATAATCCGTAAAGAAAAAATCGGTACGCGGGGAGCCTAACGGCAAAACTTTTTCCTGCGGGATACCGAAGGCCTCGGCATAAATTGGCGCAACGGCTTTTGAAGAACAGACAACATAGGTCAGTTTACTGTTCCCCGCTTGCTCCCGGGCTGCTGTTTCCGCCTCGAGATGCAGCGAACGGCCGAATTTTTTAAATGCGCCTTCCGCATGCCAAAGCTGTGTGACAACAGTTTTGCCGCTGATATGCAGGTCCGCCATCGGCATAAAGTTATCATTGAGGAAGATGTATTCGGCGGTAGCCAACAGATAGGCTTTCACCGTGAAAAAGCCTGCGGCGCGCAGCAGCGATAAAAGCAATTTTGTAAAGCTTTTTTGCTTTACAATTTCAAGGTCTTTTCTGGATATTCTGACAAGACGGAAACCGCCTTTTTTTTCAAGTTCGCGCCCGACATACCCCAGGCTGTCGTTAAAGCCGGCATTATGGGGGGACACCAAAGCCACCCGCCCTTTTTTAAGCGGAAAAATCCGGCAGATATTGAAATTGAAAGCATAGAGTGCGTAAAACAGTTTTTTCAAAATACTAATCCTTCCCTCCAACTTCTTTTCCACATCTTCCCGTGACGAAGCCACACTTCTCAACATCTTCTCAATGGGACGGAGAACCCGTCCCCTACAGTCCTTTCATCTTGAACGCAACAGCCAGCGCATAGAAAAGTTCGTTGAAATGGCGGTTTTTTAAAAATGCGGGAAAATCCGATTTTAAAATAAACCTGAAAAACCGCTCATCCAGCTTAAAAGGCTTTTTAATGCGTAAAATTCTTGCTGACTTTGCCGTTTTTTTCGCAGCGCGCCGGAAGTTTTTATCCGGCAGCACATGAATATTTTCGCAGGCGAGCCATTGCCCGGAAATCGCGCCTGAATCCGCCAGCGACACGGGGACAATCAGTTCAAAAGCAGGCATAGACTGGGCAAAAACCGAATTGACTGTTTCCGCCGCGGGCGCAGGCGCGCATGCGTTGAGGATGACGGACACCTGCGGTTTCGCGGCAAGGGCTTTTTTATCAAACAGCAGTTCCGGCAGGTCGGCATTCTCATTCTTTACCGCCTCTGCCGTTTTTTTGTTCATCATTGAGCAAAGCCTTTCATGCTGTTCCCCGATATATTTCAGGCAGGCATCATCGGTTCGCCAAAACAGACGGTAGAAGTTGGCGATAAGGATACGGTCGGTCTTTAAAACAACCTCCTGCAGGTAATCCTCCCGGTCCACGCTCTCCGGAGCCGTCTTCAAAGCCGTTTGCGCGGCTTCATAGATACGGGTAAGCGAAGCGATAAAGTCCTTCACCAGCGGCAGGCTGACACTTTGGCTGACGGAGAACCCTTCGCCGGCGCTGTGCCGCCTGTATTTCATCACGGCTTGCGGCGTCCCGGTAATCTTCGCGCCTTTCAGGATGAATTCCATAAAAAAAGCGCCCTCTTCCGAATACTTAAGCAACGGAAAACGAACGCCGGATTTTATCAGCTTTTCTCTGTTGTAACATTTGTTGCCCACCATAAAATTCCACAGTAGGTCTTTGTCAAAAATATCAATAACGGCTTTATCCGCCAATTTGTCCGCATAAAGATTATAGGTGTCTTTGGTGGCGCCGAAACTCATCAGCCTGCCGATGGCAACATCCGCGCCATGGGTTTCCAAAGCGCTGCAGAACGCTTCCAGCGAGCCGGGGGTTAAAAGGTCATCGCTGTCAAGGAAAAGGACATACTTGCCCGCAGCGGCTTCAAGGCCGTTGTTCCTCGCGGCCGAAACGCCGGAATTTTGCTGAAAGAGGGATTTGAAAACGACTTCGCCGGAACAAAGCGCACAGTATTCGTCAATGACAGCCTGCGTATCGTCTGTAGAGCCGTCATTAACCGCGATAACTTCAATATCCCGCAGCGTCTGGCCCAAAAGGCAATCGAACGTTTCGCGAAGATATTGCCCGGCATTATATGCCGGGACGATGACGGAAACTTTCGGCATCACACCACTCAATTTATTTTTCCCACCTCATAACGGTTTTACCGAAATTCCGCTTGATATCCAGTTCAAAAGCTTTATGGATATCGCTGATGCTTCTGATACCGACGACATCACCGACCATATTTTCCAGATAACGCGGAATATCGGGGTATTGCTTGAAAAGATAAACAGTGCGTTCGAAATCCGCTTTGCCGCTTCGGCTTGAGCCGAATATGCGCAGGCCTTTTTCCAGCACCAGACGGGTGTTGATGCCGACGGGATTTTCGGAAACGCCCATAAGCGAAAGAGTTCCTTCGGGGTTAACCAGGCTGATCATCTGGTTGACGGCGCCGCCCGCGTAATCGCCGCCGACACATTCGAATGCATGGTCAACGGCAATATCCCCGTCCGCTTCGTCAACGAGAAATGTTTTGTCGGCAAAGGTGAAATAGGAAAGTTTTTCCCTGACCGTTCCGAAAACATACACTTTTGCGCCGGGAAAAATAAAATGCAGCAGCAACGACACGATAAAGCCCAAATTGCCGTCGCCCCAAACGCCGATAACATTGCGGCGGGAGTGGGAAAAGGCTTCAAACCGGGTTACCGCCTGCACGGCGACACTGACAAGCTCTGTAAATGACGCGACATTCAGGCTGACATTGCCGGGCATTCTCACCAGCCTGCCGGGTGTGGTAAAAATATCATCCTGCAGAAAGCCGTCATGCCCGCTTGACATAAAGACGCTTGACTGCAGATAGTTTTCCGCAATATAAGGGTCTTCTTCAACCGGAGTGTTCGGGATCGGTATAACCCGCTCCCCCGCCTTAAAAGTGCCGGTGCCGTCATAAATCACCTCGGCAACGCACTCATGAATCAACGCCATCGGCAGTTTCGCCTGCAAAGCTGTCTGCGAGCGCAAGCCCCGGTAATAGCGCTGGTCCGCTTTGCAAATTGACAGGCGCAACGGGCGGACAATCACTGTTTGCGCGTCCAGCGCGAATTCTTTATAAGTCACATCGATCATACGGGGCGATACGAGCTGATAAATAGCGTTAATCATCGCTTATTGCCCCTTCAAGCAGCACCCCGGCCACTTTTAAATCATACGGATAGGTTATTTTGATATTAAAGACTTCGCCCTCAACCAGATAAACCGGCTCACCCTTCATCGTAAATATTTTACAAGCGTCGGTCAGCACAGCCTTTTCATCTTTCGTAAGGGTTTCAAAAACCGTTTTGAGCTTTTTCGCTTTGAAGGACTGCGGAGTCTGGCCCTGGTACATTTTCTTGCGGTCCGGAATGAAACTGATCTTCTCCCCGTCGCCGCTTTCCACAATCGTGTCCGATGCGGGGATTACGGTATCGCAGGCACCGTATTTTTTCGCAGCCTTTATGTTTTCATTAATAATTCTGTGTGTTACGAACGGGCGGACAGCGTCATGCGTGACGATAACGGTGTCCTCATCCAAGCCGAAGTTTTCCTCAATATACTGCAGCGCGTTGGCAAGGGTGTCGTTCCTTGTGGCGCCGCCTTCGATAACCGTGACCCGCTCGGTCTTCCCGATGCTTTTTTCGACCATGTCACGGGTGGGGCCGACCCATTGCTTCGGGCAAAGGACGATAATTTTATCCAGTTCGGGGTTGACAAAAAATTTCTCGACGGTATGCACAATAATAGGTTTCGTGCCGAGAAAAAGGTATTGCTTCGGGGTATCGGAACTGCCCATTCTGCTGCCTATGCCGCCGGCAAAAATCGCGCCGACCACCATGTTAATTCCCCCGCTTCTATTTTTTGTTCGTAATCGTATCGTAAATATCGCACACTTCGTCTGCCGTGCCTTGCGCTACAATTTTGCCTTTTTCCAGCAAAATCGCCTTGTTGCAGATACGGCGCACCTGGTCTGTATTGTGGGAAACAAAAATAACGGTAATGCCTTTGTCAAACATATTTTTAATTTTCGCTTCGCTCTTGATTCTGAATTTCGCGTCGCCGACCGACAGTACTTCATCAAGAATAAGAATATCCGGCTCCACCGCTGTGGCAATCGCAAAGCCCAAACGCGCCTTCATGCCGGATGAATAATTTTTAACCGGCACATCTATAAAATCTTTTATCTCGCTGAATGCCAGAATATCATCATATTTTGACTGCATAAACTTGCGGGAATAGCCCATTGTCGCGCCGTAAAGAAAAACATTCTCTTTCCCCGAATAATTCGAATCAAACCCGGCGCCGAGTTCCAGCAGCGGAGCGATGACACCCGAAACGGTGATGGAGCCCCTGGTTGGTTTCATAACGCCGCAGATAACCTTCAGCAAGGTGCTTTTCCCCGCGCCGTTGAGCCCGAGCACCCCGAGGCGCTCGCCTTTATGGACGGTGAAAGAAATATCGTTTAACGCCCAGAACTCGCTGAAATGGAGTTTTCTGGTAACCAGTTTAATAAAGTATTCCTTAATATTATCGATTTTTTCATTGTTCAGGTTGAACATCATGCTGACGTTCTTCACAGCAATAGCGGTTTTCGGCTTGTTTGACGGCATATTTCCTCCTCGCGGTATAAAGCATTGAAAGTTCCACCGCTCAATAAATTTACAAGTACAGGATAAACTTGTCCTGTTTTTTATAGAATGCCCAAACCCCGATGATAATTGTCACAAGGCTGAAGCCCAAAGAATAGAAAAACCAGTGCCAATTCCACATCACGCTGTAAAGCACGCAGCTTCTGAACATAGAAACAATCGAATAAAGCGGGTTGGCCATCAGCATATACTCCACGATCGGGAAACCGCCCACCGTAACCTTATCCAGATGAAGCTGGTTTAGTTTGTAGAAAATCGGCGTCATATAGAAAAGCAAAAGGGTAAAAACATCATAAAGGTACTCGATATCTTTAAAAAACACGGAAAGCACCGAAAGAATCAGCCCGACACCGATACAAAGCAGCAAAAGGATAAAAACGGGCACCAAAGCGAGCAAAATATACGGCGACAAGTGCAGAGGCGTGTCGGTAAACAGCATAAAATAGGCCATCATGGCAACAAGCACCGTCAAAGAAATCATAAAGGTCACAAATGTTGAAATGATATTCGACAGCGGATAAATATATTTCGGCACATAGACCTTTTTGATGACAGATGCGCTGCCGGTGATAGAATGCATCGCGCGCTTGGTTGACTGGCTGTAAAATTCGTACAGCAGACGCCCGCAAAGCAGATAAATCGGATAATTCACAACACCGTCAGAGCTTTTTCCGAAAACTCTCCCGAAAACAAGCACCAAAACAATTGTTGTCAAAAGCGGCTGCAAAAAAGTCCAAAACATGCCAAGCACGGAGTCCCTGTACTGCAGCCTGACATTTTTGCGGACTATTTCCGACAGCAAAAAACGGTATTTATAAAAGTTTCTCAGGTATTTGTTTTTCATATCAAAGCACGGACCTTTACAGATTCTTGCATCATTTGCACCATTTTAAAAAGTAACGGAACATGGACTTGACATGCACGCGCATCAGCCGCAGGTCCCTTTTGCTGTCCCTGCCCCACACATGATAAACCGTAGCGTCGGGGAATAAAACCGCCCGCTGCGTTTTGCGCACAGTCCTGGTCAAATCGGCGTCTTCAAAATACATAAAATAGCGTTCGTCAAATCCGCCGAGTTTTTTGAAAAGTTCTGTCCGGATGAACATAAAGCAGCCTGTAGCGTTTTCAATATCAAAGGGTTTGGACATATCGGCGTCAAGCATCGCGTATTCGCGGAGCAAAGGGCTTGGTTCCTCCCCTTTTCTGAGCCGGCTGGCAGCGAGGTATTTCATCTTTGGATTGCGTTTCCCCAGAATCTGCTCCTTGCCGCCGGGGAAGCAAATACGCGGCGAGGCAAGGCCGACATCGCTGTTTTCATCCATAAAACCCGCAAGCTTGGCGATAACATCCTCTTCAACGGCAATATCCGGGTTGATAATCACATGGTATTTGGAATCAAGCAGCTGCAGAACTTTGTTGTGCCCCGCGCCGAAACCAATGTTTTCCCCGGATAAAATCAGCTCAACCCCGCTGTAATTTTTTCTTATAAAATCCGGTGTGCCGTCGGTCGAAAGATTATCCACAATATAAAGCTTAAAATCAACGCCTTTTGTGTATTGCAGAAGGGTATCCAGTGTTTTTTTAATCGTTCGCATATTGTTATGGGTAACAATACAGCCGGAAACCTTGTATGAGTTCATTGAGCACCTCTGTCCTTCGTCTTTGATAGAATCCGCGAGGCAATAAAAAAAAGCATCTTAACGCGCCATACTATTTTTTGAACGGCAGAAGTTTTCCTGCCGGTCACCGTTTCTGAATG
The DNA here is from genome assembly GCA_964402095.1 of uncultured Eubacteriales bacterium. Taxonomy (GTDB): domain Bacteria; phylum Bacillota; class Clostridia; order Oscillospirales; family Acutalibacteraceae; genus UBA1447. Next base: position 637 of record CAYOAW010000091.1, on the reverse strand, counting down.
CCGCCGGTAAAGAATCAGCTGCCGGCAGACCATAACAGCCTTTTTTGTGCGCTCGCCCAAAAGGCCTATCCACCAGTCATGCATGGGCAGCCCTTTCGGGAAAGGAAGAATTGTGTCTTTCAGATCCGCTCTGAACGCCATACAGCAGCCGACATAAGAATTGCGCAGCAAATTACGGAAAAAGCCCGGTTTTGACTTATGAACCGCAAAATATGACTCCGCCGTTATATGAAGTTTCGCGTCCGTTATTTTCGCATCATGCAAAACAACCGATGCGCCGTTTTCAAATTCGCGCAGGACGATTTCTACCTTTTCAGGCAGCCAGACATCATCCTGGTCGCTCAAAAAGATAATATCGCCCGTGGCAGCGTTTATCGCGTTTTCAAAATTCGCGCAAACGCCTTCGCCTTTGCCGGCAAGGTATCGAACCCTGCTGTCCTGCCCGGCAAATATATCAACAAGCACTTTTGTTAAACCGTACGGCAGATCGTCGGAAACGATCAGCTCATCGTCCGGCCCCAGCTGCGGCAATATGGACGCGAGCTGTTCCGCCAAAAACTTTTCGCCCTTATAAGCGGCCAATACAACAGATATTTTCATATCGTTCGCCGGTTACAGTCTTTTCATCGTCGGGAAC
>CAYOAW010000090.1:0-8963 GCA_964402095.1 uncultured Eubacteriales bacterium | reverse complement strand
TGCACGGGAATTCACCCGAAGAGGTCTCAACAATATATCCATCACCGAAACCGATGCCTGTAACTTCCGCATTGAGAAGCTCACCGCCCAACTCTTTCAGCTGGTTTTCGCCGCGGATTTGGATATCGGTTCCGCTCAAAGGTTTTTCCAGGCCGTAATAGTTTTCAATCAGCTTCGCTTTTGCAAGCGCGCCGGCGCCGTTCCCAATCACAAGGGTTTTCATCCCTGCGCGAACAGCATAAAGAGCAGCCGAGATACCCGCAGGGCCTTTGCCGATGATCACGATATCATGCATTTTTTTGCTCCTTTTCACCGTTTCTTTGTTATCTTGAAAGTTTAAATGCATAGACATATTTTGCGCTGATTTTATCCGGATTCAGCGGCGGAACGATCAACTTCAGTTTTCCGTTATCGTTCGCTGTTCCGATTTCCGCGCCGGCGCCCAAAAGCACCGCGTTTATCTTATCACTAAATTCTATGTCTTTCAAGACGACTTCGCCGGCCGGGAAGTATTTTATAAACGCATAAACAATGCCGTCACGCTGCGTATAGCATACATCGCTTTGCGTGCTTTTCTTATATTTCCGGCTGCAATATATGCCTTCTCCGTTGACTTTAAGCCAGCCGCCTATCTGGAGAAGCCGTTCCTGCATGATAACAGGAATCGTTCCGTCTGCGGCAGGGCCGATATTAAGCAGGAAGTTGCCGCCTGCGCTGACCAAATCCACCAGCATTTCGATTAAATCGCCTGCGCTCTCGTAATCCCCGGTATCTTCAATCCGGTTCAGGCCAAAAGAGGCGCCGATGCCGCGGCATTCCTCAAATGCCCGCGGATTTTCGACATCCTCAATGCTTCTGCCGCCTTCAATCATGCCGTATTCGGTGGTAAAATTGCCGCCGAGCCTGCCCCTGGTTTCTTTTCCCCAACGGTCATTCGGCACAATAATATCTTTGACGCTCGACTCATTATACAGCCAGGTTAAAAAATCCGTGCTGTGCCAAACAGAGCTTTCGTGCGACCATTCCCCGTCTGTAAACAGTGTGTTCGGTTTATACTTTTCCACAAACTCTTTCAGCATGGGTATCAGATGCTCAAGCGCGTATTCTTCCGGATTTTTCAGATAGAGCGGGTTAAACCACTCATACACAGAATGGTATGCTCCGAATTTAACATCCGTTTTTTCGCAGGCATCTTTCAGTTCCGCGCAAAAATCCCTGTGCGGCCCGACATCAACGCTGTTCCAGTTCCATGCGTAACCGGTTTCATACATACAAAAACCGTCATGGTGTTTTGAAACAATATTGATATATTTCGCGCCCGCTTCCTCAAAAAGCTTAACCCATTCTTTGGCATCAAAAAGTTCGGCTTTAAAATCTTTGATAAAATCGGCATATTTAAAATTTTCGCCGTAATTTTTTACATGGAATTTATAGGTTTCGCTCTCTTTATTAAGCATTTCGTTTCCGTACCATTCGGCATATCTGCCTTTTGGCGCAAATGCCGGAACAGAATACAACCCCCAATGGATAAAAATACCGAATTTGGCATCTTCAAACCATGAGGGTATCGGGCGGGAATTCAGCGATTCCCAATTATTTTCATACATCAAACAAATCTCCATTCAAAATAAAACGGCGCCTTCGCCTGCAATCAATGCAGTTTGATTGCAGGGGGGCGCCGCTTTTCCGTATTTTATTCAAAAATATCTCTTTGCTCAATCAGACGTATGCCCGCTTTTGTCAAGGCTTCGGAAGCAATTTCGTTGTCAGCAACCCTGAGAATAATAAACGCATGGCCCTTTTCCGGTGTTATAAACGCGTAAGCATATTCAACACTGATACCCTCATTGGCCAAAACTTTAATCGCTTTCGCAAACCCGCCGGGTACATCCGGAATAGCAATGCCGAGGACATTGGTAGCGGATACGGTCAAGCCTTCCTCACGGATAGTTACTACAGCGGCTTCGGGATGGCTGACAATCAAGCGTAAAATACCGTAATCGGTCGTATCCGCGATTGACAGCGCTCTGATATCGATATCCCGCTTCGCAAGCATAGCCGTAATGTCCGCCAGCCTACCCGGTTTGTTTTCAACAAAAATCGAAATTTGTTTGATTGGCATAACAAGTCCTCCTTAAATTTATTGTTCGAAGCAGTGTTCACAATTACAGTTTTCTGTTGTCGACTACTCTGACCGCCTTGCCCTCCGAGCGCGGCAAGGTGCGTGGCTCAACAAGGTGAACGGTGGCAGAAACACCCAAAGTGTTTTGCAGGGCAGCGGTAATTCTGCGCTCAGTTTCCTCTATTTGACGGACAGAGTCCGAAAACAGCAGTTCCGACATCTCGATTTTCACCGTCATAACATCCAAATTGTTTACCCTGTCAACAACGATTTGATAATTCGGCTCCATACCGAGTGAAAGAATCACATGCTCGACCTGTGACGGGAAGACATTTACCCCCCTGATAATCAGCATATCGTCCGTGCGTCCCCTCGGTTTCTGCATTTTAACGAGTGTTCTGCCGCAGGCGCATTTTTCATGTGTCAGCGCAGAAACATCGCGGGTGCGGTAACGCACAAGCGGAAGGGCCTCTTTGCCGATACAGGTGAATACCAATTCGCCGAATGTTCCGTCCGGTACGGGCTCCAGGGTATCCGGGTCCACAACCTCGGGATAGAAGAAATCCTCACAGATATGCATGCCGTTTTGTTCGCAGCATTCATAAGCAACGCCGGGGCCCGCTATTTCCGAAAGCCCGTAGATATCATATGCCTTAATGGCAAGCGATTTTTCTATTTCCCTGCGCATATTTTCGCTCCACGGTTCCGCGCCGAAAATACCCGCGCGCAGCGGAAGAGATTCGGGATCAATGCCCATTTCCCTGATAGTTTCGCCGATGAACATTGCATAGGAAGGCGTGCAGCAAATGATATTCGAGCCGAAATCCTGTAAAATCTGAACCTGGCGGCTCGTATTGCCGGACGAAACCGGAATAACGGTCGCGCCGACTTTTTCAGCGCCGTAATGCAAACCGAGCCCGCCGGTGAAAAGGCCGTAGCCGTATGAGACATGGATATAGTCCGATTTTGTGCCGCCCGCCGCCATAATTGCTCTGGCGGTGCCTTCGGACCAGCGGTCCACGTCGCCGGATGTATAACCGACAACCGTCTGCTTGCCTGTTGTGCCGGAAGACGCGTGAATTCGCACAAGTTTCTCCTTCGGAACGGCGAACAGCCCGAACGGATAATTGTCGCGCAAATCCTGTTTAACGGTAAAGGGCAGTTTGACAATATCGGCAATGGACTTGATATCCTGCGGGAGCAGCCCTATTTCATCGAATTTTTTCTTGTAAAAAGGAACATTTTCATAGCAGTTGTAAACCATTCTTATCAGGCGCATGCTTTGTATGGCGTCAAGGTATTCGCGCGGGGCGGTTTCTATCTCTTTATTATAATAATTACTCATTTTAAACAGTTCTCCTTATTATAGATTATTATTAAATCCTAACTCAAAAGCCTTGAGATTCATCTCAAGGAATTTCGGAGGGACTGTTTCTTTGATTGCTGACTGCCAAATCTCAACCGGAATATCCATATGGCTTGCCATAGCGCCGATTAAAACAACATTAACCGCTTTGGCAGAGCCCGCCTGCATAGCCAAAGGCAGAGCATCAATTTCGGAAACATTCGCCCCCGCTGCTCTAAGAGCATCGAGTACGCCCTCGGGATAAGCTGCATTGCCGATAACAACAGGCATAGGGTCTATCTGCTGTGTGTTGACAATGATCTTCCCCTCGGGCTTAATAAAGCCGAACCATCTCGCCGCCTCAAGGAGTTCAAAGGCTAAGATCAAATCCGCTTCCCCTTTTTCAATAATGGGCGAAGCAACATTTTCGCCATATTTCACATAGGTAACAACGGCACCGCCGCGCTGGCTCATACCGTGGACCTCAGAAACCTTAACATCATAGCCTTGGCTTATAATTGCGCTGCCGAGCAGCCTGCTTGCCAGAAGAGTACCCTGACCGCCAACGCCTACTATCATAATACTTTTAACCGCCAATATTAACAACCCTTTCTTTTGTCCCGGGAGAATTTTTAAATAACTTTATTAATGAATCGCGCCGAACTTGCACAGCTGTGTACAGACACCGCAGCCGACGCACTGTGTTTTGTCAATGGAAGATTTGCCGTCTTTAAAACTGATGGCCGGGCAGCCTATCCTCATGCACATTTTACAAGCCGTGCATTTTTCCCTGTCCACCTGCAGCGGTGCGTTATGCTTGACATATTTAAGCAGCGCGCACGGGCGGCGTGAAATAACCAGAGAGGGACCGTCCGCCTCAAGTTCCGCTTTTATCACCTTTTCGGTTGCTTCCAGATCATTCGGATCAACAACAGCCACCCTTTCAATGCCGACTGCTTTCGCAAGCATCTCAAGGTTTACGGCGGCCGTCGGGTCGCCTTTGATCGTTTTGCCGGTTGTCGGATTTTGCTGATGGCCTGTCATACCGGTGATGCTGTTGTCAAGAATAATGACGACCGAGTTGCTTTTATTGTACGCGATGTCAATAAGGCCTGTTATACCGGAATGGATAAAAGTTGAGTCCCCGATAACGGCTACCGATTTTTTCGCGTTTGCGGGATCCGCCGTATTCCGGCCGTGGAGCGCGGAAACGGAAGCGCCCATACAGATACAGGTGTCCATCATCCCGAGGGGCTGGAGAGAACCGAGTGTGTAACACCCGATATCGCCGCTGACGAAAACCTTGAGTTTTTTCAGCGCGTAAAACAGTGCTCTGTGCGGGCAGCCGGGGCAAAGCACCGGGGGCCGGCCCGGTGCCGCGATATCCGCGGAGAGAACCGGTTTTTCCTCATGAAGAATGCTTTTCAAAACAAGGCTCTGCGAGTATTCGCCGAGCAATGTGAAAGCCTCCTTGCCGATGACTTTAATTCCGTTCTTTTTACAGTGGCTTTCGATATAATCGTCCAATTCTTCGATAACATAAACCGTATCGCATTGGGCAGCAAATGTTTTTATCAGGTCAACAGGCAACGGATAAACACAGCCCAGTTTCAGATAAGACGCTTTGCCGCCAAGGGCTTCTTTCGCGTATTGATAACAGGCGCCGGAAGTAATGACTCCGATTTTTTTATCATTATACTCGCATTTGTTAATCTCTGCAGATTCCGCCCATTCGATTTGGGCAGCGATTCTTTTTTCAACAAATTCATGCCTGACTTTTGCCATTGCAGGCATCATTACATATTTCAGAGGATCCTTTTTGTATTCTTTATGGCCGGCATCAACTCTTTCGCCTGTCGAGACAATACTCCTGGAATGGGCAATTCTTGTTGTCAGCCTTACTATAACAGGTGTATCGAATTGTTCGGAGAGCTCATAGGCGAGCTTTGTAAACCGCAGGCACTCTTCGGAATCGGAAGGTTCCAGCATCATAATTTTTGAAGCAAGCGCGTAATGGCGCGAATCCTGTTCATTTTGCGAGGAGTGCATCCCGGGATCGTCCGCGACGACAATAACCAAACCGGCGTTGACCCCGGTATAGGAAAGCGTGAAAAGCGGATCCGCCGCAACATTCAAACCGACATGCTTCATCCCGCAAAAAGCCCTTGCGCCGGATATGGCAGCACCGCCGGCAACTTCCATGGCAACTTTTTCGTTCGGTGCCCATTCACAGTAAATTTCGTCATACTCGGCTGCCGCTTCCGTTACTTCCGTGCTTGGCGTGCCGGGATAGCTTGAAACAACGCGGCAACCCGCCTCATACAATCCCCTCGCAACAGCCTCGTTACCCAATAATAATTCCTTCATGTTTCCTCCAAGAGATATTTATCTTACAAATTTTGATTGCGCAGATCTAATATTCTTTGCGGTTTGGTGCCAACCCGCGCAAGAGATTTCGGTTCAACCAAGGTCAGCTTGCATTTAAGGCCCAAGGCAGACTGTATTTTATCCAGCAAAGAATTTTTAAGCTTTTCAAGCTCACTGAAACTGTCAAGCGCCCTGCCGTCGACGAGTTCAACCTTAATCTCCAGCGTATCAATGAACCCTTCCGTACGGACAATAAGCTGATAATGGCCGCCGATCCGCTCATCGCTCATGAGCACACTTTCGATTTGAGAAGGGAATACAATAACCTCCCTGATTTTAAGCATATCATCGGTGCGGCCTTTAACTTTATGCATGCGCACACCGGTTCTGCCGCAAACACAGGGTTCATAATTCAGGCTTGTAATATCCCCTGTACGATAACGAAGCAGCGGAATGCCTTCCTTAACCAATGTCGTGACAAGCATTTCTCCTGTTTCGCCCTCGTCAAGAACCTCCAAGGTTTCGGAATCGATAATTTCAGGGTAAAAACAGTCTTCGCAAAAATGAAGTCCGTTGCGCTGTGTGCATTCCCCCGATACCCCCGGCCCTGTGAGTTCGCTGATTCCGTAATTATCCGTGGCAAAAAGGCCCCAGCCCTTTTCAATAATATTTCTCATTTCAACAGTGCTGCTTTCAGAGCCTAAAAGACCGAGCCTTACCTTATAATCACTCCTCGGATACGGCAGGTCCTTTGCAACTTCCCGCATATTCAAGGCAACCGACGGAGTGGAAACAAGCACTGTCGTTCCGAAATCCCGCATATACATCAGCGTTCGGTCAATATTATCGCTTGTATTCGGGATAACGGTTGCGCCGATTTTTTCAAGCGCGTACTGAAAGCCCATGGCTCCCGTCAGCATCCCCCATGCGTTTGTAATTTGAACGATATCATCGGCGGTAACACCGGCCGCAACACAAATTCTCGCGACACAATCCGACCAGACATCCAAATCTTTCTTTGTATATCCTACCACAGAAGGTTTGCCTGTCGTACCGGAAGAGGAATGGATACGGACAATATCTTTCATCGGCCGGGCAAAAAGGCCAAACGGATAATTATCCTTTAAATCCGCTTTGGTGGTTGGCGGTATGTTTTTTATATCATCAAGCGATTTGATTTTTTCTGCAGTGACACCGGCTTTGCCCAGCCGGTCAGCATAGAAGGGAACATTTGTTATGCAGTAATCCACGATATGCTTCAACCGTTTAAGCTGCAAAGCGTTTAGTTCTTTACGGGGCATTGTTTCGATTTCTTTTTGGAAATACATCTTTTTGCCCTCCTTCAATTATAAACACAGCAAAATAATTGTTTATGCCCCAACCTCAAAACACAAAATTCTGAAGATCAGGGCAGTTAACCTGCCTGCACACAAAATACATTTCTCTAATGTATTTGCTTGACAAGCTTTATTATAACACTTTTATTTTGCTTTAACAACACTGCTGTAGAAAAATTCGCTGTCCTGTTTTTTGCCGGCGGCATTGGCGATAAGACTGACAACAACGCAGACAACGATGGATGCGACCATAGCAATAACGGCGTAAAACGGGCCTTTGCCGGCTATATCGGTTGCGGTGGCGCTTTCGGTCAGCTTAAACACAAGTGCCAGCTTGCAGGCAGCGGGCGGCATGGCGACGAAGAAGCCGACAAGAATACCGGCCCACGCGCCGACTTTGTTGAGGCCTTTCCAGAAAAGAGCAACCGCATAAGGCGCAAGGAAGGAACCGGAAATAATGCCCCACGAGTAACTCATCATGTCGAGTATCGGTGTTTTTGTGTTCGCCACAAAGTAGGAGCAGATGATAAAAACAACACCGACTATTTTAGTCATATTGGCAGACTTTTTGTCATTCAGCCCGCTCTTGAATGTCTTTTTAATGAAGTCAAGGGATAAGACAGAACTGGCAGTCAGCGATATAGAGCAAAGAGTCGTCACCGACGCCGCTATCAACATTACAAGTGTCAGCCCGACAAGAATGTTGGGCAGGCTTGCCGCTTTAAGGATATTGGGAACGATAAAGTCTGTTTGGGGGGTGGGGAAAGCATTGATTTGATCCGGTGTGAAAAACCTGTAGCACAAAGAGCCGATGAAATAACCGCCGCCCGCTATTAAAAGACAAAACGCGGTGGAAATGACAATTCCCCTCTTCGCCTGTTTGTCATCGCGGATACCAAAATATTTCTGGATCATATGCGGCAGCCCCCATGTGCCGAAACTGGTCATCAAAACAAGTGAAATTAAAGCTGTCCATTTCGGCCCGTCAAGTGCCGGCAAGCCCAAATCGGTTTTCGCATATTCCGCGATACCGGAAAAACCGCCGACCTGACTGGAACGGATGATACAGAAAAGCAGAGCAGCCATACCGACAATCATCATGATACCCTGTATAAAATCAGCTCTGGCCTGCACAACATAACCGCCGAAAAGAAGAATAAGCATTGCCACAAGAGCGATGACTATCAAACAGGCTGTGTCGTCCACTTTCAGCAGAACTTGCGCGACAGACGCAATGCCTTTGTAAACAGAAGCCGAGTAAGGGACCAGGAATACAAAAATAACAAGGCTTGAAAACACGCGCATCGCGCTGCTTTGATAGCGTTTTTCCAGGAATTGAGGCATTGTTTGAATGTCAAGCCTTTGGGTTACCTCCCTTGTTCTGCGCGCAAGGACAACCCAGGCAAGCCAGGCACCGAAAATACCGTTGCCGATTCCGGCCAATATACCCCATAATCCGAATTTGAAGCCGGTGCCTCCGGCATAGCCGACAAACATAACAGCCGAAAAATAAGCCGTGCCGTAAGAAAGCGCTGAAAGCCATGCGCCGGCGTTTCTGCCGCCGACGGTAAGGTCCGCCACACTCTTTTTGCCTTTACCGGAGATTAGCCCGACCGCAATAATAACTGCGATGTAAACGCCGATGGTGATCCAGACAGTGAGATTGCCCATAAAATAAATTTCCTTTCATCTGTTCAGCGCTTTTGCAATTTTTCGCTTTAAAACTTTTCAGCGCTAAATCGTACTTCGGGAAATATAATACAATAAGCACAGAAGCTTGTCAAGGTGTTTT
>CAYOAW010000089.1:0-9007 GCA_964402095.1 uncultured Eubacteriales bacterium | reverse complement strand
CTTTGATAACCTGTGCCTTCCCGTATATAACAATTCCTACGGCAGGTTTTGATTCTCCCGCCAAAAATATAAATTCATCCTTTTGATAAGTTTTGGTCTTACTGTTCAGGCATTTCAGTATACTTGTTATCTCTTCTTCGTTCATATTTTGAAACAGTTCGGTTTTTTGTAAAATATTAATCATCATTTTCCCGCTTTCGTGAAAAAACTTTCAAAATAGTTGCAACTGCAACACATTTAACAGTCAAAGTATATTACACTTAAGCCGTGATGTAAATACATTGCAAGAATTTTTCCGGGGATAAAGGGAGTGAAACCGATGATTAGAAAAATCATAAAGATCGATGAGGATAAGTGCAACGGCTGCGGGGCGTGCGCAAGCGCCTGCCATGAAGGCGCCATCGCGATGGTTAACGGCAAAGCAAAACTCATAAAGGACGACTATTGTGACGGTTTGGGCAACTGCCTGCCCGCCTGCCCTGCCGGTGCAATTGCCTTTGAGGAACGGGAAGCCGCCGCTTATGACGAGACAGCGGTTAAAGCGAGGCAGCAAGCCGTGAAGCCCGCTGTCCAGCCGCCCTGCGGCTGCCCCGGCACGGCTTCCAAAACACTTGAAAGAAACCCTGTATACAGCGCGTCTGTATCCGGGAATTCAACCGAAAGCCAATTAATGCAGTGGCCGGTCCAAATCAAGCTGGTGCCGGTTAACGCGCCTTATTTTGCCAATGCCAATCTTTTAATCGCAGCGGACTGTACTGCCTTCGCATACGGGGATTTTCATAACCGTTTCATTAAGAATCATATCACGCTTATCGGATGCCCGAAACTGGATGACGGTGATTATTCCGAAAAACTGTCGGCAATATTAAAAAACAATGCTGTCAAAAGTGTTACGGTGGTCCGCATGGAAGTTCCCTGCTGCGGCGGTATAGAAAACGCGGTTATTACAGCGCTGCGCAACTCCGGCAAGATGATTCCGTGGAAAACGGTAACCATCTCAACCGACGGACAGATAATAGACGAATAGGAGGAGATTCCATGGCTGATATTTTTATAAAAAACATTGATTTTTCAACCGTTCTTCCCTTAGCGGAGCAGGTAACATACCAACCCGGGCAAATCGTAAGCAAAACGCTGGCGCAAAACAGCGCTCTGAGCTTAACCCTGTTTGCCTTTGACAAAGGCGAAGAAATCAGTACCCACGAGTCAAACGGCGACGCTATGGTAATCGCGCTGGACGGTATGGGCCAGGTTATGATTGACGGCAATAATTACACACTCCGCGCGGGCGAAACGATTATCATGCCGTCCAAAAAGCCGCATGCCGTATTTGCTCCCGAGCAATTCAAAATGTTTTTGGTTGTTGTATTCCCGCAATAAATAAGGAGGTGCTGTGATGGAAGCATCTGTTGACCGTTCCGGATGTATCGGATGCGGTTTATGCGCCGAAACCTGTCCCGAAGTATTCCGGATCAGTGATGACGGTCTTGCCGAGGTCACAGCTCCGGTTGCGCCGTCCATGGGAAGCAGCGCTTTGGAGGCTATGGAGAACTGTCCTGTTTCGGCTATAACCATTAAGTAATATTTTATAATCAAATTAATTGGAGGAAAAAAAGATGGGCAACATGTTTTGTTTTCAATGCGAACAGACCGCAGGAGGGAAAGGCTGCCAGGGAATGGCAGGCGTGTGCGGAAAAAAAGCCGATACCGCAGTATTACTGGACGAATTGACAGGCACTTTGATTTCATTGGCACAAGCAGTCAAAGACGGCGAAAATACGCCCGAAACGGATAAGATTATCATTGACGGCCTTTTCTCCGCAATTACAAATGTTTCTTTTGACAGCGAAGTTATCAAAACAAAAGTTGAAAAAGCACAGGCGATGCTTGACACACTCGTACCCAAATGCAACTGCTGTGACTGCGGCTGCGGCACAGGAAGTTATATGATGAATGACCTTTGGACCGCAAACGAGGATATACGCTCGCTTAAAACCTTGATCTTGCTCGGGCTGCGGGGAATGGGCGCGTATGCTTACCACGCGCTTGTACTGGGTTACACCGACAAAGAGGTGAACGCGTTTTTCTATAAAGGCTTAAGGGCAATCGGGTCCGATCTAAGCGCCGAAGAGTTGCTGCCGCTGGTGTTGGAAACCGGAACAGTGAACCTGAAATGCATGGCTATGCTGGACAAGGCCAACACCGAAACCTACGGAACGCCCGTACCCACCACAGTTCCCTTAAAAATCGAGAAAGGCCCTTTCATTGTCGTAACAGGCCACGATTTGCTTGACCTCAAACTGCTTTTGGAGCAGACAAAAGATAAAGGAATCAATATTTATACCCACGGTGAAATGCTGCCTGCCCATGCTTATCCGAAGCTCAAAGAGTACAGCCATCTGAAAGGCAACTTCGGCACAGCATGGCAAAATCAGCAAAAGGAATTTGATTCCATCCCCGCGCCGGTTCTTTACACCACAAACTGCCTGATGCCGGTGCGGCCAAGCTATTATGACCGCGTATTCACCACCGAAGTCGTATGTTACCCGGAAATGATTCATATCGGCGAAGACAAGGACTTCTCGCCTGTTATCGCAAAAGCGCTTGAGCTTGGCGGTTATGAGGAAGACCATGAAATGGAAGGCATCAACGGCGGTAAATCCGTAACAACCGGTTTCGGCCACGGCACAGTGCTTTCCGTCGCGGATAAAGTCATCGACGCAGTCAAAGCCGGAGCGATCAAGCACTTCTTCCTTGTCGGCGGCTGTGACGGTGCAAAGCCGGGGCGCAACTATTATACCGAGTTTGTCAAACAAACACCGGCAGATACTGTTATACTCACGCTTGCCTGCGGCAAATACCGATTTAACGACCTTGACCTCGGCACCATCGGCGGCCTCCCCCGTATGATGGATATGGGGCAATGCAATGACTCTTACAGCGCCATCCAGGTGGCGGTTGCCCTTGCGGACGCTTTCGGCTGCGGTGTCAATGATTTGCCGCTGTCACTTATACTCTCATGGTATGAACAAAAAGCAGTCTGTGTGCTGCTGAGCCTTCTGTCACTCGGTATCAAGAATATCCGTTTGGGGCCGACGCTGCCCGCCTTCGTCTCCCCGAATGTGCTTCAAATCCTTGTCGACAACTTCGCTATTAAGCCGATTACAACACCGGAAGAAGATTTAAAAGCGATTTTAGGTTAACCGTTGCGGCATACCCGCTGTCATTACACATTGGCAGCGGGTATTTTCTTATAAATTTATAGCTTTTTTTATTCCGGCAATGTATAATAGATACATATTGTTATGGAGGCTGTCTTATGTTTTTTGATGAACTGCTGATCCTGAAAAGCGCAATTCTGAGCGAAGTGGAAAGTATGGAATTTTATAAGATGGCTGCTGAAAAAACCGGCGATACAGAGATTAAAGCGGCTTTCAAAGAGCTTTCAGCCGAAGAAGAGCTTCATATGAACTGGCTGAAAGAAATCTATAAAAGCCTTGAAAACAAAGCCGATAATCTTCCTGAATTTTCTTTTGAGCAGTTTGCCAAATCGAGCAAAAAAAAGGCAGCCGGTTTTCTCCATCTTTCCAACAAAGTTTTAGCAAGCGCCTCGATTTCAGTGGCTGTTTTCGGGATTGCGGTGAATATGGAAAAGAGCGCTGTCGAATTTTACCAGAAGCTGGCGTCGGAAACGGCCGTGCCGAAGTTGCGCCTGCTGTGCGAAAACCTTGCCGAATGGGAAAAAGAACATATGGAACAGTTCTCATCCGTTTACGATTCTATGATGAACAACTGGTGGACCGACCAGGGATTTTCCCCTTATTAAGCCGGGATGCAAACATCCGCGGATGTTTCAATATTATATAAAGGAGAGATTATCTATGTTGTGGAAATGTACTGTATGCGGCATGCTGCACGAAGGTGATGCTCCGCCGGAAAAATGTCCGAAATGCGGAGCACCCGCCGAAAAATTTACGGCTTTGACCGAAGAAGAAGCGAAAAAGGTAACCTCGGCCGAACGCACAAACGACATTCACATGGAAATTATCAAACTTGCGGCAAAAATCGAACTATTGGCGAAAGAAGGCATTGAAATCAATCTTGACCCGCCTTGTGTTTCTTTATTCAAGCAGGCCAAAGATGAAGCTTGGATAATCAAGCACAGAGGCATTGCGGAAATCGCCGGGCATGTTGCCAGAGGGAAATGGTAAGTCAGATTAAAACAGGGAATAAATAACCCGGCAACAGTTATCATACTGATGCCGGGTTATTTTTAATAATATACTGTCAAGAATTAGCCGCAACCAGCTTTTCAAGGCATTTATAACTAATCTCGGTTGATTTAAGCGGATCCTCGTCAAAATTGTTGTCCTGTTCATAAACAATGTAAGGAATATCAAGTTCCATGCAGGCTTTAAAGCAGGCATCCAGGTCCACTTCACCTGCACCGAGCTCGGTAATCATCGGGCAGTCACCTTCAACAATACCGTCTTTGAAATGTGCGACCTTCACCCTGCCCTTCATCTTTTTCAGGAATTCGGCCGGATTGACTCCGCCGACCTGCATCCAGTAAACATCGGGTATAAAGTAAAACACTTCGGGATCCGTCTCCTCCAGGAGAATATCCATGATGCTCTTGTCGCCGTCAATTTTTTCAAACTCAAAAGCATGGTTGTGATACGCAAACCGTACGCCTTTTTCTTTCATTTTACGGCCGATTTCATTTGCTTCTTTGATAAACGCACGCAATGCTTCCGCAGAGCCTCTTGCGTCTTTCGGCATACCGCCGATACCCAAACAGTCGCAATGCATCATTTTATGTTCTTCAATAAGGTTGTCCAGGTCGTTTTGCATACGGTCAAAGCCCTTATGGGTAACACAGACGTCCATACCGTATTTATCGACCAGAAAAGCAACTTTTTCCGGTTCAATCGGGCCTATACCGGATATTTGGATGACATTTGTTCCGAGGCTTTTGACAAACGCAAAGGTTTTTTCCGTATCCTCGTAAGTTTTGATGTAGTCGCGAAGGGTGTAGAGCTGGATTCCGATTTTTGGCATTAGCATTTTTTAGCATCCTTTCTGTCAGGCACACAGCCTTATAATTTTATTTTGCAGGTCTTTACAGACAAAAATTTATAACCCCATTTGCACAAGCTTTAAAGTCAGGCACCCGGATTAACCGGCAGTCCGGCTTGGCTAAGCAATCACACTTTTTTTATGTCGATCGCTTTCGAAACATCCGCTGTCATAAACAATTCCAGCGTGCCGCCCGCCGCGATTTCGCTGTGATAAAGGTACAGGCGGTCCATCGGCTTCCCGTTGAGAAGCGCCTTTTCAACATAAATATTTTCTTTGCTGTTTTCGCGGGTTTCAACCGTAAAATCGTTTTTCAAGTGAAGTGTTGCTTTATCCATAACAGGGCTGCCGATAAAGAAAATATCGGTGCCGGCCATCGGAAAAAGCCCGATGGCATTAAACACATACCAGGAGGTAAGTGCGCCGGAATCGTCATTGCCCGGCAGGCCGCTTGCGGTATCGTCATAGCAGGAATTCATGGCTGACCTGACAACTTCGCAAACCCTGCTGTGCTTATTGATAAAGGAATAATTGTATGGGGTCTCAAAGTCGGGTTCATTGTTGATCCCCTCAAAAGACGGATGCTTTTTGGCATATTTTTCCAGCTTGCTGTCCGCCGTCGGTTTTCTGTACTGCTTGACGGCGTCCTTGCCGAAACCGAAAAACAAATCTAAAAGCTCCTCGAACTTTCTTTCGCCGCACAAGGCAATTCTTTCTTCTATATACGGTGAAAGCCTGAAAGAGTAATTCCAATAGGTGCCTTCATAATAAGGAATATCATCACCGTGCCTGAGCATGCCCGATTCTTTATCGAACGCTTCAAGCCATATCTTGGATTTTTGGTTAAACCTGTCGTATATTCCCAATTCGCCGAGCGCGCCTGCAAGCTGCGCGGTAAACCGGGAAGCATCCGCAATATCCAGCAGATGGGTATTGCGCATATCCTTCAGGTCGGTTCTTTCCAAATCTCTTACCATAAGCCCTAATGCTCTGCGGTAATCGATCCCCTCAATTTTGTAACTGTATGCCGTTAAAATAAGGCTGTGCGCAAGGGACCGCGCCTGGACAGAATTTCTGTCCAGATTCCTTTCAAGCAAAACGCATACCGAAAACCGCCCGTCGCGCGATTCGGCTATGCTTAACAAACCATTGATTAAATCCCGGTATTTTTCGGGATAAAGCAGCGCCATCAAAGGCAGTGCGGTTTTATACATATCCCACATGGTGGCAATCTCTGCATACATAGTGTCCGAATTGGTAAACAAGTTTTCATGCGAAATATCCGCCGGCTTTTTCTGGGCATTGTACAGGCAGGTGTAAAAAATCCGTTTTTCTTTTTCGCCGCCCTCAACATCTATTAAAGAAAGTGCCCGTTGCCATTGTTCCGAAGCGCTTGCCCTGATTTTTGAATAATTCTGTGTGCATCCCGCAAGATATTTCTTCGCCTTTTCCGCACCGGTTAACGAAAAAGAAATTTTAAATTCTATATCGCTCACACCTGCGGGCAAGTCGCCGGCAATATATTTGATTCCCTCTTCCTCAAACTCATAAACCTTTTCAAAGCCGTCAAATACAACATTGGCATACAGCTCGCTTCCGGCATAATAGGAGCATGTTTTCACCCGTTTGCCGGTAATTTCCATCTCAAGCATCCGCGCATATTCCGTTTTCGGGTGTTTCAAATCCAGCCCGCCATAAGCAGGGTTTAAAATGACTCTGTTGCCTTTGGCCTTGTTGAATCGGACCTTATAGCAGGCAACATCCCTCGAAATCGTTGCGCTTGCCGTATATGTTCCGGTGCTGACGGTATATTCGCCCGGCGCCGCCGTTTCGGAAAGAATTTTCTCATATTGAGGAAGGCTTTTTCCGCTTGTAAAACTGACCATAAAATAGTTGTAAAAAACCTGAATAAATCCTGTGCCCGATACGGAGTAATGGGTAAAACCTTTTATCCTCTTCCGCCGTGTTTCAAGCCTCGGCACAGAACTCGAACTGGGCATATGGATGCTGTAACCCGCCGGATAACAACCACTGTAAGGCACAGCGGAAAGAGCATTGAAGGGCAAATAAACCGAAGGGCTAAGGTTGCCAATCTGAGGTTTAATATAAAACCATTTTGAAGCGATTTCGTCCGTATTTTCAAATTCAAAGATTTCACTGCCAAAAAATGGGTTCACCATGTCTAATCTGCCGTTCATAAAATACCCCCGATAATACCGATCACAGTTCTTGTGCAATTAAATAAAAATGCAACAGCCTTTTCAATATCCGGCCAGAAGTTATAATTCTCATGCCACGGGATATGGTTGTAAACAGGCATTACAGGCATCTCCGTACTGACAATATCACTGTAATAGATTGATTCCGTTTCAAAATTCTTAAGGTCGTTGTCGTGAAAAGTAAAAGAACGCACGCCCCGTTTTGTGCCGTCCCCGTAAACATGAAAGCCCGTTCCTCTGCAATAACCGAGTGTAATACCGTCATCGGTTTTGCCTACATAGTCATTTTTATGGTCATGCCCGAAAAAAGCGGCAAACACATCGCCTTTTTGCACCCATGCATCGTAAAAGCCCATATTTTTGTCCGATACACAGGGGCTCTCGCCCAGTGAACCGGCCAAATGCCTGCTTTCATCCGGCAGAAAATATTTTCCAGCTTCCGCGCCTTTGCCGGAAACAGCACCCTCGGTTCCTTCCGGAACTTCTGTCATGAGCTCGGTATAAAATTCCGGAACCGGGATGTGCTGAAACAATATGGACGGCATCGGCGTTCCGCCGTTTAGGATTTTCAGTTCGTCGCTCTTTGCCTTATACCAGTCAATCTGGTCCTGCGCGATAAGATCCTGGTTGTTCCCGATCAATTTGTACCCGCCGGAATCAACCATATAAATGTTCAGCAAATCTTTTGTCCCCGCGTTGTTTTTCACAAGGAGATTATAGGTGCTGCAGCCCGTCAGTTTTCCGTCATCAACCGCAAGGCAGGTGGGGTAAGCCATGTACATATTCAGCTGGTCTTTCAGCGTTACAAGGCCTTTGATACTCTCGCCGTCATGGTTGCCCGGCACAACGGCAAAAGGTATGCCCCTTTTGCTGACCGGCCCCACGATGGCGTCAATAGCGGCTTTCATCTTCGTTTTATTCATTGTGAGCCAATAACCGGCAACATTATCGCCTGTATAAACCACCAAATCCGGCTTGACTTTGTCAAGAGCCGCCTCAATAAGCTTTGCTGTGCCGATATGCAGCTGGTCCGTATCCTGCGTATCCGATATCTGCAGAATCCTGAAGGTTCCGTCTGCCCTGAATTTCAAAACAGGCCGCACTGTTTCGGCTGCCAGTACGTTCAAGGCAGGCATACATGCTGATAACAGCAGTATCAGCGCAAGTAAAGCCGCGAGGGGTTTGCTGATAATTCTTTTCATACATTACCGCTTCCAACAATTTTTTTTGCGCCGCTGTCCGCAGCCGGCTAACGGCATTTGCTCCGTCTTTGACGAAAGCACAATACAAATGAAAGTATAGCATATACACCGTCTGTTTTCATTATAATCCAAAATAAAATTTTATTATTTTTTATAAAGTTACTGTTTGTGCCGAGAAATCAAAAATACGCTGACAATAAATTTTTAAAAAAATATTGACAATCCATAAATTGCGTGATAGTATAATAAAACAATACAGTGATACATCTTTTTTCGCACATTATCTCCTGCAAAGCCTGCTGTGTTGAACAGCAAGGCATCATTGAAAAAAGGAGAATTTCCATGACAAGCGTTTTTGGTTTTTTGGTACTTATAATTATCGTCAGCATTATCGTCATTATCGTCGATGGTGCCTCTCGAGTTTTACCGAAAAACAGCTTGTGACAAAAACGCGAACATAGCGTAAGTCAACAAAGAGCCTGTGGTAAAACTCACCACAGGCTCTTA
>CAYOAW010000088.1:0-9009 GCA_964402095.1 uncultured Eubacteriales bacterium | reverse complement strand
CATATAATTTTTGCACACCTTTTTCAAGAATGTAATTGTGCCTTATGTATGGCACAAGAAGTGATAAAAGAAGCAGCAAAAAAACAGACATGATAATGCTTTTTGTGATCACAATACAAGCGAGAGAAATAACAGTTGCTGCCGCAAAGGTTACAGTGACAATTAAATGGATAAGCCTTTCGTGCTGAAAAAACAAAATTTGTGTAAGAAGGTCTTCTCTCAAAAACTTTATTTCTTCTTCGGTAAGCTCATTTTGCAGCAGCTTGCCGATTTCATTAATATAATTTTTTATACGCTTTCCCACAAAAACACCTCTGAATAAACATTTGCGATTTTATAAAAAGCAAATGCAAAAGGATATAAGGCAGACTTAATGTCAATTAAAATGCGCCGAAAGAGAAAACAGAGTCCAGCAGATAAAAGAACTTTTGTATCGGGAATGCAACAGACCAAAAAATATTCATAACTGCGTAACCGAAGTTCTGCAATGATGCTCCGCTGAAATAATCCGAATATTTAACCATATGAGTTTCATATGTTGAAGTATTATTCTCGTCAATCGTGATAACCCGTGCTCCCCGTTCAGAATCACCGTAAGAAGCCATGCCGGCCGTAGGCGTGCAAACAAGATCAATGCCTTTGTATGCAACCTCATAGGAGTTTGCATGGTCATGCCCGAAGAACATTGCGGTAACATCCCCTTGGTTAAGCATTGCGTCAAATTCGCCGCTGTTTGTTCTGGAAGGATAGGCGCCTTCGCCCAAGACACCGGCTCGTGTCATATCTTTGTTTAAAACATAAAATTTACCGTCAACAGTCACCGCGTTTTTTGTGCCAAAAGGTACTTCGGTAAAGCAGTTATATACTTCCGGTATTATGATATGCTGAAATACCATTGATTTCACAGGAATTCCGCCGTTTGAGGCCTTCAATTCGCTGCTTTTGTTTTTATACCAATCAAGCTGGCTTTGTCTGATATAATCATATCCGCCGTTTACAGTATCATAGGTGCCGGAGTCGAAAAGCCAAAGGTTATAAGCAATTTTCACCGGATCGGCCGAGGAGTAAATGGGGATGTTATAGTTCCCGACTCCGTAAATACTGTCACCTTCATCGTAACCGATGAAGCATCCATAGCTCATATAAACACTCATTTGATATTCTTTGGTTGCTTTTGAGTTTTGATCGTCGTGATTGCCGAATACCGCAGCTACTTTTACCCCGGCGGACTGGAATATATCCATGAATTTGCAAATAGCTTTTTTTGCGGATTCCTGTGAAGGGGTATTGGTGCCCATAATATTGTCACCTGTTAAGATTACCAGATCCGGCTTAACATCCTGCAGAGCTTTTTTTAGAAAATTGGCGGTTGGCAGCAAAAGTCCCGGCCCGTCCTGAATGTCTGCAACCTGCATAATCGTAAATTTCCCGTCATTGCCGAAATTCAGATGCGCCGCTTCCGGTGGAGTGACCGCCGCTGCCGGAATTACCGAAGATATCAGTAAAACAAGAACAAGTATTGCAGGGACGAACGTTTTTATGAATTTTTTCATACTAAATGCTCCTTTCCGATATAACAGCTTATTGATCGAAATTATATTATCACGATAAAGGTGCAAGTGTCAATCCGGCATAAACGGCAGCAGCCTCATTAAATTATGAATAATAATTATTAATTAAAATTAATGATTTGGGTTGCAAATACTTAAAGTATATGCTAAAATCAATTGTTAATTATTGCCTGAACTTTGCTTGAAGTTTAGACTGAAAAATTAAAATTTATCGTATTTTAAGGGGGAAATCAAATGTTGAAGTCAAAAAAAATCATTAGTATTGCTTTGATCTTAGCGCTGACTGTGAATGTTTTCGCATTCGCCGCGTCTGCTGCCCTTGGCGATGGAAACAAAAACTCCGCTTCCGTTAAACTTGATGTCGGTACATTGGCCGGCGATGTTTTTACACCTCTTGCAATGGGCCAGGCCCTTGCTTTAAATGATGTTATAACAGTGCGTGTTACGGCTGAAACGGATTTTCTATGCGGAGCTTCAAGCTTTGTTATTATGTTTGACAAGACATTTTTCAACATTGTCGGCTCCGGGTCTTCCGCTTATACTTTTAACACATCTAATACTTACTACAGCCAAACCTGCACCGGTATTGCAGGGTCAACAATCGCTATCCCGCAGGCAAAATGGCCTGCCGGATTATCGGCTGACTTTGCGATTTACAAGGCTTTAAGGGTCAATACTGCGGTAGGTGACACTTCTGCGAACGGCGGATATCCTTCCGCTATTCCCGGGACAACTTGGCTTTATCAAATTAATCTTAAAGCGTTAAAAGCAGTCCCCGCCGGTTCGGATGTCCGTATTTGGATGGATAAGAGCTGGATGAGAGATTCTGTCAACACTACCCTCGAGGGTTATTTTTCCAAGTGCAATGACGGTGAAAAATCGACTGCCGCTCTTTCAAATATTGATTTTAATATTGATATGTCCGCTGCAGATATTAAAATCCCGCTTTCACCCCAAAGCAAAGTGACCTTTGATACAGCCGGCGGTTCTGCGATCGATCCGGTTTCCGGCAGCGTCGGCGCCGCTTTTACAGCACCTGAAAACCCTGTAAAAGAAGGATATACGTTTACCGGTTGGAGCCCGGTTCTCCCGGCAGTTTTTCCGCCTGCCAATACAACCTATACAGCCCTTTGGTCTATCAACAGCTATTCTGTGATCTTCGAATCGGCCGGCGGCTCAGCGGTAGCTCCGATTAGACAGGAATATGGCACACCTGTAACAGTTTCTGTTGCTACTTCAAGGCCTGGCTATACATTTAACGGCTGGCTTCCCGTTGTTCCCGCGACAATACCGGCGGCAGACACCTTCTGTGTTGCACAGTGGACTGCAAACACTTATACAGTCGTTTACAACGGTAATGGCGCCACATCAGGGACAACCGCAAATTCATCGCATATCTATGATAAAGATAAAACCCTTACAAACAATGGCTATTACAGAACCGGATACACATTTCTTGGCTGGTCGTCAACGGCGGGCGGCGCGGTTGAATACACGAACAAACAAAGTGTGGCAAACCTTTCTGAGGTTCAGGGTGCAACGGTAACGCTTTATGCTGTTTGGAGCATCAACAGTTACACATGCACATTCAACACTATGGGCGGCGTAGGCGACACGACTGCTTCCCTTGAGTACGGCGCGCCGATTGTTGTGCCTGTTGTCTCTAAAGAAGGCTATGAATTTATCGGTTGGGACAAACCTGTCCCGGCGACAATGCCTGCGAATGACCTGACATTTTATGCTTCATTCTCGCCTTATACTTATGACGCCGTGTTTTACAATGAAGGCGCATTGTATGCGACTGTTCCGACGCCTTGCGGCCAGCAGGTGGTTGCTCCGAATGAAAATCCCTCAAAAATCGGTTATGATTTTAGCGGCTGGAATCCTGCCGTTAATTCGAGCACAGTGATGCTCCCGGGCGGTATGACTTTTAATGCGGTTTATTTGCAGCAGCCTTTGAGATTGGCGGTTAACGGCCAAATTATAGACAAAAAGTATACGGTAATCGTTCCGATATACAAAATTTATGCTTTTGAAACATTGCAGCTGCAGAGCATAATGAATCCTGAAACCGCTGCAAATGCAGCGAGCATCGTTTACTCTCTGGATGCCAACGACAAGAATATGAAAATCGACCAAACCGGCAAGATTACAAACAAAGGCATTTGGGGCCGTTCATGCATCGTTACGGTTACCGCTTATGATAAGGACAAAAATGTTTTGGCAACCGATACTGCAGAAGTTGTGTTCAAAAAAATGGCGATGGAAAACTTCCTTGACCAGTTTTACAATTTTATTGTTAAGATCTTACCGGCCATTAAGACAATTATTTCCTGGTTTAAAAAATAATGGTGTAATTGGATTTAAAACAATTTGATTAAATAAGCAATGTTAAAACCGCTGGAAAGCATCAACAAGCTCTCTAGCGGTTTTTCTGTTGGCTGAAAGAGGTTACGGAATATACTTTTGCCCGTGCCCGGGGTAGAGAACCGCACCGGAATTTTTCAGTTTAGTCATCGAATTTTGCAGCGCGTCATAGCTTTCAAATAAAAACGGTTCAGTCAATGTTATAAAATTCATAATTGTGTCGCCGGCGATAATGTCTTTACCGCCGTTGAGTACAACTGCAACCGAGCCTTTTGTGTGCCCTTCAAGTTTCATAATTGTACCGTCTATTCCAAAATCCGCAAGACTTTGCCCGTCGGTCAAAAGCAAATCCGGTTCGAAAGGATCAATTTTTATGGAGGGGTTCATATGTTCTGCCAAATAACAAAAAGCTTTCTGTATGACGGTTCTTCCGTATGTTTTGTGCGCGGATTGGTTGATGATTAAATCGCGGTCATCTGCGCTCATGGCGATTTTTGCATGGAGTTTATCTGCAAGATAAGCTGCGTTCTGAATATGGTCATAGTGCCCGTGAGTCAGTATAATTAGCGACACATTGCGGTTTTTCACTGCGTCATAAACCTTTTTGCGGTTTTTAGCGCCGCCTGTATCAACAAGTACGCATTGGTCTTTGCCCGCAATAAGGTAACAGGAAACCATGCCGCAGGGGATCTTCGTAATTTCGCAGCCTGTGTCGGCACTTTCTGCTGAAATGGCAATATTTGCTAAGCCTCCGGCACCGGTTAGTACGGAGAAAGCTGCCAACAATGAAACGGATACTTTAACGGCTTGGCGCATGAATAAACCTCCTTGTTAATGCAACATTAATTGCCCTTGCCCATTTAATAATGATCTTTGTAAAAAATATTTTATTTATTGATTAACAGCATTATAATATTCAAGCATTTGGGCGTAAATCTTTTTCGGATTTGTCAGAGCGTTTGCGGGTTTTGGAAATTTATCGTTGTAGCTTCTTAATGCTTCTGCCGGCGGGACAATGTTTTTTGTTCCCTCATAAAGGGTCGCGTCAAGGTTGAATAATTCTGCAAGGAATACTATCGCTGCGGTTCGCTTGTTTTGCCCGTAATTGTGCTCTTCATTTGGGAAGTGGGCATTTTTAACTTTTAATTCAGCTCCGTATAAGCCGTATATTCCCTGTAAAAAAGGGTATTCAACTTGCGGAGTGTTCTTTGTCCAATCGTTGCCGATTGACACAACAAGCATATCTTTTGGGGCAAACATAGCCGCTATTTCAGCTGTTGTGGTTTTATACCCCTTGCCCTTAAAATAGTTGAAACCGTTTTCACATTTACAGCCGCCGTTGAAGCTTGCGGAAAGCATACACACGGGGACAGACACGCTGATTCTGTTATCAAGACCGGCGAGCATCATTGCTTGGGTTCCGCCGCCGGAAGCGCCTGTAACAGCAATCCGGCCTTTATCAATATACTCAAGCCCGCAGATATAATCCAAAATTCTGATACTGTCATGCAGCTGTATTGCATTGTTAAATTTGTCTTCGTGCGGGGTGCCGGTGTCATCGCCTTTCCCGACCATATCATAGGTTGCAACCATACAGCCGATTTTTGCAAGCGAGACGGCAAGCCGGCTGCTGTCATCATTAAACCGGTCATTTTTAAAGTGGCCGTGCGGCAGCATAACAGCCGGGATTGGCTTCGTATGGTTTACAGGCAGGTATATGTTGCCGGCAACATAATAGTCTTCCAGTACCTGCCAATACACGTTTTTTATGGTATAACTGCCCATTTCCATTCGGGCCGTTTCAACGCAGTTTACCGGTTGTGCGGGTGTTTCTGGTTTAATCCCGACTTTATTGAGTATGGAGGAACGGAGCATTGACTTCCTCTTTTCCCATTCCTCAAGATTCGTATAATTTAAGGCAAACCCGTCCATATTCAAACCTCCCTGTTTTTATTCATAGTAACATTCCGCCTGATAAGTTTGCAAGAAAAATTCTTATTAATTCAAATTACACGGCTTAAATACAAAAAATTGATATGACAATTTTGATTTATAAAAAATGTATCTTGTTAGTTTTAAGTAATAAAGAGTAATAAAGTATATGTTATAGTAGTAAATGATAAAAAGTTTAAAATATAGGAGTGATTTTAATACCTGCCCCACAAAACAATACACATAAAGATTTAAAAATATTTGATTTAGATATACCATCCAATATATACCCGGCGATTAAGACAAAAAAATGGAATCAAGTTTTCAGAGTATCGGCAGTGCTTAAACAGGATGTTCAGCCGCAGGTTCTTGCCCGGGCGGTCAGTGACCTTAAGGAACGCTTTCCGACATTTTATGTTCAGCTTAAAGTGGGGTTTTTTCGTTACAGCTTGGTTGAAGTTTTTGATACGGATGTGGTAATACCTGAAAATGATTACCCGTGCTTACCGGTTGTGGTCGGCAGCGGGCAAAAACCTATGTTCAGGGTTCTATATATTAAAAACCGCGTTTCGCTGGAAGTTTTCCATGTGTTAACAGACGGAGGAGGCGCATTGTGTTTTCTGAAAAATATTGTCGCCAGATATCTCGAGCTTTTAGGCTGCCGGTTTGATAAGACGGACGGGGTTGTCGATTATGCTGAAGAGCCGAAGGATTACGAGACGGAGGACGCCTTTAAAAGTCTTTATAAAAAAGAATTGAAGCGCGAAGCCAGAAAAGAACCGGCAGCATATCGGTACAGGCCGGCATATAAAGAAAACTATTTGAATGTTATTCACGGGCTTCTGCGTGTTGATGAACTTAAACAGCTTACAAAAGCGAAAGGCGTAACAATAACAGAGTACTTGACAGCTGCTTATATCTATGCTTTTTACCTTGATATGCTGCCCCGGATAAGCAAAAAGGAAATCAGAATATCGGTGCCGTGCGAACTGCGCCGCTTATTTGATTTTAAAACGGTCAGGAACTGTTCGCTTTATACGAACATAGGCGTTCATGCTGACAGGCCGGATTATACTTTTGATGAAATTTTGGCGGAAACTGTGGCAAAATTAAAGGAAGGTTTAAATAAGGAAACTTTGAGAAGAATCGCTTCAATGAATACGAAAGACACAAATTTGCTGGCGTTCCGTTTATCACCGGTTTTTATGAAAAATTTCTATCTTAAAGTCGGATTTGCTCTTTTTGGGCCGAGGATTATGACAACTAACTTTTCAAACTTCGGCATAGTAACCGTTCCAAAAGGGATGGAGGAGCATATTGATCATTTTGAGTTCATGCTTGGGAGTACACCAAACAGTATGCTGAATTGCGGGACAGTAACCTTCGGTAATATAATTAATGTGACTTTTGCCTGTGTCAGCGAAGCGGTAAATGTTCAGCGCCATTTTTTTAAATTCTTATCGGAGCAGGGTATTCATATCAGAATACAAAGCAATATTCAGACGGAAACTTTTATGGAGGCTTTATAATGCGTTGTGTCGATTGCATGGTTGATTTGGAAGAGAATCATAAAAACTGTCCCTTGTGCGGGAATAAAGCTGTTGTTTCAAAACAGGAAATAGTTCTGCTTACCGCGCCCTATCCGCAGATAGATACTGATATGCGTGATGACGGCTGACGGCCGGCATTGGAGCGACACCATATTAGCCGGCTTTTCAGAACCGGCTGATTCCATCCGGTTCTGAAAAGCCGGAGTTTTGTCATATGCGCAATTATGCGAAATATCCATTCTTTAAGTTTGAATATTATTATATTTAAAATAATTTATTTGCAAATAGTTCGGATTATTGATATAATATCAACAGAAATAATTTGCTGTTATATAAAAATAATCTGTATTATTGCGATGAGATGTATAATATGAATAGTAATATTAAAAATAGGAATATTATTTATGAATTTTTGCGGTACTGCGTTGTAGGCGGTATCGCTTTTATCGTTGATACCGGTGTACTTGCATTCTCGCGTGAAATTATTTTCAGCGGCAATATCGGCGAAACGGTTATGGCTGTCAGTGTCGCAGCGGGTTTTATTGCCGGCCTGATAGTCAATTACATACTTTCAATTTTTCTGGTTTTTAAAACTGCGGGGCAGCAAAAAAAGATTAGGACAATAAAAGCATTTATGGGTTTTGCACTGATTGGGCTGATAGGCCTGGGTTTAACGGAACTGCTTATGTATCTGGGTGTGAAAATTGTCGGCAGTGCGGGTTTTTGGTATCTACTTGTCAAATGCTTCGTTGCCGGAGCTGTGCTGATATGGAATTATATTGGCAGAAAAATATTTGTTTTCAAAGGGGAGTAGTGTTTTGGAAAACAACAACCCAAAAAATATTGTGGTAATCGGCGCGGGTCCCGCCGGGCTGACCGCTGCTTATAAATTGCTGGAAGACAGCCGCTTTCATGTAACCGTCATTGAAAAAGAGGATTTCGTTGGTGGGATTGCGAGGACGGTCAACCACAATGGCAACCGGATTGATATTGGCGGCCATAGGTTTTTTTCGAAAAATACCGAAGTTATGGATTTGTGGCAGAACATCATGCCGGTTCAGGGGGAACCTTCTGCGGATGATATTATTTTAGGCAGAGAGAAGCCTTTGTCCCGTGGGGGGCCTGATCCGGAAAAAGAAGACAGAGTGTTGCTCATAAGGTCCAGAGTCTCAAGGATACTTTATTTAAGAAAATTTTTTGATTATCCGATTACCATGAAAGCGCAGACCTTTATTAACCTGGGCTTTGCAAAAACTTTTTCAGCCGGCTTCGCTTATATAAAATCTCAGGTGTTCAAACGCGAAGAAGTTACGCTGGAAGATTTTATGGTTAACAGGTTTGGCACCGCGCTTTACGGGATGTTTTTTAAAGATTATACGCGCAAAGTTTGGGGCAGGGACCCGGGCGAAATTTCGGCGGACTGGGGCGCTCAGCGTATAAAAGGGCTGTCTTTGATGAAAGCGGTTCTGTATATATTAAAAAAACCGTTCATACGCAAAGAGATTAATCAAAGCAATGTTGAAACATCCCTGATTGAATTGTTCTCTTATCCGAAGTTGGGCCCCGGACAGTTATGGGAAAAAATGGCT
>CAYOAW010000087.1:5797-9085 GCA_964402095.1 uncultured Eubacteriales bacterium | reverse complement strand
TGCATAATATTCATATCTTCCGGAATATCCGCGCCATGGGATCCCCCGCCTTTTTCATTGGTATGCACACCATGGTCGGTCGAAAAGCACATCAATGTGTTATGCTTTGCATAGTGTTTGTCTGCGGCGCAGGCAAGTTTGTCAAAGATGCTTATCTGGTTTTTCATGGCATTCATCGACGGCTCGCTTTCCGTACCGGTCATATGCATGGAATCATCATATTCCTGAGTATATACGCTGATAAAATCATATTCGTCTTTCTCAATCAGCTCCGCGGCTTTTGCAGCCGCTTCTTCGTCATAAGCAACAATAAAATAATCAAGCGCTTTCCCGTCAAATATCCTTGACATGCTTGAGCCTTGTACAGCAACAATCGCAACCTTCTTGCCCGCTCTGATAAGCGCATCAAAAAGAGAGTCTGTTGTAACAACAGGCTTTTCATATTTTTCAATGCCGTGCACCTGAGGCAAAACACCTGTATACATGGTCGCAAAGCAAACAGGTGTAACCGACGGCATAACAGTCTTAAACGGCACACCTAATTGTGTGCTTTTAAGTACCGGCGCGAACTCAGCGGTATAGCTCTGAAACAGCCACAGGGCTATCGCATCGGGGTTGTGCATAATCCCCCTGTCAATTTTTCCGTTCGCGTAACTTTTAAGCGCATCGCTCATCCATCCGATTTTTTCGTCCGCTTGCGCGGGCGGCTCAACGCCCATAATGTCCGCAATCGTTGCTGCCAAATGCGTCAGGGAAACGGAATTATTGTTATACACTTTTTGCCTCCAATATATCCCTTGCGACTACAACGCCGGTTACAGAGGCTTGCATAAGCCCTCTTGTAATTCCCGCGCCGTCCCCGATGGTATAGAAATTTTTCACTTTAGTCTTGAATTTATCATCAACATCCAGTTTTGAAGAGTAGAATTTTACTTCCACACCGTAAAGCAGTGTATTTTTCGAATAAAGTCCCGGCGCCACTTTATCAAATGCTCGAATAGACTCGATAATGCTTGTCAAATGCCTGTGCGGCAGCACAAAAGAAAGATCACCGGGGACAGCAGTGGTCAGTGTCGGCGTTGTTGTGGATTTGCGGAGCCTTGAAGTGTCAGTCCGTCTGCCCATCAAAAGATCACCGAGGCGCTGAACCATAATTCCGCCTCCGGTAAGCATATTGCCGAGCTGTGCGATATATCTGCCGTACTCTATCGGCTGGTTAAAAGGCTCCGTAAATTTTGTCGAGACCAAAAGCGCGAAATTTGTGTTTTCTGTATGCGAGGCTTCGTCCGCATAACTGTGGCCGTTGACAACCGCTATACTCTTGTCAAAGGTATTATTGAATCCCGCATTGTAATGCTCCTCGCTGACAATCCCGCCGGGATTCATGCAAAAGGTACGAACCTTATTTTCAAAAGTGTCCGAGTAATAAACCATCTTCGCTTCATAAAGATGCTTTGTAAGCTTGTCCATCACGGAATTCGGAACCTCGACCCTTACCCCGATATCAACCTCGTTGTTTCGCGTGCCTATCCCGTTTTCATGCGCTATTTTGTTAAGCCATTCCGCTCCGCCGCGGCCCGGAGCCGCTACCACAAAATCCGCAGCGACCTCCTTTTTTGTACCGTCCTTCAATGTCAGTATTGCCCCGGTTGCTTTTCCGTCCCTGATTACAGGATCCGCATGGGTCCTTTCTGTAAAGCTGAAACCTTCAATTTTGCTCAGGTAATCATACATCGCTTTCAGCACTTCAAAAGCATATTCCGTTCCGAGATGCCTTACAGGGCAGCGGATCAGCTGAATATTATACTTGGAGCACTCATATGCTATTTCTTCAACCTTTTTATCATTAAGGCCGTGTATTTCATCGGGAGCGCCGAAGTCAAGAAATATTTGATCAGCATATTTTATCAGGTTTCGGGTTTCATCGAGAGGCAAATAACTTGTTAAATTGCCTCCGACCTCTTCGCTCAAAGACAGCTTTCCATCCGAAAAAGCTCCTGCTCCCGCCCAGCCGCTCATAATATTGCACGGGTTGCAGCGCATGCAAGTCCCCTTGCTTCTTGCCGGGCACGTTCTGCGCTCAATGGATATTCCCTCGTCAACAATTAAAACTTTAAGTTTCGGTGACGCTTTTTTATACAGTTCCAAAGCGGTAAATATCCCCGCCGGGCCCGCGCCGATTATTACAACATCATACTTTTCCACATACTACACCCCTTTTTATAAGACGGTTTATTATAGCATCTTTGCGGCTTTACGGCAAGAAAAAAACGCTTTCGCAGGGCAGTCCGCTCTTTCCTTTTCTTCCGCTTTGCGGTATGATAATAAAGAGACGGAATAAAAAGAACGGCAGGTTTTAAAATGACAAAAAAACAAATCGCCCTTGCCGCCGTGCAGGCACTGAAAAAAGAATATCCCAACGCGGTGTGCTCGCTTGAAGCAACAGACCCGTTTCAGCTGCTCGTCGCAACAATTCTTGCCGCACAATGCACAGATGCAAGAGTCAACATCGTCACGCCCGCTCTCTTTGACAAATATCCTTCACTTGAGGACTATGCCGCGGCAGATATTGAAGATATTGAAAACATGATCCATTCCTGCGGATTTTACCATGCCAAAGCGCGTCATATTATCGATACTGCGCAGATGCTGCTTTCTGAATTCGGCGGCAGCGTTCCCGACACAATCGAAGACCTTTTAAAACTGCCGGGAGTCGGCAGAAAAACAGCCAATCTCATTTGCGGTGATATTTACGGTAAACCGGCGGTAGTTGCCGATACGCATTTGATTAGAATTTCAAACTTGCTTGGCCTGGCCGTGTCAAAGGACCCACTCAAGGTTGAAATGCAGCTGAAAGAACTTCTCCCGCCTCAGGAAAGCAATGATTTTTGCCACAGATGTGTGCTTCACGGAAGAGCGGTTTGCGTTGCCCGCAGGCCGAAGTGCGATATTTGCTGTATGAAAACTTTTTGCATAAATGCAGCGGAAATTTGACTGATTGTGCGTTTTTTCGCTGTCTTATCTGCCTTTTGCTTAATATATTTTAAGTCTGATTGTTAAATATAACAACTTAAAACAGAACCTGAAATTTTTTAATATATACAATTTGTATTATGACCTTTTAACCGTTTTCGTGGAAAACTCTGTGGAAAATGTTAATAACTATCTCACAAAAGCTATATTTTGCTTGATTATTTCGATTGTGGATAACTTTTTGTTATTTTTCTTCATATACTTTGCGTTTTATTATCTTTACCGCCATTTAAAATTTTTGCTCCAATTTTCAAT
>CAYOAW010000087.1:0-5697 GCA_964402095.1 uncultured Eubacteriales bacterium | reverse complement strand
TTCTTTCATGTTTCCGCTGAGGAATTCAATAATATATGGCGCAGCTATTTTGACCTCGACAGGGATTATTCGAACCTCTGCGAAAGCTTTTGCGCGGACAGAAGTCTTAAAACCGCGGTTGAGCTTTTCCCCGGTATCCATATTTTAAGACAAGAACCTTGGGAAACGCTTTGCTCTTTTATAATTTCCCAGAACAACAACATCCCTCGAATAAAGGGTATTATTAAGCGGTTATGCGAATTCTTCGGCGAGCCGCTCAGCGCCAATGATTTTTCCTTCCCCGGCGCTGAAAGAATATCCATGCTGAGCGTTGATGACCTGGCTCCCATCCGCGCCGGCTTCAGGGCAAAATATATTATCGATGCCGCTCAAAAAGCAGCCAAAGGTGAAATAGACCTTGACAGGCTCGCCTCAATGCCGTTGGAACATGCAAGGTGTGAGCTTATTAAAATCAAGGGTGTCGGCAGCAAAGTGGCTGACTGTACGCTTCTTTACGGCTGCGGGCAAACCGATGCTTTCCCGGTCGATGTTTGGGTAAAAAGAGTGATGGCAGAACTATATCCCAACGGTTTGCCCGAATGTGTGAAAGGGTCTCAGGGCATTGCGCAACAGTACCTTTTTCATTGGAGAAGACAGCAATAAGTGGTCAGTGATTAGAGGTTAGTGGCTAGTGGTTAGTGATTGCTGTAAGCAAAAAGCAGGAGCAGATATAAAATCTGCCCCTGCTAAAAATATGTGTGCTTTTTATTTACGCTTTGCCCGCGCAGCCGAGAACGGTTTCAATCTTATGAGCAACCATATCCTCAATAGCGGTGCGCGCCGGAGCAAGATACTGCCTCGGATCAAAATGAGTCGGGTTTTCCGCAAGATGTTTGCGGATTGCAGCGGTCATTGCTAAACGAAGGTCTGAATCAATATTGATTTTGCAGACAGCCATTTTCGCCGCTTCGCGCAGCATTTCTTCGGGGATACCGATAGCATCGGGAAGGTTTCCGCCGAATTCATTGATCTGCCTGACAAACTCGGGAACCACCGAACTTGCGCCGTGCAGGACAATCGGGAAACCGGGCAGCTTTTTCTCAACCTCTTTCAAGATGTCAAAGCGAAGCTCGGGTTTCTGGCCGGGCTTGAATTTGTAGGCCCCGTGGCTGGTGCCGATTGCAATTGCCAGCGAGTCAACCCCTGTACGGGTAACAAAGTCATAAACCTGTTCAGGTTTGGTATAGGAAGCGTTCTCATCGGATACATTCACTTCATCCTCAATCCCGGCAAGCTGGCCAAGTTCGCCTTCGACAACAACTCCGTGCGCGTGTGCGTAATCCACAACTTTTTTTGTCAGCGCGACATTATCCTCATACGGATGGTGGGAGCCGTCAATCATAACAGAAGTGAAACCGCCGTCAATACAGCTTTTGCAGGTTTCAAAATCCGGGCCGTGGTCCAAATGCAAAACAACCGGCAGCCCTGTGTCAATAATCGCTGCTTCTACAAGTTTTGTAAGATAAGTATGGTTGGCATATTTGCGCGCGCCTGCGGATACCTGCAAAATAACGGGTGCCTTCAGCTTTGCAGCGGCTTGCATAATGCCTTGGACGATTTCCATGTTGTTCACATTGAAAGCGCCTATCGCGTAACCGCCTTCGTAAGCGGCCTTAAACATTTTTTCAGATGTTACCAGTGGCATTTTATTCACTCCAGTTTGATTTTAATCAAAATCAATCACTTGAAAACGGTAACAACGCAACATGACGGGCGCGTTTAATAGCGATGGTCAGTTCGCGCTGATGGCCGGCACAAGTTCCCGTAACTCTGCGGGGAAGAATCTTTGCCCTGTCGGAAATAAAGCGGTTCAGTCTCCCGACATCCTTATAGTCAATTGCCTCGACCCTTTCCACGCAAAAAGAACAAACTTTTTTGTGTCCTTTTCTGTTTCCGCCGGATCTTCTGTCGTTTCTGTCGCCTCTATCGTTTCTGTCGTTTCTTTCGTAAGCCATTAAATAATACCTCCTTTGTCAGAATAAACATGATGTGCCTTTAGAAAGGCAAATCGTCATCGTTCGGAATAGTGTCAAAATCGCTCGCGGTGCCTGTTGCATAAGACGGGGCCGGAGCTGCTGAAGCGGACTCGGGCATGCGTGAACCGCCGGCGGAGTCCGATTTTGACCCGCAAAAACTAACTTTGTCGGCAATAATTTCATACGCCTTGCGTTTGTTGCCGTTTTTGTCCTCGTAAGAACGTGTTTGAAGCGAGCCTTGAATAGCAATAAAGGAACCTTTGCGGAAATAGCGTGTAATAAATTCCGCTTTTTGCTGCCATGCCACAATATCGATAAAATCAGCCTGGCGTTCCTCGCCGGCTTTGACAAAGTCGCGTTCAACAGCAATTGCAAAGGATGTAACCGCGGTACCTGAAGGTGTATTTCTTAATTCCGGATCCGCTACCAGTCTCCCAATCATTGTTACACAATTAAGCATAATAAGGCCCTCCTCATGATTTCTTGATGATAAGGGAGCGTAAAACTCCGTCTGTGATCTTCACAATACGTTCAAATTCCGCAGGGAATTCCGATCCGCTTGTGTAGTTAAGCAAAACATAGTAACCCTCGGGTTCGTCATTGATGGGATATGCAAGCTTGCGCTTGCCCCATTCATCAACGCTCTCGAGAGTGCCGTTTTCCTCAACAAGTGTTTTAAATTTCGCAACCATTTCCTGAATAAATTCCTCACCCTTTGTGAGAGAAAAAACAACCATGGTTTCATAACTTGTTGCAGCTGACATTCTAAAAGCACCTCCTTCCGGTCTTTGGCCACGGGATTGGCGTGGCAAGGATATTACCGCCGTTTAAAAATTTACGCCGGCAGCCGCAAAAATCTTTGCGGCAATTTGTAATTATAACAGGGGGTTCGCGGAAAGTCAAGCAAAAGAAAGATATTCTTGAATGTCTGTACGGATTTCAATAATTTCAAAACCTTATTCCGGCTGCCGCACGGTCTTCTCCGTTCTGTCGTCTATTGTCAGCCTGTTGAACATTCGAAGCGCCGTGCCGTCATTTGCAAAGGAATTGCCATTGTAACGCATCATATTGATAACGCAAGCACTCCCGCCTTCAGTGATAAACATTGTCCCGCCAATATTATCGGCACCGATATTAAAGACAATCAAATTTGTACTGTCTGTATTATTAATGAAGGTTTTTACGCCATATGAAAAGCAATTGTAGATTGTTTCATTCCTTGCATTTGAAATTTTTATGTATTCGGTTTTTACACGCGTAACAGCATTAAATAAATAGGGAAAAAGCTGGCTCCCTTCATCAATCCAGTTTGGCAGGTTAAATCCGTTGCGGCTCATTACCGTTCCGTTTTGAAGGCATCCCTCCATAACTCCTCCCGAACAGTTACCGGCAAATATTGCGTTGTTATAACAGCAGGTAACCACTTTCTTGATGCGATGGTTGTCGCAGCCGCGGAAATCAATACCGTTGTATGAGGCGGCAATCGCCAAATTAATTGCATAAACCCCTTCACCGGTTCCGCGTATCGTATATGTACACGGCCGGACAGTACCGAGCGCGCCGGGCACCACACAGCTGTTGTTCGGGTAAATAAATCTGATGCCTCTCACACCTGCATTTGCACCGAGTGTTATCAGTGCTGCGTCTGTCTCCGGTTTTGCCGGGTTGAGCCCGTAATAAGCGAATATGACGGTTCCTCTGCTGCTGCCCTGGTCACGGGTGGCAACAGAGGAAGATCCTCTCAGTTCAACGCCCGGAGGTACTGTAACACTTCCATCCATTCGGTATTTCCCCGCAGGCAGGTAAACGATTCCGCCGGTTGATGCCGCTAAATCAAGCTTCTCTTGAATTTCCGCTGTCGCGTCAGCGGTGCCGGTTCTATCCGCGTCTGCAATGAAAAGAAACTCTGCCGGTTTGCATGGAACCGTGTTATAATCAGCTTTTATTCCGCTTAAATCCGTATAATCAATGATATATTTCCGGTTTGTTGCTATCCCATATTTAAAAAAGGTTTTAACCGCCGCAATGAAATGATTGAAATCACGAAAAAGTACTTTCCCGGTCTTTATCCCTCCGGCAAGCCGGGTTCCCGTCATCTTAACAACCCCGAATGTATTATTGATCACCGAATGTTTGCTCCCGTAAATGCTGCTGCCGGCAACCACCATTCCCCAGCGTGTGTCAATCGCGTCTACCAGCAACCCTACATCGCACCGCGCAATGTTCACATTATAAAGCGCGCCCGCAAATTCAATCCTTTTGCCTTTAACAATATGAGCACCATATTTATAATCAGCAATATTAATATTTGCAAACTGAGTCCATTCTAAATCACCAAGTATAAGCCCGGTGGCATTTTCCCGGGTGTAGGCATCAATTTCCGAGCGCGGCGGCCTTTTTATGCCTGCGCCCGCTTCCGCCCAATACTTGTTGCTGAGCGTCAAATTTTTCCATGTTCCGACATCAGACTGGTTGTATGCTTCGGCACCGCAGCAAAGGAAGGTACCTTTCACATTGTCAATAGTCATCATTTCGTGGCCGCCTTCGCCGAAGCATGCGCCGATGCCCTTATAACCGTTGATTACTGTACAATTTATAATACTTTGAAGCATTTCTCCCGGGACATAAAATGTATACGGATAGGGTTTAACCTGTTCAATGTCCTGATCGGGATAATATACCGTTAACCCCATTACCCCCGCACTGCCCAGTACAGTAAACAACGCAGGCAGGTCTTCGGCTGTGCTTGTTACTGCCGCCTTAATGATGGTCCCGTAGGAGTTGCCTTTGTCAGGGTCCTGCCAGTCACCTCTTAAAGTAACATATTCGCGGACTGTGATGTTCCCTGTCACAAGGTAAGTGCCTGCCGGCAGGAACACGGTTCCTCCGCCTGCTTCATAACATCTGTCAATAGCGCTTTGAATGGCTGCCGTGCTGTCCGACGTTCCTGTGTTATCCGCGCTATACGGACTGTCTGTGGCGATAATATCGGCGATAACAACGTCATCAGCCGGGTAAATCGTTTCAACAATGCAGGGGGTTTCGGTTGAACTTCTTCCGGCGGATTGCAGCCGGGATTCATTTTTATTGCTCATGTTTTTTGCCCCGCTTTCAGCAATCACAT
The DNA here is from genome assembly GCA_964402095.1 of uncultured Eubacteriales bacterium. Taxonomy (GTDB): domain Bacteria; phylum Bacillota; class Clostridia; order Oscillospirales; family Acutalibacteraceae; genus UBA1447. The sequence goes on along the minus strand of CAYOAW010000087.1, from coordinate 558 downwards.
CTGCGCAGACCCCCGGAAAGCATATACAAAGGATAAGCAGTGAAACCAAAAAACAAAAAATTCTGCGGCAGCTTCGTTTGGCAGGCATTTATATTCCTCCTTGCAGCATAATCTCTTATCAAATCCAAAAACCTCGTTTCCGTCATATGACAACAAAAACGAGGCTTTCTGTGTATTGAAAATAGGTACCGGGTTTTATTCCTGTGTTTCTGAGCCGTTTTTCCCTTTTCTTTCTTTTTTAATTTTTGGCGGAGCCTTTTTGTTTTCACTGTAGCCGCCGTAACCGTAACCGTATTTATAGCCGTAACTGTATCGATTGCTGTAGCCGTAGCCTCTTTTGTATCCGTATTTGTAACTGTATTTGCTGCCGTATTTTCTGTAGTAACCGCGGTTGCCGTAACTGTCCGCTCTTACACAGTTAAATACAACCCCAATGATATTTGCGCTGACACTGTCAAGCGTATCCTTGGCAAAACGGGCGGTTTCTTTGACAGTCTTGCCAAAGCTTACGACCCAAACCACACCATCCAAGTATTTGGACATTACAGCCGTATCCGC
>CAYOAW010000086.1:5303-9300 GCA_964402095.1 uncultured Eubacteriales bacterium | reverse complement strand
GTTTCAACGGCTTTTTTGTTGCTTTTTGGGCTTGCTTTGTGCGTCAGCCCCTTGATGTTTTTGTGTTAATTATTATTGCTTTTTAAGGTATCCACAGTCTCGGTATCTGCCACAACTGCGGGTTATCGCTCATCAGCCGCGCTTCCCGGATTCTTTTAACCCCGAACTCCTGAAAATCGGCATAGAGCTTTTTGTTTTCATCGTACCAGCCCAAGGGATTGCCGGCTATGGAATATTCCGAAAACCGGTTGTTCGCCTTCCAATACCGCCAGGAAAGTTCCGAACGGCGGACATTCGTCAGATAATAATCGCTCTGTGCTTTTTCTTTTGCTTTTATCCAAAGGCTGTTGACATAGTCAATTTCGTTTGGTTTGAGGTTAAGCACAGCCCTGTCGTCCATTTCGGAACCGATAGAGGTATGCAGACCGTCATTGCCGGTTTTTTTCGTTGTAATATCAATATATTCTCTGATATACTGCCAACCGTCACCGTAATATGCTTTCAGAAAACCGTTCAGCTCTTTGTCGTAATCCAGATATGGGTCCCACATCAGTCGGGCCAGGAGATAGGAGCGCAGGTCGGCAAACTCCGAATTGCTTTCATAAGCGTAATAGTTGCCTTCCTCATACACGCCGACCGCATGGTTTTCCGCAAAATACTGCATATTCGCCTGCAGCACGCCGAAATTCGGGAACGGACCGTTTAAATGGCTGTAATTGGTGGTGTAATCCCAAACAGATAAATTTTTGCTGATAGAAGCCCATTTTTTAAGATCATTGGCAAATTCAACATTCCGCGGACAGCCGGGGTCATTAATCGCGTGTGCATAACAGCATTCATATGAACAAAGCCGGACAATAACATTATCGCGCGGCTTAACGGTTTTTGGCGGTGTGCGCGTGTAATAATAGGCGAAGGTATCCAGCATCAGGTTCGGGTATTTGTCTTTGGTATAATCCGCGACAGCGTTGACAAAAGAAATCATCGTTCCCGCGTGCGAACCCTCCGCGTCGTCAAGCGCTTTACACGCCGGGCAGACGCAGTAAACTCCGCCGTCATTCTGGGTAAGAGATATCAGATTTGCATCCGGATGGTCCGCCATAATCCGGTCAATCTCTTTGCACATCAGTTCAACCGTCCTCGGGTTTGTCAGGCACAGCTGCTCGGCCGTACGCTGCCCGTCCACATTGCTGATTGCGTAAATTTCCCTGTCAGTATCCCAGTATTTTTCCTTGGGCAAACGCTGGGCAAAGGTATGGCAAAAGCCCTCCGTATACCCCTCGTTTCCGCCCATTTCGGGCGCGATATAGCGCCTGTTGCCGTTGATCCGGTTGGCCACGCAGTATTCGGGGTCCGCGGGGCTCAGCCAGTCCGTCTCGCGGTACCCGATCAGCGGCACTTCCTGCACGTTGATATCCACAGGCACCTCAAACTTTGCCGTCTGCGGCACAACAACACAGGTTTTAGCATACCAGTGGCAGCCGGCGAATTTTTCCAAAAATCCGTAAGTGCCGTAGAGCACGCCCCTGCTGCCGCCGATAATATAGATATTGCCCTCGTGCGTTCTGATTATGAATCCCTCTTTGCCCAGCGCCGCGTCGAGCGCCGCCGGGTTGCCGTCGATAAAATCCAAATCCGCCGCGGTGCTGCTCACCACGATTTTTTTGCCTGTTGTATAATCGCTTGCCGAAACTGTCGGGACAGCAATACCTGTCATCCGGTCAATGTAATTTGACAGCATTTCGGCCGCTTTTATAACCGTTGCGGCTGCATTGTCCGCAACAACAATGACATAGTCCGTGGCGCCGTTTTCAATTACTGCCATCATCGGCTTTTCATTGATAACCGGCTCCTCCGGTTTTGGAACAAAGGCCGGCAAGGCAGGGAAAAACGGGCCTGCCAAAAAAGTAAAAACCGAAAAAAATGTTAAGATAAAACCCTTGAGACGCAAAACGAAAGTTGAAAAACCGCTCATTAAATACACCGCTTTCTCTATACCTTAATCCATGCAAATCGGCTGTGTTTTCTATTATTGGCGGAAATCAAATTGTCAGTGTTAAACCGGCTCAAGATGTTCGAATTCCAGTGAAAATCAATTTACCCGGTCAGCACGCATTCACCGTTTCCATAATCCCTTTGAAGGTATCCGCAATTGTTTGAGCCGTTAACGGTCCCAAAGAATTTGTTTCTTCATAGTGCCTTCTGCCGAGCCTGTCTGTTGCTTTATCCGCATATGGGATTTCATCATGCGTCAAAAAATCGTTCGGCGGAACAACATAGCCGGTAAAGTCGTTTGTGACACCGAACAGCAGCAGATTATCATCACCCGCGATTTTAACCAGAGGGTCCGGATTGACTTCGGGGCCTTTGCCTTCGGCGGACTCTTCCGCCGAAAGATAACCGCCGTAAACCAGCTCCGGGAATATTTCACTCGGAAGAAGCAGCATTTTAAGGTCGCCGATTTCAAAATAGGTCATTTCCGTCTTTACTGCCATGTGCAGCGAGCTCTTGTCATGGCCGCAAAATTCGGACTTCATGATGCCGATGGATGCAAGCATGGCTAAAAGGTAGTTGTCCACCGGCGAATAATATTCCTGGCGGATCAGGTTGATCACCGGGCTCAATTTTCGTTCGTCCTCAATGGCCACCGCAGTTTCTGCAAGCGCTTTTCCGCCGAGTTTTGTTGATTCCACATTGTTTTTATCAAGTTCTTTCAGCCTTATCAAGCCGCCGATAGCGCCAATCCCGTACAACGTTTCGGCGCCTGCCGTTTCTAAAATCCCCCGCCGCATATAACAGGCAAAGTCAGCGCTGACAATCGGGTTATGCCCGAGCATGGATTCCGTATGGGACGCATAATTCAGGATCCATATTTCCTTCCCGCTTTCCTTCGGAACAAAGCGAAGACGGGTCAGATCCTTGCAGAATACGTTCGGCAGCCTTGAATCCCGTTGAATTTCCGGAGTCTCCTTTTTGCCGTAAAACAGCGAGCCGTCTTTTCTGCCGGCGTAAGCTTCCTCAACAACCTTTTTGATTCCGTCGTGCACAATCTTCATATAGCCTTTATCTCTGCCGGTTCTCGGAATCGGACCCCACATTCCGACGGTATCTATCCCGGCATGATTATGCGTACTGAAAATATTGATTGAACGGCAGCCTGTCTTTTCGCAAAAATCCTTTAAGTTGTCTCTCGCATATTTAACATCATAGTTTGTCAGGCCGACGCTGTCCACGGAAATAAACACAACCCCGCCGCGCCCCGAATTGTCGTCCAGCCAGACAGCGCTTGTCGTCATGGGGTCAAGTACGCCTTTGGCCGGCGTATAAGCATTATAGCCTGCAACCCAATACTTTTTTTTCAATATATCATCGGGCATGATATCCGTTTTTGAAAAACCTGCGGTGAAGAACTCACTCTTTGCCCCGTCGATTTTGTCAAATACGCCCTTTGGCAAAGGCTTCGGCGGACACTTTTTAACAAGTTTCTCTCCTTTTTTTATCATTTTCTTCTTAACAAATTTCGCGGCCGGTTTTAAAAATCCCATTGTTACATCCCCTAAATAAAGTTATTCATGACCGATTTTATGCTACTCCATAACTGTCAGGCAGTCAATCCTTATTTGCACATCTGCGCAATTTCTCTTTTAATCCTTCGTTTGGCGTAACCAAGAAGAAATTTCCTGCGGGAGCGGGCATGGCCGCGTTTGTTGTTTTTGGCGGCAAAGTCCTGCTCCGGCGTGAGCGTAAAGCCGATTTCCCGTTTTTCAAGGCTGTCATACAGTTCCGCGGCGCACACCGCCCGGGGTTCGTTTGCGGTTGCTGTGGCGGCAAGGATGACGATTTTCTCATCTTTCGGCAAAACAAACTCTGCCGCGCCGGCCGGGATGTCAAAGGAATACTTAAAGAAATAAATCTGCTGCCCGTATTCATCACCGTCTTTTCCGTGAGCGTGTGTGGAATGCCAGGCGAGTGTATCTTTTTTAATGTGCCCTGCTTC
>CAYOAW010000086.1:0-5203 GCA_964402095.1 uncultured Eubacteriales bacterium | reverse complement strand
TGAGTTTTTAAACGTAAGCGCGAAAGTTTTCGGTTCAAACGCTTTGATGTCAAACACAAGCCCGCCGTTTTCAACCGCCGCGCCCCCTTTCGGCTCCTCCGTTGCCCAAACCTCGCGCGCGGCGGTGATGCCGTCACCAATCTGAAGACGCACATTCGTATGGCCTATCCCCGCACCCTCACCGACACGCACAATGATTTCGTCCGTATCCTGCGCTTTTTTAATGGCTCTGATCAGCACAGCATTGTCGCTCACAGAACAAAACGAATAATTCGCGCCGAGCCTGCCCGGTGAAACGGGTACCGCAAACGCATTCATGGGTTGGTTGAACCCGGCAGCCGCGAGCTGCGTGCCGTTTTGCCAAGAGCCGGCATGTGAATAAACGGCAAAAGAATACCGGTTAATCCCAAAATCCAACAGGTGCTGCGCGTCGCGGTACGCCGAAAGGGGTGAATAGATTCCTGTCAGGCGAAGGGTATTGTCATTCGGCTTGTCCCATCCGGTTTTACTGTCACTGAAAACAGAAACACCGAAACTTCCGTCTTTATCGGTAATATCCGCCCACATTTGCGCGGGAACCTCATATAGCGATGGGCAGCTGTTGCCCCGTTCAACAACACCCAGGCCTAAGTCGTAGGATGCGTTCCGGTTGCTCACCGAAAGCGGAAATTCGGTTTTCAGCAAAGTACGCAGTGAGCGCCATTCAATCTCATTGGCCACATTAACTGTTTCCCCATATGCGTCAAGCGAAACCGTTTGTATAAATTCCGAACCGCCGGCATGGCGGACAGTTTTAACCGTTATCCTCGCAGGACCGTTTTCTGTTATTTCAAAAACCGGTTTGGACGCATATTCACGCGGCGCGGACATAACCTCTTTATAGTCAAGTTCCCATGCGGGGTAAGTACCGGATCCGTCACAGTTATAAAGCGCCATGCGAATGGGTTTTGCTAAAAGCTGCCGGCCAGCTGATTTATCCAGCACTTCCACGATATCTCCGTTTTCGTCAAGCGTCACTCTGTATTTTGTGTTTTCAAGCGTTCTTTCGGTAACCTGCAAATCGCTTGCAAACGCGCAGGGAACCTCTGACGGGCGAACATCATAAGCGGTATAACCTATTGAGGGCACCTCGGCTAAAAAGGCGATCAGAATTCTCCCGGACTCATTTCTGAGAATTTGCGAAGCGGTTTCATCTCCGGCGGCATTGAACACTCTCACACAGCTGCACGGATCTCTAAAGTTTGTTTCAGCCGTGACAACGCCTTTCCTGCTGCCTTGGCTCTGAATCGGGTTGTTGACCACCAAGGCCGCGCCCTTCACAAATGAGGTATCCATTTGAGCAGCGATACCCGCCACCGCATACCTGTATTCTTCGGCAAACCGGTTGAGGGAAAGAATATAATCATTCCAGTTGCGTTTATAACAGATTTCAAGCGAGGTGCCGGTGATATCGTCATGAAACTGATGGGCAATTATGCGCTTCCACGCTGTATCAAAAACTTTTTGAGGATACTCCTGCGCCGCCGCAACGCATGATGAAACAGCGCTTCGCTCTGCGGCATCGGCAAGCTGTTCCCCCCGCCTGTTCCAGCGTTTGCTGATTGCACGCGAGGTATAGCAGCCGGTTCCGTGGTCGGTCATAACAAGTTCATTCCGCCAAACAGGCAGCTTTTCTTTTTGATCCGGCGTTAAAAGGGTATCCATATCCCTGAAAACTTGGTCCGCTGATGCGGGTATAACATCAACCTTGGAGGATTGATTGAGTGCCGCTTCCGCTAAAACAGTTTTAACGGAAGGCTCGCGCGGGGCTCCGCCTCTGTCCCCGATACCATGCAGAACGGTTGTAAACGGCAATCCGTATTTCCCGGTGTTCGATTTCAGCTTTCTTTTAACACTGCCTTTTTTGCGGACCTTATTCAGGCTCCTGTTGTAGTCTCCGGCATCCAGTGAAGCATAAATCCCGTTTCCGTCCGGCCCTTTCCAGACACCCAAGTCAAACGGCACTTCATAAGCGCTGCTCCAAATCAGTTTCTGTGTTGTAAAACCTTTCAAATCGGAATGTGACGCAATTGACGGCAAAGCCCAGCCGAATCCAAAACAGTCGGGCAAATAAATATCCACACTGCGCCTGCCGAATTTTTCTTTAAAATAAGCGGTTCCGTAAAGGATATTACGAAAAAGCGCCTCCGGCGACGGAATATTGACATCGCCGTTTTCATAAGCGCTGCCCGTCACATTCCAGCGCCCCTGCACGATATATTCTTTCATTTTTTCAAACAGTTCCGGGTAATATTCCTCCATCAGTTCATAACGGCAGCTGCCCTCAAAGCTGAATATATAATCCGGATATTTTTCAAACAGTTTGAAATTTTCCGTAAGAGTTTTCGGCAGATATTCCCGCAGTGTCATTTCAATATCCCAGCTCCAGGAGGTATCCAAATGAGTTGTGGCAACAGTATAAATCCGCGGTTTTAACGCTTTTTCTTCCATTCCCTGCCTCCGCAAAAAAGTAAACGGGGCGGTAATTATCCGCCCCGTTTCCGGTTTTAAGGGCTTGTCCGCTTTCGGCCTATGAACACGGCCGAGTGAATCAAGCGCTGCATAATGTTTTCGTCAGGATGCGGCTGTTGCCGTTTCTGTTGTTTCCTCAGCTGCCGAAGCGATGCTGATAGCCGGTACAATTCTTTTGCTTTTTGTTGTTGCTTTATAAGTAATTGTTACATTGTCACCCTTGTTAAGGATAACAGCTTCTTCCGCCTTGGCAGCTGAAATAGAGTAGAACACATCAGAGCCGGCAAGCCGGAAATAGTAACAGCTTTCACCGTTGAGGACCGCGCTCCTGATCTCTGTAATCAGGCCTGTCGCGGTTTTGTTTGCTGCCGCTGACCCGTTGCTGTCGGTATCATCAATATCATTGATATCAATATCGGTTTTTATTCCGGCGTTGGTAAGCGCTTTCAGGTAAAGCTGAAGGCAATCCGCAAGGCTGTCGCCCACAACTTTTATCGTATTGTATTTTTCAACATTAATCATCGCAAATTTCTGGTTGACCATCTCGGTATCCATCAGCGCCATAAAATAAGTCGGCTGGTCGCTGACATTGATCAGTAGCGGGAAAGCAGCGGTATAGCCCAAATCCTGCACCATACCTTCCGCTGTTTCCATAACAGTAGTCTCGGTCGCGCCGGAAACACGGTAATAGGTTGCGGCTTTTGTACGCTGGTTAATAAGAATAAAGCCTATAATCGACTGGTCGCTTGTGACAGATGTGACACCGGTGTACATAAACACATCATCATCTTTGGCAATATAACTGTGACCGTCGGTTGTTATAAAAACATTTTTCTGGCCGAGAATGGAATTCCAGAAACCGCCGTTGTATTTTCCGTAGTAGTTGTATTGCTGAATCAGCAAGTCGGACGAGAAAAGCCTGTCTATCCATTTTAAACTGTTGTCATTTTTTACCTGTTCCAATGTATAATCTTTGTAAGAACCGTCTGCCGGGTCAAGCAGCACCATCCCGATAACATCGGTTCCGCCGAAAAGACCGATCGTTTTATCAAAAACCGGGCAGATCCAGAACGGGTTGCCTTGCTCATCAAGCTCAAAAACAGGCGTGCCGAACAGGGTTGTCGGGTGGCTGAAGCGCAACTGCCTCTTCAAAAGACGGCCGAAATGCTCTGCGGGGGAATACATAACCGGTTTCGCAGATTTGACAAATTCTGTTTTTTGGGTTGCCATGTTGATGATAATGTAACCGGGGAAACCGTCTTTGCGGTTTGTAAACCATTTGATGATATTGGCGTATTGAAGCGAGGCGACTCTGACAGGGTCACCTTTATAGTTGATTTGCGTGTATTGAGGATAAACCGTATACTGGGAAACCTTGCCGATGCTTGACAGGCCGCTTAAAGCCCTGTTTGCAAGGTTTGCCGCTGCGGGTTCATCAAGCCTCGGAATATTGCTGTATGACTCCGCGTCCTGTTTAGCAATTTCTTTAGCGAAGTTGCCGTTATTATTGACTGAAATAATTTTGCTGTAGCTGTTGGCCCTGAAAACAACCCAAGACGAAATTCCGCCGATTAAAGCCACCACAAGCAGCAGGCCGATAAGAATTCCCGGGACTTTTGCGCTCTTTTTGATAAAAGGAACATATTCGGGCTTTGTTGTAACTTTTGTAAGTAAAGACAGAATAACCACGAAGCTCGCAATAACAATTCCTATATAAAGATAGAAATTCGTATCCTTGAAATTGAGAGCGGGCATCATAAAATAGTAGGCTACCGCTGCGGTTAATATTGAACCTAAAATACTGATAATTATTTTAAGAACGGATCTTTCCGGAGGAATGACGATTTCCTTCTTCTTTTTGCTGCCTTTATTCGTAAAATCTACTTTGATGGGGTCCATGGTTACAACTCCTTAACAGTCACAATTTACGGCTTATACCGTACTAGATAGTATACATTATATAAACGCCAAATACAAGTGCTATATTTTCCGATACCGCGATATAAACGAAAAACTGCGACCTTTGAAGATTGACGGAAAATACAATAAATGGTATAGTAAAACCAATTCGATAAAAGAGGAGAATTATATGCTGATATTTTCACCCTGTATTGAAATGATGTTCACCGAACTGCCGTTTGAGAAACGGTTTGAAGCGGTTAAGGCAACCGGATTAAACCATGCCGAATTTTGGAACTGGACCAGCCGCGACCTTAATGAAATCAAAATATCCGCAGAAAAAAGCGCTGTTCAAATAACGAGTATGTGCATCGGCTCCCAGGACAGCATGCTTGCTGCCGAATTCGGCGAAAAGGCGCTGTTATCCCCGGGCAGCGGCGAAGTGCTTGTAAAAGTAGTCGAAGAATCCATTGCCGCCGCAAAGTTTCTCGGTGTTCCTTCCATGATTATCACCACAGGGCAGGAGCGCAGTGATTGTTCTCATGCCATTCAACACGAGAACGTTGTCAAAGCGCTTCGAATGGCTGCTCCGCTGCTGGAACAATCCGGCATTTCAGCCGTACTGGAACCGCTGAATGTCCTGTGTGACCACAAAGGCTATTTTCTTTCCTCCGGCTATGAGGCGTTTGACATCATACGGGAAGTCGGCAGCCCGAAAATAAAGGTGCTGTTTGACATCTATCATCAACAGATAACAGAAGGCAATCTAATTCCGAATATCTGCAGCAATATC
>CAYOAW010000085.1:0-9403 GCA_964402095.1 uncultured Eubacteriales bacterium | reverse complement strand
TGGATGCTGCTGGGGAATGTGAATAACGATTCGGTCATCAACTCCCTTGACGCATTAATGGCTTTAAAAGCGACCTCCGGGAAAATAGCCTTGACAGACAGCCAAAAATCAGCGGCAGATGTCAATAAGGACGGCAAGGTCAATTCTCTGGACGCGCTGATGATTCTCCGGTTTACCTCGGGTAAAATTATTTCATTCTGAAAGCAGCAACACAACTTTCAATAAAAAGATATATAAAATGAGCTCCGGACTGATAAATCCGGGGCTCAGTTTTTATCTTTTCAGGATACCTCGGCATTCCTTAACCGTTATCACCCGGTATTATGACGGGCAAGGGTAATCCGAGGCTTTCATATTTGCTTTCGCCCAAGCGGTGATAAGGCAGATAAACATGGTTATTAACCGTTTTAAGTTCTTTAAGAAGCGCTGAGAGCTTTTCCTTTTCCTCAAGTGTGTCATTGACTCCGGGTATCTCCGGTGTTCTCACCCATATTTCCGGTTTCTCTTGAGCAAGTTTTCTTAGATTTTCAATGATTCTCCGGTTGCCGGTTCCGGTTGCTTCCCTGTGCAAAGCTTCATCGACTGCTTTAATATCGTAAAGAAACAGGTCGGTATAGGGGATAATTTTTTCATATTCACTCCACGCAACATTGCCTGCTGTTTCCACCGCGCAGTGATAACCGCGGTTTTTGCATATCACCATAACTTCCCGCAGAAATTCCGCCTGAAGCAACGGCTCCCCACCGGAGAAAGTAACTCCGCCGCCGGAATTTTCATAAAACATTTCGTCCTTTTCGATTTCGGCAGCAACCTCCTGAGCGGCCATGATTTTCCCGGACACAGTTAAGGCTCCGGAATAACAGGCTTCGGCGCATTTTCCGCAGCGCAGACAATCTTCCCTTAAAAATACATGATTGCCGTTTTCCGTTGTGTGGCACTTTTGCGGACAAATCAAAAAGCATTTTCCGCAGCCGATACATTTTTGAGGAAAGAACATAATCTCGGGGTATGTTTGCAGCCCTTCCGGATTATGGCACCACAGGCAGCGTAAACTGCAGCCTTTTAAAAATACGGTTGTCCGGATGCCGGGGCCGTCATCAATTGAAAACCGCTGTATATCAAATATAACGCCATTCATGCGTAATCCTCCGGTAATCTTGTACTATAATTTTTCATGCTTGGTCCTTGCGATAATATGGTCCTGCAGCTTTTTATCCAGCAGACAGAAACGCTGGCTGAAACCCGAAACCCGAACGGCAAGATTTTGATATTTTTCCGGTTCGGCCTGGGCTTTTTTCAGTGTATCGGCATTCGTGACATTGAACTGAATTTGCCCGACTCCTTTTTTTACCGCGGTATGCAATAAAACAACCATATTGTCAATCTTATCGGGTTCAAACAACATCGGGTCAACTTCGATAATAGCGGATGTGCTCCCCGCCGCAAGTTCCGCCGGCAGTTTGGCGATTGAGTTCAGCACAGCGGTCAGGCCGCTGCTGTCCCTGCCCTGCATGGGTGAAATGCTGTACGCGATATTTTCGCCTTCTCGTCTTCCGTCTGGGGTCGCGCCTGTCAGTCCGCCCGCTTCGATAAGCCATAAAAAAGTAAAAGGCTGCGCAAAAAATCCAAGGCCGCTTACGCCTTTTATTTTCTTAATTGCATTGCAATAATGCCTCATCACCCTTGACGCATAACCGTCAACCAAATCATTATCATTACCGAACTTCGGCGCTCTGTTCAAAAACTCCTGCCTTGTATACTCATCCGAAAAATTACTTTTCAACATATCCGCAACTTGGCTGAGTGTATATTTCTTATCTTGAAACACAAGTTTATCAAGTGCCGCCAATGAATCCGCCACATTCGGTATGCCCATCGGCATACTTTCATGATAATTGTATTTCGCACCCCCATCATTGAAATCACGGCCCGATTCAAGGCAACCCTCAGTCAGTATAGATTTGTAAATCATCGGCAATGCCAGACTGTTGCGCCTTTCCAAGCGGTTTGATTCATCACAGGCAATTCTTATAAAATGTTCCGTCTGTTTTTCGTACGCCTCAAAAATATCTTCTATGCTTTTCATCCCGGATATTTTTCCGGTTTCCGGGCCGATTTGTTCCCCGGTCATCAGCCCGGCGCCGTCATTCAAAGCCAGTTCAAGGCATTTTAACAGATTAACTCTGTTGCTGACCGCATGGGGGTTTGCTTTGCCGGGTATGGTTATTTCAACACAGCCGATTGCGGCATAATCCCGTGCGTCTTGAAGTTCAATTCCGTTGCTGACAAGCGCAGGAATCATCACATCATCATTGAAAAAAAACGGAATACCGTTGCCCTTGCCGACAACTTCAAGCGCCCGCTTTATTAACGCCGGCGGACTTTTCTTATGGAGCCTCACAGATAGGCAACGGACAAAATCAAGCGCATCGGTCACATCCAATGCCATATACGAGAGCTCGTTTGAAGCGTCCTTTCCGTCTTTGTCGACGCCGCCTACCATTGCCTGCTGCACATCATAATCCCTGTATAATTTTATCCACAGGCAGCACAGCAGTTCGAAGGCTTCTTCTTTTGTTATCATACCCTCTTCGATATCTTTTTTATAATATTGGTAAAGGATTTGGTCGATTCTGCCGATGGAGTTGGCGTTGATGCCGTCCTCCCATGTGTTGATAATATGGGCAAACCACAGGCTCTGCACGGCTTCACGGAATGTTGCGGCGGGGTAATACGGCACCCGGTCCAATACTTCAATCAGCTGATTAAGCTCCCGGGCACGGCTGTAATCAAGGCAGTTTTTCAGCTCCGCTTCCGCCTTTATTTTGTAGCGTTTGCCTATACCGCAGGCACTGCGCGCGACTTCGTATGCGCATTCAAGCATCTGTTTTTTCTTTTGAGAGTCTGCTTCGCTTGCATCAAGGTTAATAATACTATTTTCTATTTCCGCCAGTATTCCGTAAAAACCGTATTGCAATACTTTTTCATAACCTAAAACCGTATGATTTTCAGCAACACCCGGCGACCAGACAACACCTTCGCCGCTTGCAAGCAAATATTCTTCCGAAGGTTCGGATGTTGCCGGCAAAGGTGAAACCAGACTGTTAAAATGATCAAGGCAGTCTGTAATAAAGTCAATCCGCTTGCCCGGCAAACTCCCCTGTTTTAAATAATCAACCAGTCTTTTCTTTTCTTTTTCACTTTTTTCGGCAATCTGATATTCGCGCCACATGCCATCGTCACTGCCATAGTAATTATAACCGACGATAAGCTCACCTTCATGGATAATCGCTTCCGAATTCGCGATAACGCTTGACAGCATCCTGCTTTGCTGTTCCTGCCGGGTCATTCCACCGGCACACATAATCCCGTTGAGAGCATGGTACAGACGCTGGCCGATATATTCCTTCTGACTTTCTTTCCAATTAAGCGCGTTTTCTCGAAGCCCTTTTACGCGCGGTGATAATGTATTCATACCTGATTCCCCTTTAACGGCTGATATTGCCGCAATTGACAAAAAATTTTTTCAGCAATAAAACGTGCATTCGAAAGATTCAACGGCTGCTATCCTGATTTTACATTTTTGTTTTAAGATATGCAAGAAAATATTCCGGTTCCCCGCCTGACAACGGCAGGTTTATATTAATACCAATTATAAAACTGCTCATAAACCAATCAAAATATTTATAAAATATAGGCTTTCGGACGTTAGTTATCCGAAAGCCTTTTTATTTATCCGGGAATTAAAATGCTTTTTCGTCCTCCGGGAGGCCTTTGCGGGTTTCGATTTCAAACAGCATTTTATCGTACTCTTTTTCGTCGATTTTAACTTTTTTACGCATTACCGTATACGCAGCTGTAATCAGTATAATCGGCGCCGCCACCATGCAAAACCTGAGCCAAAGTTTGATGTCGGAGGGTGCATTGTCAAGTATGGTTTTTATCTGAGCTGTTTTAGCCGCCTCGCTGATCTGTTTAAGCGAAGCTTTTTTCTCAACTTCCGATATTCCGTTTGTAATTTTTGTCATGCCGATTGCGATATAGGCCACCATGATGATTACCTGTTGGAGGGCTGATCCCATCTTAGCCATGAACGGGCGCAGGGAAAATATGATCGCCTCATCACGCGAGCCTGTTTTGTACTCATTGTATTCGATAGTGTTGGTTAAACATATTGTCGTAATCATATAGAATAACGACTGGCCGAAACCAACAATAAAAGCTTCAACACAAAGCATGACAAGCTGGACGGGTATTGGCGCGGATATTGACGGAAGCACTGTGCCGAAGACAAAAAATAAAGCATAACCGATAACCGTTGTGATAATCGCAAGGTTTGACATTTTTTTACGCGTCATTTTCGCTGCAAGTTTTGGGTATAAAATGTTGATGGCAACCGAGGCAAAGGCATAAAACGCGACAAACATCGTAACATATGTGCCGTTGTAGCCGAAGGAAAGATACATATAGTTGACACCGAAAGCGGTCAGCAAAGCACTGCCTATGTTGTAAAGCAACATAATCAAAGTGACCCACAACAACTGGTCATTCCTGAAAATAACTTTTACCATTTTGCCCAGTCCGATATGCTCCTCTTTTTCAAGGTGAATACTTTTATTTTCCTTGACAAAAAAGAAGACGATGACCTGGCTGAAAGCAAAGGCAAGCGCGATAAAGATTGCAACTGCCCTGTAACCCGAAATCGAATTCCCTCCGATAGCGCTTGTACCGTTTGTAAAAATCGGAATAAGCCCCATCGCGGCAATGGCGCCAATACCCGCAAAAAGATTTGCAAACGATGTCAATTTATCGCGTTTTTGAGGGTCACTTGTAAGTGAAGGCAGCATTGACCAATAGCCGATATCATTCATTGTGAAAGTGATATCCCAGAAAAAGTAACAGATGCCGAAAGCAATAACGAAATTCCAGCCTTCTATACGGTTGCTGAAGGTATAAATCAGCACGCCCGCATTAAGCAAAGCGCCAATTATAATCCAGGGTTTGAATTTGCCAACCTTCGTACGGGTGTTTTCGATGATACCGCCCATAACCGGATCGTTTATCGCGTCCCAAATCCGGGCAGCGGTTAATATAATACTGATAACGGTAAATTGCTCGGTAGTTATCGAGCGTGTAAAAAGAACATAAGAAAGCAGAAAATTCGCAAAAAGGGTATACGACATATCACGTCCGATACCCGGAACAGTATAGGTCCATTTATTTCGGTTAAAGCGCTGATCCTCAGAAAGATTTGTCACGAAATCACCTTCTTTATAAATTTGCCCTGCTGTTTTCATTATATCAGATTTAAATTTATATTCAATAAAAATCATATATAAAAAATAAAGCAAGTCCCGCAGACGCAGGCAAGCATCCTTACGGATGCTTGCTGAATACGGCAATACTTGCTTTTATAACCGTTGTATTTACTCAAAAAAGATCGGATTTGTCAGGCAATATGCAAAAGGCGGAACAGGTATGCCAACATCTTTCGGCATTATTTTTTCAATCACTTTTCCGTAAATTTTTTTGGATACGGATTTGAATTCATAAAGCACCTCAGCGCGCACAAAACCTTTTTCCTGCACTTCAAGTTCAGCATGGTGGAAACCAAAACTTTTCGCCTTGTAATTATAAATAACCGTATCGTTGTTATAGACGACAAGGCGGTGGCCTTTTTTCAATTTTACCGCCTTAATGTCAACTTTGATGCCTTCGCTCCATTGAACCGTTTCGCCGATAACCGCATTGCCGCATGTCAAATAAAGCATCGTTTTGTCCGGGCCTTGCGTGATAACACTGTTGCCGTTTCTCAGCGCTTCAAGAATATCCTCCTGTGTGTTTGACTTCGCGTAACAAATTGTCGTCGGCATGGCGACAAGGCTCGTGACATTATAATAATCCTTATGATAGTCGCTGCCGCCGACCGCGCCGATGCGCCTGCCTTTCAGCAGCTCATTATGCCACCACTTTATGTTTGTCATGTTGTCAATATGCATCGGGGCATTCCATAATTCGACACAGTCCATCGGGAAGCCTTCAAGCGGTAAATGCCAGCCGCATTTTTTGCAAAAAGGATGATTAACGGATATAGTCGCGCCGGCAGCCTTACCCTCATTGATAATATTAATGTAATCATCGAAACTTTCAAGTGTATATGGTGCAGAGAACGGCAGCTTGGCGCCCCACATATTCACATGCCCGGGCTTTGCTGTAACCTCCTGCCCTTGAATAACCAGCAGCCCCCCGACATAATAGGGATTTAAAACAGTGCTGAAATTATGGTCCGTGATAATAGCCCAGTCGAGCCCTTTCCTTCTGCACTCTTTTATCAGCTCCGCCGTTGTCAGATTACCGTCACTGTTTGTTGTATGCAAATGTGTGTCACCCTTGAGCCATTTCCGCTGTTTTGTCATTTGAATACCCTCCGCAATAAAGTTAGATAATTTTCTGTCTGCCGGGAAGTTCAATGATATTGATATCTGTTATTATATCACCGATTTTTCAGCAATGCCACAGAAATATTATTTATAATAGCGCATCTTTCAATTGACAAAAGCGTTGCACCTTGCGATAATTAATTGTTTTTAAAATTATTTGTTGAGGTGTTATATGTCAAGTATGGAAAAAAATTTTTACATAGGTGTTGACAACTCCGGAGAAGATTGCGGCGCTGAACTTTTCTTTAACGCTCCGGTTGCCAAAGAATTGGGAGCAGAGTTTGTTGTCTATCATTACAGGCCAAAACTCTCTGTTCGGCAGGAAACAGAAAAAGCGTATATGCTGGCAAAAAGATTTGAAGAAAACGGCATTTATTTCGTTATTAACACTGAGACAGGGAATTGGTCCGAAACCCTTACAAGCACAGACGGATATGACTGGGTTACCCGCGAGGACGGCGGACACAGGTTCAAATTCCCCCGCCAGGTTCTGGAAGCTTTCGCTTCAAGCAAAATGTTCGCAGGTGTGCTGTATGACGAGGCGGAGCATGCGCAGCTTTTCAGAAATCTTTCCATCGGAATGGAGGGCGGCACACCGGATCTCCCGTTTTTCCCGGATGCACCCGGTTTGGACCTCCGGCAAACCGATGAGCATATCTGTTCATGCGCAAAAGAACTTGTTGAGGAAAATATGAGCCTCGGCGCCCCAAGAGTAATGTGTGAATATGTCTGGCCTTCCCTTATGCATAACTTCGCGAGGGCGGGTATGCACATTGCCTACAAACAGCAAAAAGAAAACTGGTCCAACATTTGGGCGGCTATTGCCATGGGCGCAGCGCGCCAATACGGCTGTGAACTTTGGGCATGTGTTGACTTGTGGTTCCGCGCGACCTACCCCGGCCATTCTGCTGCGGAAATGGCAAGCAACCTGCTTTTCGCTTACCGTACCGGTATTGACAGAGTGTATGTCGAAAACAGCGGCGGTAAAAATTTTTATACCATGCAGCCTGACGGCAGCTTTATTTTGGGCGAATTCGGCAAGTATTACAAAGAAATTGTTGATAAATATATTGCCCCTTGTGAACGGGAATACAGCCATCTCGATTTTGAACCGGATATCGCCATCATCCGGTTTGACGACACCTTCTGGGGGCAGGGCAAAAATATGCCCTGGAAAGATATGCTTTTCGGCAATCCCGAGCACAAATCTTCGGAGCGAAGCGGCGAGTGGCTGAAAGCCTGGCATACAATAACCCATGGCGCGGTTAAACAGAAATCGCTTTCGTGGGGGCGATGGGATGTTTATCTATCCGATGCTCACCGTTCGTTCGCGCCGGCCAAAGGGCCGATTGTTTATGATGATAAAGCAAGGTATAATGACCTGAAAACGGCCAAGCTTCTCTTCCTTTGCGGTGAATTTATTGGGGATGAAACATTGGCCGATGCCGGCACATTGGTCCGCGAAGGCGCTACCGCGGTAACAAGTGCAAGGTTCGCGCCGGCCGGAATCACTTTGGGCTATACCGGCGGCACGGCGACGGTTCAAGACGAAAAGGGCAAATGGGTTATCACGGACGATATGGCGTCAGACGAGGTCAAAGCGGAAATAAACGAACTGCTCGGCGAACCGGATGAAATGACTTTTAACTTCAAAGGCGGCAGAACTGTCCGGTTTAAAATTTCAGCAGACGGAAATGAGTTGACAGAGTTGTAGGGCGACCTTTGTTTGCCCGCCGTTTTTGTACCCCTATTTAATGTTTTGTCGAATAATTTAACAACCAATCGGGCTGCCTTTTACGATACATTACCGTGAAAAGCAACCCGAAATTATTTTTACAATTTCCGTATCCCGTAGGGGCGGCCTGCGGCCGCCCGCCGTTTTCCCCCGGTACCGAACACCGTCATTTTTTTGTTTTTACATTGCCGCGGTTATCCCGCCAGCCCGGTCGCCTGGTTGATGGTTCTTACATAATTCTCCACATCCACCAATATGCCTGCGTCCAAACCGTTCACATTGCCGTCCCCGTTGACATCGGCGGCTTTGATGAATTCGGCGTCGGCTGCCGGGTCCCAAGCTGTCATATAATTCTCAGCATTCACCACAATGCCGGCGTCAATGCCGTTGATATTGCCGTCGGCATTGACATCACCGAAGATGACAACCGTATAGCTGTCCACCACCTCGCCGCCGCGGGTCAGGTTGACGATGGCACCCGTACCAAGGCCGGTTCCCGCGCCGGTATAGTCCAGCTCGCAGCTGTTATCCGTTAATTCAACATACGAGTCAAGCGTTCCCAAACCGGGCGCAAGGCCGTAAATATAACCATTTTCGGCGTCAACAACCGCGTTTTTGCCCGGGCTCGCCTGCAAGCCCACCACCCGCACAATGCAGTAGTCCTTATATCCCCCGTCCTGCGTTGTCGCGATAATCACCGCGGAACCTGCTTTGCTGCCCGTTACGAGGCCGGCGCTTGAGACGGAGGCTATTGAGCTGTCCGAGGAAACCCATGTCACCGTCTTATTAACAGCCGTTGCCGGTGTGAAGGTGCCTGCCAACTGAACGGTGCCGTTAACCGGTATATACTCCGCGTGGCTGTTCAGCGAATAACCGGCCGCGGAATTGGTGACTGTTACCGCGCAGGTGGCCGTGAATCCACCGTCAGCCGTTTCCGCAATAATGGTGGCGTTGCCCGTGCCCATTGCCGTTATCAAACCGTTTGCGCTTACGGTGGCGACATTTTCGTTGGTCGAAATCCACTCAACATTTTTATTGAGCGCTTTCAGCGGCATCACAGTCGCGGTGATCTGCCGGGTTAACCCCGGCGCGAGGTTTACGGCAGAATCCGAGAGAAAGACCGATGCCACATGCTTGCCGACGGTGACAGCGCACTGCGCGGTGAAATTACCATCCACGGTTCGGGCGGTCACGGTGGCTGTGCCCGTGTTGACGGTGGTGATGAGCC
>CAYOAW010000084.1:5764-9601 GCA_964402095.1 uncultured Eubacteriales bacterium | reverse complement strand
ATTTATCCCCCGTTTTCAGCCTTTATATTATTTTATTTTTTCCGGTTTTTCCTTGCGATCAATTTTTCGTTCCTTATTCGCTCAATTTCGGCATTCTTTTCCGATTTTTCGCGCGCGGCTTTTTCCTTTTTTAAACGCTCGTTTTCATCTTTGCGGGATTTTGCTTCGTCAAACATTGCGGCGATATCATCAAAATGGCAATAATTTTTTTCTTGGGCCAATAGCTTAAGAGCATCCTGGTACGGTTTTGTTGACCGCCTGTAAAGAGAATGCTCGTTTGCCGCCACTTTAACAGCCCTGCGGATTGCCTTAACGGTAACCTTGCTGTTCCTTATATCCAGCCTGGCCTGCCTTATTTCAGCCTTATTTTTAGCATTTTGGGCATCAAACAGCATTTGATAGGCAGTCTCCAAATTGTCTTCTGCTTCATCTTCCTGCCTGAAGAGGCTTTCAAAAACAGTTTCGTCAAACTCCTCAATACCGTCCGGGTAATTTTTATAAATAAGCTTTTTACTCGTGAGCCTGCTCTTTGCGAGACTTATGGCTTCCCTTCTTATTTGTTTTTCTTCTTGAGTTGATCGCGGCATTTGTTTGGCATCACGAAGAACTGTCTTTTCAACATTGACCAGCCCGGGCAAACCGGATTCTGCAATCCTACCGGCAAGCTCAACCTGCTTTTGAATACCCGGAGAATTAAACTTGTTCATTTCTTCAAGAACCATTTTAGATATTTCAACCATTTTGCTATGCTCTAAAGCGGCTTTCTTTTCCCTTTTTTCGGATTTGACCTTTATTTTACCGCCCGATGTGTTTGCAAGCTCATCCTTATAATTTAATTTGTCCGGAAAATCCTCCGCAGCATATGTTCTTGCTTCCCTGACAAGATTGATTGCTTCAACCAAATCTTCGTCGGACAGGGCACCGTTTCCGAAATCTTCAAACAAAGCCCTGATTTTAAGGACATTAACGATTCCCCTCTGCTTTACTTCTTTTAAATCATAGAAAAAGTACGGGATAACATTGAGAACCGCGCCAAAAACAGAAGCAAGGATTAAAACATGGATCAGATTGTCATAAACCGTTTTTTGATAAAGAATATCATACGGATTCACAAATCCGTTTCCTTCATAAATTCCAAAACGGCTGTAAATCGCCGGCAGTACCGAACTTGTTCCGAGTGTTACCACACTGCCAATCAGACCGACTGCAGCAAACATTCCATCTATTCTTTCCCCGGTTACATACTGTTGATAATCACGGATATCTGCCTGAATACTCGGGTCAAGCACATGCGAAAATGAACCCGCAATACCGTTAAGGTAAACGAAAATCAAAACAAGCCAAATACTGTTGATAAAAGGATACAGCGCCGCGATAAAGAAAATATTAAATATATTCGTATAGATAAGGACTTTTTTCTTGCCGTATTTTTTGATAGCAAACGGCGCGAACATCATCCCCCACAGCGAAGCGTTGCCGGCAAGCAGCTGTATCAGTGAATATTGCCCCGGTGTGCAATTTCCTCCGTATTGATAAAGCCAATATAAAATCTGCCCCTGCGCACCTTCCAGAAAACCGAGCCAACCCGCAAAAGCGAGAATCCAAAAATACTTATTTTTTGCGACGGCTCTTATCGCATCGGAAAACTTTATTTGAATAATATGTGTTTTCGCCTGAACAATTTTCTCCCTTGTGTTCATATAAACAATACAGCTTACCAACATCCCGGCTGCCGCAACAGGCGGATAAACAAATCTATATAAACGGATATCATTCAAATTGCCGTCTGTCAGCCATTTTGCCATCACAGGCATCATCGGGCCGATAATAGAGGGGGCAAGAGAATAGACAACTGACTTGACAGCAACAACATTTGTCCTTTCCTGAGAGTTTGGTGAAAGAACATAAATCAAATTCTCATATGAATCCCTGAAAAAATTAAAAAAGAATTGAAACGCGATATTAAAAAGCAATATCACGCCATACTTAACCAAAGGCTCCATTTTATCATATGGCATCCAGACAAACGCAGTTGCCAAAATAACGCAAGGAATGCCCATTCGAATAATAAACGGCCTGTATTTCCCTTGTTTGCTTCTTGTATTATCAATTATACTGGCTCGCAAAGCTGTTAACGGAAAGCTTGAAATAACACCGAGAACAAAGAGTATATACATGGTTTTCGGATCAACACCGATTGTATTGCCGATTAAAGTATTTCCGGTGGAAAGGATCATCGAGCTGACAACAACAATAATGCTATAAACGCCGAGACCGCCGCCGCTGAAAGCCGCGATTTCACGAAAGGTCATATATTTCCCTTTTGGCGGTTTATTCCAATAAACGGGAACGCTCGAAATAAAGGAGGTTACTGTATTCCACAAATTCATGCAGTTGCTTCCTTCCCATGGCAAAGTTACGGTTAACCGCCGGCTTGTTCTGCAGTGCTGATTTTCGCCGAACTGCGCAGCGCCGCTATATAAGCATCATATTTTTCAGATATCAGTTCCGATTTTGCAACGGAAAGCAACTCATCATCCGTAATATTGCTGACGGAATCCGTTAACTGCTTCACACGTTCTTTAATTTCGCCTGCGGAAGGCTTAATCTCATCTTTTGCCAATATATTTTTGAGTTCCATAATTCCGTTATCTAAATAGTAAGAATAAAACTGTTCCAATTTAATGCTTTTCAGCCCGACAACGCCCTGCTTTTTGCTGTTTTCTTTATTAAAAGCAACAGCCTTGTTATATAATTCCCGGTAAGATATATCGGGATAAACGCCTTTTTCCCGCATTAAAACGAACTGAATCTTTGCTGTTACACATTTCTCGAACGCTTGATCATACAGAACCTTTTCCGGCGTTTTTCCGTCAAATTCTTCTGTCCAAAAACCGGGAGTATATTCCGCGCTGAATTCCTGCAGAATGTCATTCATAACTTGCGCTTTGAGTTTGCCTTTAAAATACTGCAATTCATCAGCAGTGATGATTTCACCGTTGACAGTTCCGGCCGCAACGGTTTTATCGTTCTTGTTCTCAGCGTTGCATGCGCATAAACATAGAAAAGTACAGAATAAAACAAAAGTAAAACAAATTTTTTTCATATTTCTCAACAACAGCCCTTTACGAAGTCAAATATTCTTTGAAGCCAGCCGAATATTTTTTCAAAACTGATACGGGATGCCGGCTTTTCAAGTTCACCGTCAAAGCAGCCGATAGAATGGGTATCACCCAGTTTATTGCCAAAGAAGTCCCGCAAACCCATATCTGCCTCAACTTTTACTCCTGCTTTATAGCAGGGAGAATCCGGTTTCAGCACAAAACTCGCAGGATCGCTCCAATCCTTGCCTGCAAACATCGGATTTGCGTCCAAAGAACAGAGATCAAAAACCGGATGGAATGTGTTATAGTAGCAGTTATTGCCGAGATCATATTTGCGTGATAAATCGAAAGTGACAAATTCAAAAGACTTCATATAAAAAATGTTATTTTTAATAACTGCCCTGTCATAATTCTTAAATTTATATGAACCGCTATTGACAAGCGTATTATTGTAAAAACTGAAATCAACCTCCGGGGATTTTTGAAAACCGCCGGAGCTGTCAATAACATTATCATTGACAGAAAGGCAATACCGTACGGTATTATGGCCTAAATCCGTGACACTTGGACAATTCTGCATAAACCTTACATTGTCATGGGAATAAACATACTGATATATGCTATGGTCCGTATGGTCGTCAAAATCAACGGTCATTCCGTCACTTGTATTTTTTGAACCGGCGAATTCGCAGTTTTCAACAAGCCCGTTGGTTACTCCCCACATCCAGACAGG
>CAYOAW010000084.1:2554-5664 GCA_964402095.1 uncultured Eubacteriales bacterium | reverse complement strand
CTGCCCATCATACGCAACGCCGCCCTTTCGCCGCTATGATAAGTATCCGAAGGGGCATTGCGGACATCATGCATGATAACATTGCGGATAAGAATATCATCAACCGTTTTTGTACGGAACGCGATTAACAAGGCATTACCGTTAGGGGCTGTTATTTCGAGATTTTTGATTGCCCAGCAGGACTCGTCGGTTAAGGATAAAACAGTCATATTTTCAAGTGTTGTCAGCAGAGGAGGCTCACCTTCTCCGTATGCGTCAACGGTAATCGGCCTTTCATGCGTCCCCGAGCCGTGAAGCGCTGCGTCACCTGTGAACACACAGCCGCGTTTCAATAAGATTGAGTCCCCGGGCTGAAAGACAGCAGAATTGACCTTTGAGAGAGACGCCCACGCTGTTGAAGCGGATAGTCCGTTATTTGCATCCGAACCGCCTATGCTGTCAATATAATAGCAAGCGGAACCATCCCCCGCAAGGGCGCACAAGGGAAACAGCATGAAAAAAATAATTGCGCTGACAAGAAGAACCATTCTCTTTCTCTGTCTTTTCATCCTTTTCAACTCCTGATTTTATTTTTTAACATTCTGCAGACCCAGCCAAAGGCTAATGCTGCCCAAGTAAAACACAGAAAGACCGTTTTTATGTCAGTAAAAACAGATGCGGCCGAAACAACGGCTGTGCTGATGTTATCCGGTATAAGGATTATATATGAAAGTATGTTTTCCGTATAATCCGAAAGACATAATATTGTGACAATTAAAAAAATCGGAAGGTTAATTTTATTATAAATCTTGTTGGCAAGCGCGATATACATTAAACCGTAAACAAGCGGATATATCATATCCAGCGGAAGCTGAGTCTGAAGGTATATATCTCTTCCAAAATCGCCCATTGCGTTTTTGAAAGCAACAGCATAGTCCATGCCATAACTCCACAACTTCAGATCAAATATTTTCATTCCGCCGGTGTTTGCGCAAATGGCGGGAATAAATACGAATGACATAACAGCAAGAATCGCCGCATACGCCGCGAACAGAAAAAATAGTCTTTTTCTGTTCACATGTTTTTCCAACCAAGCCGACAAGAAGACAAGCATTCCGGCACTTCCCTGTATAAATTTTAATTTTATAAGGTTATTGTAAAATAATGATTGTTCAATTTACTTTAACACGGCAGCATAAAAAGAGCAATATATAACTTTAAGCAGCTTTTTCGATACCCAAGCCAAGTATTTATACAAAACAATTTTTTAATGCAGTAAATTCAGTTGTTCGATTATATCTTTTCCAAATTGTGTTGACAAAACCGGAGTCAGCATATATTATAATTTTAACGCTTTAATACATAAAACCTTTAAACTTTTAAATCGATAAATTACTGTTTTCAAATCAGCCTCTATTAACCGGGCTGATCCCCGGTTATAAAAATAACCATAAACAAGGAAAGGAGGAGCCCGGATGTTAGGGATGGGAGATTATCAAATATTCACGGTTTATGTATTATGCATCCTTTCAACAGTGCTTTGCATCGCATACGGTCTAATAAAATGGAACAAGGGCGAAGACCCCACAAACAAAGAGGTCAAAGAGGAAGAAGAATGGGAAAAGAAAGAAGTTGAAATCAGCGAAAACTTGGATGTTTAGATTAAGTCAGGAAGGAGCAGAAAAAATGACACAAACCATTGTTATAGTAGTATATATAGGAATATTGGCTTTTCTCGGATATCTGGGATATTCAAGAACAAAAAATACCTCGGATTATTATCTAGGCGGCAGAAAAGTCCACCCTGTTGTAATGGCACTTTCCTACGGTTCCACTTTCATCAGCACATCTGCTATTGTCGGTTTCGGAGGGGCTGCCGGCGTATTTGGATTCAGTCTTTTATGGCTGACTTTTTTAAATATTTTTTTAGGTATCTTCGTTGCGTTCGTATTTTTCGGCAAAAGAACCAGGAGAATCGGTTTAAATATACAAGCGCATACATTCGCCGAGTTCTTGGGAAAAAGGTATCACTCAAAATTAATCAGAAAATTTACAGCCATTGTAATTTTTATATTTATGCCTGTTTATGCGGCTGCCGTTCTTATCGGCGGCGCAAAATTCCTTGAAAAAGGACTGGGCTTAGATGCAAATGCAGCTATACTGGTATTTGCGGTTATTGTAGCCGCCTATGTTTTCTTCGGCGGCATGAAAACAGTTATGTATTCGGACGCGTTTCAGGGAACCATTATGCTTCTCGGAATGTCGATTCTTATTGTTGCGGTTTACTGGAAACTCGGTGGAGTAACAACCGCACATGAAAAACTGACAGCTTTGTTCAGCAATCCAACTGTGATAGAACAAACAGAAAAATTCCGTGCGGGAGGATTCCAAGGCTGGACTAAAATGCCGGAGTTTCTGTCTGCCAACTGGCTGAATGTTGTTACAAGCATCGTTTTAGGTGTTGGTATCGGTGTTTTGGCTCAGCCACAGCTTGCCGTACGCTTTATGACTGTTAAAAGTGACCGTGAACTGAACCGCGCTG
Source organism: uncultured Eubacteriales bacterium (assembly GCA_964402095.1). Lineage (GTDB taxonomy): Bacteria > Bacillota > Clostridia > Oscillospirales > Acutalibacteraceae > UBA1447. The sequence goes on along the minus strand of CAYOAW010000084.1, from coordinate 3,143 downwards.
TTCCTATCGGCGGTTTCTTTATCCTTATGATGACCGGTGTCGCTTTCACAACAGGAGCGCTTTCAAACGTTTTTTTCTTTGAAAAATTCGGTCAAATATCAGCAGTTTTCGCTGGCGGCGCTGACAATGTAATCCCGGAGTTTATAAAAAACTTTATGCCTGAATGGTTTGTAACCGTATTACTTGTGGTTCTGCTTTCGGCAGGTATGTCAACTATGAGTTCCCAATTCCATACAATCGGCACAGCTGTCGGCAGAGATTTAATCGGAAGCGATGAAAGCAACCCCAAAAAAGCAATGCTTATAACAAGAATAGGAATGCTGATAGCTATTGTTTATACCATTGTAATCGCTTTTGTCCTCTCTAAACTGTGGAATGATTCAATTGCGATAAGTACAGGTTTGTTTATGGGCCTTTGCTGTGCCGCTTTCCTGCCGATGTATGTCGGCGCATTGTATTTCAAAAAACTTACAAAAGCGGCTGCGGTTGCCGGTATGGTATGCGGCTTTTCAACCAGCCTTTTATGGATGATGTTCATTCATACAAAAGAATCTACTGCAATGAAAATATGCAATCTTTTATTCGGGAA
>CAYOAW010000084.1:0-2454 GCA_964402095.1 uncultured Eubacteriales bacterium | reverse complement strand
CCTGCAGCCATTTGAATATTCCCGAGGTAACCATTACAGCCGAAAACGGCGCTTCCGCACAGGCTATCAGAGGCGGCTTCGAATGGTCAAGCTGCGGCAGGCATACACTGGCTGACTCATTATCTCCGCTGGATTTCGATTATAAAGCGGAAAACATTATCACCGTCAAAAAAGGTTCCGTGCTTACCGTAAACAGCAAAAAAGCGAATCGCAGCAAAGCATATCCTTTCACTGTGGCATATTTAACCCGTTATACCGGAAACAGAACTCCTGCACAACTCGATACCAACGATTACAACGTAAATAACGGCAATATGTCGATAAAATCACCGGACATAACCGGCGAATATATCTTTGACCTGACATTAAAGTATAAACAGGGTACGGTGAATTTCGGCTTTAAGGTCATCGTTACCGATGACGGTTTACCGGCTGCAAGCCCTGCCGAAAGCACCGAAGGCAACATTATTGACGCTGAATATTGGTTCCCTATGAATAGTCATCTGCATACTTTCAGTTTTGACGGAAAAGAATTTACACCGGAAAATAATTTTATGGCAGAAAATAGCGTCATATCGGATTTGGATGCAAGCGTTTATTTTGAAACAGAGGCTCTGTGCACATACGCGCGGAAACTCTCTGCTCTTTCGGAAAATCAAATAGATCAAATTGCCTCATATAATAATATAAAAACAATTAAAGGGAAAAATTATATCAATTTAATTGATTTACGCTCACTTGGTGTATATACCGTTGTGGGTTGGGAATTATCCTCCCATACACCGGTAATGTTCAGTTCAAAGGGAACCATGGGAAACCAATCTGCCGCGCCTTAAAAACGAGGATATATATATGAAAAGCGCAGAGGACAAATCCCCTGCGCTTCATTATGCAAATACCGGTATTCACACCGAAATTTTATGAAATATTTTCTTGCCTTTTTTTATGATGACGCTTCCCTGCTCCAGCTTCTCACGGCTGACAGCAAAAGTGAAATCAGATACTTTTTCGTCATCCACCGAAACGCCCCCCTGTTCGATCAGCCTGCGTGCTTCACCCTTTGACTTTGCAAGCCCTACCTTTACCATAATATTCAGAATATTTGCCTGTCCGTCCTCAAAATCTTCATTGGCCAGCACTGTTGTCGGCATATCCTCGGAATCGGCATTGCTGCCAAAAAGCGCTTTTGCAGCTGCCTGAGCCTTGTTCGCCTCATCCTCACCGTGAATAAGTTTTGTAACTTCATAAGCAAGAACAGCTTTCGCGGTATTTATTTCGCTGCCCTCAAGCTTTCCGTATTCTTCAATCTTTTCCACAGGGATAAAGGTAAGCATCTTCATACAATTAACAACATCAGCATCATCTACATTACGCCAGTATTGGTAAAAATCGTATGGTGATGTTTTTTCGGGATCTAACCAAACAGCTCCTTTTTCGGTTTTGCCCATTTTTCTGCCGTCGCTGGTTTGCAGAAGTTTGAAGGTCATTCCATAAGCATCCCTGTTATCAGCCCTGCGGTTAAGTTCCACTCCATAGATAATATTGCTCCATTGGTCATCTCCCCCAAGCTGAAGAACACAGTTGTATTTTCTGCCGAGCACAAGAAAATCATAGCTCTGCATAATCATATAATTCAGTTCAAAGAAAGAGAGCCCGGTTTCCAGCCGCTGTTTATAACACTCGGCCGCCAGCATGCGGTTAACCGAAAAATGAACACCGATTTCCCTGAGGAATTCAATATAGTTGAGATTCATCAGCCAATCAGCATTATTGACCATAATTGCTTTACCGTCAGAAAAGTCAATCAGTTTTGACATTTGCTTTTGAAAGCAACCGATATTGTGTTCTATATCCTCTTTTGTAAGCATTTTACGCATATCAGTCTTGCCTGAAGGATCGCCAACCATACCTGTACCGCCGCCAAACAGGGCTATCGGCACATGGCCTGCGCGCTGCATATGCGCCATGACCATAATCTGCACAAAATGCCCGACATGCAGACTGTCCGCAGTTGGGTCAAAGCCGATATAAAATTTTATTTTTTGCTTTGTGAGCAGTTCCTCCACCTTTTCACCGTCTGTCATCTGGGCAATCAGCCCTCTCGCCTGCAGTTCTTCAAATACATTCATAAAATTAACCTCCTAAAAAATAAAAAATAGCCCCCTGCAAAATGCAGAGGGCGGAATATCCGCGTTACCACCTCATGTTCGCTGTGTTTTCGCAAACGCAGCCTTTACGGGTATCAAAAAATACCCTGTGCTTTAACGGGCACAAACGGCACAGCCTACTTTATTTTCAGCGGTGCGGCTCGGAGATGTATTTCGCAAAGCGGTTATGTTCCCTTACACCAACCGGAAACTCTCTAAAAAAACCAGTCGCTGCTACTTCTTCTCGTCATGGCTATTGAGTGGATTATATCAGCATGGAACTTATTTGTCAATCATTAGTTTTTAA
>CAYOAW010000083.1:0-9738 GCA_964402095.1 uncultured Eubacteriales bacterium | reverse complement strand
AATCAATCAATAAAATCAGCACCACCCGAATTGAATGGTGCTGATTATTATTAACAATAATTGTTTAAATTTTATTAATCATCTTCTTTCCAATATCTTGATCCGTTTTGTGTTCTGTATAGAAATTTATAATCAATCAATTCTCGCCTTAAAATAAAATAATCCCCAAATGTGTGCCAGTTATCAATAATTGCATTGACTTCTTTTTCGGTGTAATCATGGCCGACAGAGAATTTTGTTGAAAGATACTTTAAAATAATCGTTCTTTTCTTTATTTTTGCGGGTATTTGTTTTATTTTACCTTCAGCATCAAGAAACATAGATATTTCTTTATAATCAGACATACACATAATATTAATACACTCCTAATACAATATTGCCGGCTCAGTCTTTTCAATCCACAATGTATGTAAAGTCTTCAAGTCATCCAGAAATTCTTTCTGCGTTTGGCCTTCACCCATCTCGAGTTCTTCCAAAACTTGAAAAATAAAAGCATTTGTACCAAATTTTTTCCAATCTTCTCTTAACTTCAAATTTTCACATCCACCGGTCTTCTGTGAAAATGCGAATCGATTTTTACTTCCTTCTAAATTAACTGTATAGAGTATCAATTCTTTACCGTTTATAGTATTTTTAATGGAATAAACTGCTCCTATAATCTTTCGCGCTTTGTATTCGGATATCAGTTCTTTCCTTTGTGATTTTTCCATAAATTCAGCTCCGTTTCGATTAGTTCAACAATAATAATTAGTAAACTACTAATTTACTAAATGCATTTTATTACATTGGTATTTATTTGTCAAGTAATTATATTTATTATGTTTGAAATCGTTGAGAGTCTTTGTTATAATTCAAATTATATGAAGAATATGAAAAATTTATCATTCGCCTTAATGATGGTAAATAATAAAAAAAATAAAATATAACTTTTTGGAGGTAAACAGTGGAAATTAAAATCGCAATGGCAGGGCTTGCCCATGGCCACGGTATTGGATTTTTAGAATCAGCATTAAAACATAAAGGCGTTTCGGTAACCGGCTTTTTTGACAATGAAAACAAAACAAGCGTTTTTGAAGCATCAAAAAAGTTTAATGCCACGATTTATGATAATTTAGATGATCTATTGCTGAATTCAGGAGCTAATACACTGATAACTGCAGCAATTAATTCAAAAAAAGCTGATATAATTGTCAAGGCAATTAATGCCGGGCTTAATATTATTTCAGATAAACCGCTTGTTACTACAATGGATGATCTGCAAAAAATAGTTGATGCATTAAATAAAAATAAAGATGTCAAGTTGTATCTGATGTTAAGTGAGCGATATAACCCTGTTCTTGTGACTGCAAAAGCACTGATTGAATCAGGCGAAATCGGTAATCCGGTCAATATAATTAATATGAGGCCTCATAAACTTCATCCTGACGACAGGCCTGCCTGGATGTTTGACAGTTTGCTTTACGGCGGAATTATAAATGACATTGGTGTTCATGATATTGATATCGCAACTTGGCTGGGGGGCAGCGATGTTGATGAAATTCTTGCTGCAACAACATCAAATCGAAGATTTACGAATATTTCAGATTTTAATGATAATGGTGAAGCAATGCTAAAATTAAAAAACGGATGCATTGTTTTTTTGCTGGAATCATGGCTGACGCCTGAGCAGTATCCCTATCATGGCGAAATGAAATTCATTATTCACGGAACTCTGGGGCAGATAGTTGTTGATCCGCAGAATCAAAAGGTGACGCTTTATTCCGAAAAAAAGCCGCCTCATGATGTTTCGATTATTAAACCTGATGAAGACTATGTATCAGATCCGATAAAATATTTTTCGGATAAAAGCCACAAAGCGTCGGTAACAACTTGGGATGGAATAAAAGCGCAAAAAATCGCTTTAACTTGCCAAATGTATGCTGACGACAAAATTTAGTATATTTTTAATTAGATATAATTAAAATCAGGGAGCGGTTTAGATAACTCTAAAGTGCTCCCTGATTTAATCGTTTATCTTATTCAGCTTGTTCTTCCTTTCTTGATCTGTAAAGTACAAGGATAAATAATGCCGCTAACGAAGCTAACCCAACAGTTAGATATACCTGTTTAAAACCCCCGTTAAGTGTTGACTGGAATTCATTCTCGATTGCTTCTTTGCTTTTATCAATCTCAGCAATATAATTGTTTTTCCCGGTAGTAAAAGCTCCCGGAATCGCTTTTTTCATAATTTTCATTTTTGTGATTGTTTCGTTCATTTCTACTTTTGCTGATTTTACAGATTTTATACCTTCTAGCAATTCTGCCCGGCTTTTTTTAGTCTTTTCTATCTTATTGCTCAGGGTATTTATTGCAGCTTTTAATTCTGCTGTTTTTTTATTCAAGTCATCCTCAGTCTTAATTTTGCTGAGTTCGTATAATACGGTTTGCGGTATTTGGTTTTTGACATTCTCCGGTATCAGACTTAAAATGTTAATAGGCTTGCCGTTAAGTGCTTGAAATACACTTTCTGGAATATTCTTCATATAAGCATCCGCGTTTTCAAGTTGTTTTAGTGCTGTTTTCATGCCTGATAATTTTTTATTAAGGTCATCAGCGGTTTTTACAGAGGCGAGCTCATCTAAAGCGCTCTGCGGCATTTTCTCTTTTACATTGTTTGGTATTATTGTAACAATACTGAACGATGTTTTGCTTAATAAATCTGATATAAAGCCGGGAATATAATTCATATAAACAGATACGTTTTCAAGCTGATTAATTGCTGTTTTAAGCCCATCAATCTTTATCTTTAAATCATTTGAGGATTTTACTGAAGCAAGTTCATCCAAAGCGCTTTGAGGTATTTTATCTTTGACACTTTTTGGTATAATTGACACAATGCTGAATGATTTATCGGCGCTTTTATTTGATGAAAAACCGGGGATAAAACTCATATAATCCTTTGCATTTTCAAGTTGTTTTAATGCCTTTTTTGTGCAGTAACGCCGGAAGTCATTCCGGCTATTCCTTTTCCCATTCCGTTGTAGCCTTTTTGCATATCAGCGATGCTCTTATTCATGTCTTTTATACCGGAAGTCATACCGGCAATACCGCTGTTAATTCCTTTATCAATATTGCTTATTATTTTTGGTGTCATGATTTCAAACATACGCTCTGCCAAAGTTTTTGTATTTGCCAATATATTGGTTACATCGGAAGATTTCATCAACTCCAAAAGATCTTTGGGCAATTCAAATCCGCTTTTTGAACTCATACTGATATTAACCTTTTGCATTTTTGTTAAATCCGGGATATCTAAATTTTTAAATTTATCTTTCATCTTTGGATCAGATTTCAATTTTTCAAATTCATCTGTTAGTTCCTGCGCATAGGGGAGTGTGGGGATTGAGATTGTTTTCGGCAGTAATTCCATAACATTCGCTTGAACGGAAATTCCTGCATGCGCAATAAAGCCTATCATTATGGCCGGCGCGATTGCTGTGCCTATTGACCTGATAAGAGATACCGTGGCAAGAGCTGAATTTGACTCTTCTTTTCTCGTATTTTCAAGCATCATATAATTTAGCGGAGTCCCCATTGTAAAACCGATTCCAACGCCAATTATCATTAAGCTTATTAAAACGGTAAACATATTAGGGTAGTTTACTGTAACAAAAATTAAAAACATTGAACCGATTACAGATGCAAGAAATCCGAAACCAAGAATAATTTTAACCCCGAATTTATCTATCAGTTTGCCTGATACCGGAGCGCCGATACCTGCGAAAAGGCCAAGAATAATTACAAAATAACCGCCGCTTCCCGAAGCGATTTTAAGACTGTTTTCCGAAAATTGCGGTACAAATATCATACCCATTATTACTATACCGGTTATGAATGATAATATGAGCGTTATTACAATTCGCACATTTTTAAAGTATGATAAGTTGATTACGGGGTCTGCTGCTTTTTTTTCTGCATAAATAAACAAAGGAAGCAATATAATGAAAACAATTAAAAACGGATAAACTTTTGTACTTGTAAAAGATGTGCCGAAAGCAAAGAAGTCAATGTTTTTTAAACCATATAATAAGGATAGCACCATGACGGTTAATATGAATATACCGCCGAAATCTATACTTTTTACATCTTTTGATTTATTGTTTTGAAGGCATATAAATCCGGCGATAAGAATAAATAATGTGATTGGAATGTTGATATAAAAAATAAACTGCCAATTATTTGTCCCGAATATATCCAATATAGCACTTCCTGCCGAAGCACCGAAAATATTTGCTATACCATAAACACCACCGACAAGTCCCAATGCCATGCCGCGCTTTTCTTTCGGAAACGTTGTTCCAAATTCCGCTGTGGCAACCGGCAATATACCGCCGCCGCCAATTGCTTGAACTGCCCGTGCAATAAGCAATAACTGAAAGCCGCCAATATTTTGTGAAAGCCCGCAAAAAAGCGAACCGGTTCCAAATAATAATATACTGGTCAGATAAACATATTTCCTGCCTAACTTATCCGCAAGCTTCCCCATAACCGGTATGCTTGCTGCATAAGCCAAAGTATATATAGTTATCATCCAAATACCGGCTTTATCTCCGACCATGAAGTCATTTTGAATTACAGTTCTTGCCGGGGTAACTATTCCGGTATCTATAGCCCCCATAAAAATGCCAAGTAAATAGGTTGCCATAATTAAACCAAAATGCGTTTTTTTTACTTCAGTTTTCATCTAAACCGTACCACTCTTTTCCTTCTAATTTTGCTACATTGGTTGCCATGATATTTGTAAGCTTTTCTATCAGTTTAATCTCTTCAAAGCTCATCCCTTCAAAAAGGTAATTGTTCCATTTGTTTAACGCTTCATTCATGTATCCGAGTATATTTGCTCCTTTTTCAGACAAGGAAATCAATTTTTCTCGTTTGTTATTTTGATTCTCTGTTCTTTCTATAAATGCCTTTTCTTCAAGCTTAACAATAGTTTTTGCAATTGAACCTTTGTCAATCATAAAATGACTTGCGATTGTGTCTTGATTAACCGGATCCTTTCCGAAAAGATACATCAAAATAACTTGTTCGGGGAAACCGATTCCATGTTTCTGCATAGATTTATCACAAAATATTCGGCTGTGTCTAACGATGATGGAAAGATTATTCATCAACATAAATGCGCCTCCTTTATATATAATAGTTGCCGTGGCAACAGTTGCAATGACAACAATATGACTATACCATATAATCTGTATTTGTCAATACTTTTTTATATTGCAAATTGTAATATCAATAATTTAGAATGATAAATTATGATTCGGTTTCGCTGTTATTTAAAGGATAAATAGTAAATAATAACAAAATATAACTAAATTATCGGACTTATAGTTTTCTTTTTACCATATCAATATAAAATTTTTTGTGTTAATATATTTGTTGTGTAAAGAATAGATAAAATTTCGGAGGAAATATGATTACAGTAAATGAATTAGGTTTAAATTTCAGCGGGACGAATTTATTTTCACATGTGAATATTATGTTTACACCCGGCAACTGCTATGGAATTATCGGAGCAAACGGATCAGGCAAATCAACACTTCTTAAAATTTTGTCCGGCGAGCTGGAACCCTCTGCGGGTGAAGTTATAATATCGGAAAACACTCGAATGTCTGTTTTAAAACAGGACCACTATGCTTATGATAATTATAAAGTATTGGATACCGTAATAATGGGCAATCCACGTCTTTATGAAATAATGGTTCAAAAGGAAGCACTCTATGAAAAACCGGATTTTTCTGATGAAGACGGTATTTTAGCAGTAACACTGGAAGAAGAATTCGGGGAACTCAACGGTTGGGAAGCTGAATCAGAAGCTTCAAAATTACTCAAAGGCCTCGGGATAAAGAACCGGTATCATGAAATGCAAATGAATGAGCTTGACGGCAAGCAAAAGGTCAAAGTGTTATTGGCGCAGGCTCTTTTTGGCTCGCCTGATGTCATCCTTCTTGATGAACCTACAAACAATCTGGATATTAATTCTATTGAATGGCTTGAAGATTTCCTGTTGGAATTCCCCGGGACAGTCATTGTGGTTTCGCATGACAGGCACTTCCTGAATACGGTTTGTACTTTTATTGTGGATATTGATTATTCTAAGGTACAATTATATGTAGGCAACTATGATTTTTGGTATGAATCAAGCCAATTGATGCAAAAAATGAAGCGGGACCAAAATAGAAAAAATGAAGAAAAAGCCAAGGAATTGCAGAATTTTATTGAAAGATTCTCTGCAAATAAGTCAAAGGCAAGGCAAGCGACTTCCCGCAAAAAGCTTCTTGAAAAGCTGCCGCTGGATGAAATGCCCCAATCATCACGAAGATATCCGTTTATTGGTTTTCAGATGGACAGGGAACCGGGCAAAGAAATATTGACGGTTGAAGGATTAAGTAAAACAATCAATGGCGTAAAAGTTTTGAATAATGTTTCATTCAGAGTTAATAAAAATGACAAAATCGCCTTTGTAGGCGAAAATGAAACAGCGATCACAACCTTGTTTAAAATCCTAATGGAAGAATTAGAACCGGATGAAGGCTGCTTTAAATGGGGAGTAAGCACATCACAAAGTTATTTTCCAAAAGATAATTCATCTTTTTTTGACAACTGTGATATCAGTTTAATCAGGTGGATTTCACAATATTCAAAGGAAAACTCGGAAATCTATCTTCGAGGATTTTTAGGGCGCATGCTTTTCTCAGGCGATGATGTTTTAAAACCCGTGAATGTTCTATCAGGAGGTGAGAGGGTACGATGCATGTTTTCGCGAATGATGATGTTTGGCGCAAACGTGCTTGTAATCGATCAGCCTACCAATCATCTGGACTTGGAATCAATTACAGCAGTTAACAACGGGCTTGTTGATTATAAAGGGGTAATTCTTTTCTCATCACACGACCATCAGTCTGTACAGACAATCGCAAATAGGATTATTGAACTTACCGATAATTCCTATATTGATAGGATGTGCAGCTTTGATGATTATCTGGAGTATAAAAAATCAATAGAAATAAATGAGTAATAATACCCATAAAAAGTTAGGAAATATTTAATGATTGAATCCAATTTTACGCGAATGAACTTGTCACCGGAAATTATACGTTTTTTAAGAAATAAAAATATTGAGAACCTTACTCAGGTACAGCTGCAAACAATTCCACCGTTGCTTGAATGGCGTGACATTATTGCCAAAGCACCGACCGGAACGGGCAAGACGTTTGCTTTTGGCATTCCGATTGTTGAACATATTGATGTAGACGATGAACATTTACAGGCTTTAATTCTAGCCCCGACCCGAGAATTGGCTATTCAAATAACATCGGAAATACATGACATTTGTCAGTTTAAACATGGGATAAGAGCAGTATGTATTTACGGGGGGCAGCATATAGCAATTCAATTTAAAGCTCTCAGGAGAAATCCGCAGATTGTTGTTGCGACACCTGGAAGATTGTTGGACCATCTTTATCGTAAGACAGTTAAACTTGAGTATGTACAAACAATTGTTCTCGATGAGGCTGATCGAATGGTTGATATGGGCTTTTTTAAGGATGTAACGAAAATACTTGATTTAATGCCACAAAAAAGGAACCTAGCATTGCTTTCCGCAACATTATCATGTGATGTTATGACCATAGGCTGGAAATATCAGCGCAATGCAGTTGAAATAACTGTAAACGACGATGCTGAAAGCAAACCGGATATTCTGCAGTATAGTGTTAAAATAAATGAAATGGAAAAAATAAAAGCGATTGCATATATAATTGACAAAGAGGACTATGAATGCTCGCTGATTTTCTGTAATACAAAAAGCAAAGTTGAAAGGGTAACCAAGATGCTGAGCTATAAAGGATTTTCTGTTGACTGTATTCATGGAGATATAAAGCAAAATATAAGAGAAAAGGTTTTAAAAAATTTTCGCAGCGGCGGTCTGAAAATTCTTGTTGCAACCGATGTTGCTTCAAGAGGCCTTGATATTGATGATGTTGATGCTGTTTTCAACTATGATATCCCTGATGAGAATGAATATTATATACACAGGATCGGAAGAACAGGCAGAGCGAAAAAACATGGCGTATCCTACACTTTTGTTTCAAGTGTTTCCGATTCGGTTCGCTTATGTGAGATAGCAAGATATACAAAGTCACAGATTTTACCAATGGACATCGATTTTGGTATTCAGGCAGAGAAATGATATTCAAGAAGCAATTGCTGAGTTATGCAAGGATTTTGACAATTTTGCTCAAAACCTTGCATTTCGCGTATCATACATTTTATAACAATAATATCAATATTTGAGAGGCACAAACGCAAATGATGCTTTCTGCAGAAAAAATAAATAAAAGTTATAATGATAAAGCGTTATTAAAAAATGTTTCTTTTTATCTTAATGAAGGAGACAAGGTGGGCGTTATCGGTGTTAACGGTACGGGAAAGTCAACATTCCTAAAAATTTTAGCACAGCTTGAAGAACCCGACAGCGGCAATGTGTCAAAAGCAAACGGTTTGAAAGTTGAGTATTTATGCCAAAACCCGGTTTGGGATGAAGACGTTAGAATTATTGATCATATATTCAGCGGATCTGCCCGGATATTAATTGATTTAAAAAAATATGAAGCGAAAACAATTTTAATGAAATTGGGAATCACCGAATTTGAAAAAACAGTCAGAGAACTATCGGGCGGTCAGAAAAAGCGTGTCGCTATTGCAGCAGCGCTTATAAGACCTTGCGATGTTTTGATTTTAGATGAACCGACAAATCATCTCGATGATGAAATGGTTACATGGCTTGAAAGTTATTTGATTAAGTATACCGGCGCGTTAGTTATGGTTACACATGACCGTTATTTTTTGGACAGGGTAACAAATAAAATAGTTGAAATTGAAAAAGGCAATTTATATACTTATCAAGCAAATTATTCTAAATATATTGAACTTAAAGACCAGCGTGAAGAAATGGAGCTTGGCACACAGAGAAAAAAGCGCAGTCTTCTGCGTAAAGAACTGGAATGGATTAATCGGGGAGCAAGAGCACGCGGAACAAAAAGCAAAGAGCGAATAGCGCGTTTTGAAGAACTGAGCGAAAGCATCAGCGATTCGGAGCAGGGGAGACTGGCAATCAGTTCTATGTCAAGCAGACTCGGCAAAAAGACTGTTGAGATAAATAACATATCAAAAGTTTTCGGTGAAAAAACGGTTATCAGCAATTTTGAACATATTATTCAGAGGGATGCGAGAATAGGTGTTGTCGGTAAAAACGGTTGCGGTAAATCAACGCTGCTGAATATTATTTCCGGCAAATTGCATCCGGACAGCGGATCCGTTGTGTTTGGCGAAACCGTCAAGCTCGGATATTTTACGCAAAACAGCGAAGAGATGGACCTGTCAATGCGGGTGATTGATTATATCAAGAGCATTTCAGGCGAAATTAAAACGGCTGACGGATTGTTATCCGCCTCGCAAATGCTCGAAAGATTCCTTTTTGATGCCGATTTGCAGTGGACTGCTATCAGCAGGCTATCGGGCGGAGAAAAGCGGAGGCTTTATCTGCTCAGTATTCTTATGGAAGCGCCTAACATTCTGCTGCTTGATGAGCCAACCAATGATCTGGATATTCAGACATTAACTATCCTTGAAGAGTATCTGGAAAATTTTAACGGTGCTGTTATTGCCGTCTCACATGACCGGTATTTTTTAGATAAA
>CAYOAW010000082.1:0-9741 GCA_964402095.1 uncultured Eubacteriales bacterium | reverse complement strand
TATACCCGGGCATCAATTCGCCGTTCAGGCGCAGCTTGCCGCGTATTTCCGGCGAAAAAGTGCTTTCCCAAAGTGTGTCGCGGAAATTCAAAAGCGGTTTTTCGGAAATATCCGCGGATGTGTTCACAGCCAATTTATCGATGCGCGGCACTATCTCAAGCGAGGCAGTAAAAAAGCGGCAGCCCAGAAAATCCTCAAGAAAATCATAGACACCGTAAAGCGTGCCTCTGATTTCACCCCCGGCAATAATCAGCTTTTTGTTGAACACTTTAATCAAAAACCCGTCGGTGCCGAGCGCTTCCCGGTCGACAAGGCTGTCTTCCGCACGGTTTGTTTTGCCGACAAGGATCTCCCTTGCGGTTTCGGGCACATCGTCCGTCATAACTGCAATTTGCGCGCCCGTGGACTTTTTGATATATTCAGCAAGCTCAGCCGCGGCAAATACTTCGCTGCGCCCGGCAGCTTTTCCTCTGACAATGACATAGTCACTTTTTCCATTTTCGGCAATAACAATTTTCGGCGCATTCGGATCCTTGTCAACCGGTATGGTGTTCAGCTTCGAAGCAGCGGGCTCTGCGGCATAATCTTTAAAAGAGCATCCGCTGAAGGACAGCACTAAGGAAAATACCAATATACAAGCAAGTAATCTTCGTTTGAACATGTTGATGATCAATCCTCTTTCAGTACACAAAATCTGCCGTTTGAAAGTTTCGGCTTATAAGCTGACTTTATTGCCTGCGTATCCGCACAAACAGCATGCATGCTGCAAGCAGCAGCTGCCCGATGTAATAAGCCGGAACAGCAAGTTTCTCGGATAAAACCGTTTTGCTGTTTAAATCATACCGGCTGTTTTTTATAAACGATTTGCATACGGCAAGATTGGCGTATGCAAAAAGCGCGGAGCCGAAAACAAGAAGCAGGCCAAGCGTTATGCTGTAAGATTCTGCGTCCAAATATCGAACACCCAGAGAAACACCGAGCGACGCGCTTACCGATGCCATAACAATGTTCGGCAGCAATAAAAGGTTTTTTAAAGCAAAACTTTTATCGCCCGCGAAAAATGCCAGCCCGCCAAAATCCAAAAATACGACCAACGCCGCAAAAAAGATAATATTGTACGCCCCCGCGGCAAATTCATCGGCAAGATTGTTTTTGAAAGCGATAAAATAAAATATATTGACGCAAATAAAAACAAAAGCGCCCAGCGCGCGCAGGGCTCTGATTTTTCGGACACCGAGCAAACTGACTCCGGCCAGGGAAAACAGCAGACCGCCAAGAATAAAATAGCCAAAACGAATAAAATTTCTTTGGCAGCAAAAAGCGACAGTTCCCGCAATAAAAAGAACGGTGCTTGCAAAAAATCTTTTTAGCCGGGTTGCTTTTCGCATTTGTAAAGCAGTTAAAACAACCAGCACTGCGCATGCAATATAAAAAGACGCCGCAATGATTATTTCCATATTATCCGCCCCCAAATATAAATGAGAAACACTCCAAAAATTATATTAACATTCCAACTCATCACTTTATGAATTAAAAAAAGGGGGCGGATACGAGATCATAAAATCATGTACCGCCCCCGATTTATATTAAATTATTATTCGGCCGGTTCGTACATAGCCTTCATCTTAAGCAGATGCGCGTATTTATCTTTTGCGTTCTCTTCCGAACGTTCGAGCAGCCCCTCCGCGCCGTCCGGAAGCGCCCGGAACAATGAGCTGTAACGCACTTCATTCATGATGAAATCGCGGTAGCTTTCTGTCGGAGCCTTGCTGTCGATATTAAACGGGTTCTTGCCTTCCTCAACCAATCTCGGGTCGAAGCGGAAGTTCTGCCAGTAACCGGCTGCAACAGCGGCTTTCTCTTCTGTCTGGCTGATGCCCATACCGCCCTTTATTCCGTGGTTTATGCAGGGCGCATACGCGATAACAATAGAAGGGCCATTGTAACTTTCGGCTTCTTTGAAGGCTTTAATACACTGGTTATAATCAGCGCCCATTGCGACCTGAGCAACATAAACATAGCCATAGCTCATCGCTATCTGCGCCAAATCTTTTTTCTTGACCACTTTTCCGGCGGCAGCAAACTTCGCGATTGCGCCTGTCGGTGTGGATTTGGATGCCTGTCCGCCGGTATTGGAGTAAACCTCGGTGTCAAACACCAGAATGTTTATATTTTCGTTCTGAGCAAGTACATGATCCAATCCGCCGAAACCGATATCGTATGCCCAACCGTCTCCGCCGAATACCCAAATGGATTTCTTGGCAAGATAATCGCTGTCTTTGATCAATTCCGAAACAGCAGCCTTGCAGCAGTCAGCATCTAATTTTGCATCCTTTACAGCTTTAAGAAGCTTGTCGGAAGCGGCGGCGTTCAGTCCGCTGTCATTCTTTGTTTCCAGCCATTCCCCGGCTGCCTGAGCAACATCGGTGCCTGCGCATTCGGCGCATTCCGCCAGAGCGGCAACACTTTTTTCCAGACGGCTGCGGATTTGGTTGTTTGCAAGCATCATACCGTAGCCATACTCGGCATTATCCTCAAACAGGGAATTTGACCAGGCCGGGCCCTTGCCCTGTTTATTCACAGTGTAAGGTGTGCTGGGAGCGGAACCGCCCCAAATTGAGGAGCATCCGGTTGCATTCGCCACATACATCCTGTCGCCGAACAGTTGTGTGACAAGCTTTGCATACGGTGTTTCGCCGCAACCCGCGCAGGCACCCGAGAACTCAAGCAGCGGAGTCTTAAACTGGCTGCCTTTAACGGTTGCGTCCTTGAACTTATCAAACACTTCCGGCTTTTCGGGAAGCGCATGCCCGTAATTAAAGCTGGCCTGCTCTTTCATCTGGGTGGCAAGCGGCTTCATTACAAGCGCTTTATTGCCTTTTGTGCCCGGGCAGACATTTGCGCAGGAACCGCAGCCATAGCAGTCAAGTGCGGAAACAGTCATAGCGAACTGAAGGCCCGGGACGCCGGTCATCGGTTTCATCTTCATGCCCTCGGGCGCTTTCGCAGCCTCAGCCTCGGTCAGCGCGTAGGGACGGATAACGGCATGCGGGCAGACATAGGAGCAGTAGTTGCACTGGATGCAGTTTTCCGGCAGCCATTCCGGCACATCAACGGCGATACCGCGTTTTTCAAAAGCAGCGGAACCCTGCGGGAATGTTCCGTCAGCCGTGTCCGCAAAAGTCGAAACCGGGAGTTTGTCCCCCAGTTGGGAATTGACGGGGATAAGCACATCCGTAACAAATTTTTTAAGGTCGGCGCGGTCGGTTTCAACAACTGTTTCGGTGACAACATCCTTTGCTTTTGCCCAGTCGGCCGGAACATCAACTTTTACAGCGCTTTTAAAACCGCGGTCAATGGCGGCATGGTTCATTGCAACAACCTTTTCGCCTTTTTTGGAGAATGATTTCGTCGCGGCATCCTTCATCAGTTTGATGATGATGTCGCCTTTGATAATCCCGGTAAGGTTGAAGAACGCGGCCTGCAGAATTGTATTGACGCGCCCGCCGAGCCCGAGTTCAACCGCAATATGCGTTGCATCTATGGTATAAAGGCTGATTTTATTTTTCGCGATATAGCGTTTCATGGAGCCCGGAAGCATTTTATCCAGTTCTTGAGCATTCCATGAGCAGTTGAGCAGGAAAACTCCGCCCTCTTTTAAATCCTCAACCATTTTGTATTTGTCCACATAAGACGGGTTGTGGCAGGCGACAAAGTCGGCCTTATGGATATAATAAGTTGATTTGATCGGTTTTTTGCCGAAGCGAAGATGGGAGATTGTGATACCGCCTGACTTTTTCGAGTCATAGGCAAAATAACCCTGCGCGTACATATCGGTATTGTCGCCGATAATTTTAATGGAGTTTTGGTTGGCGCCGACAGTACCGTCCGCGCCGAGGCCCCAGAATTTGCAGGAGAATGTTCCTTTTGGCGTTGTATCCGGATTTTCCTTTGCTTTGAGCGAAAGGTTTGTCACATCGTCATCAATGGCAATGGTGAAACGCTTCTTCGGCTTGGCCGCTTCCATATTGCGGACAACAGCGATAATCGTACTCGGATTGGTATCCTTTGAGCCGAGGCCGTACCGGCCGCCGTACACGGGAATCTTTTCAAACTTGGTGTCTTTGAGCGCAGCGACAACATCAAGCCACAGCGGCTCACCGATAGAGCCGGGCTCCTTGGTGCGGTCAAGCACAGAGATGCTCTTGACAGTCGAAGGAATTGCGGCAAGCAAATGCTTAACGGAGAAAGGCCTGTAAAGGTGAACTTTGACGAGGCCGACTTTTTCGCCGTTGGCATTGAGATAATCGATGGTTTCCTCAATGGTGTCGCAAACCGAACCCATCGCGATGATAACTTTTTCGGCATCACGGGCGCCGTAATAGTTGAACAGCTTGTATTTTGTGCCGATTCTGCGGTTAACTTCATTCAGGTAGTCTTCCGTCACCTTGACGACATCCTCATAATACGGATTGCAGGCTTCGCGGGCTTGGAAGAAAATGTCGGGATTTTGCGCGGAGCCGCGAAGCACGGGATGCTCCGGATTCAGCGAACGGCGGCGGAAAGCGTTAACCGCGTCCATATCCACCATTTCTGCAAGTTCTTTGTAGTCCCAAACATTGATTTTCTGAATTTCGTGAGATGTTCTGAAACCGTCAAAGAAGTGCACAAACGGCACACGGCTCCTGATAGTTGAAAGATGGGCAACAGCGCCAAGGTCCATAGCTTCCTGCACATTGTTTGAGCAGAGCATGGCAAAACCCGTTTGGCGGCATGCATAGATATCGGAATGGTCGCCGAAAATGTTAAGGGCATGCGTCGCGACACAGCGGGCGGAAACGTCAATAACGCAAGGCAGCAGCTCGCCTGCGATTTTATACATGTTTGGTATCATTAAAAGAAGACCTTGGGACGCGGTGTATGTTGTTGTCAAAGCACCTGCTGCAAGCGATCCGTGCACAGCTCCGGCAGCTCCGGCTTCGGACTGCATTTCAGCGACTTTAACGGTCTGGCCGAATATGTTTTTTACACCCGCCGCCGACATTTGATCAGTTTCCTCCGCCATGTCAGATGAGGGAGTAATCGGATAGATTGCGGCAACATCCGTGAACGCGTATGAAACATAAGCGGCGGCGGCATTGCCTTTCATTGTTTTAGATTTTCTTGCCATGTTAAAACTACCTCCTTGAATTATGCACTATGCAATAATATATTAATATACCACTGGATATAGTACCATTTCAGGCACCGAAAGTAAACCATAAATATGATATAATATTGGGCAAAGATAAACGCCGGGCAGTTTAATAATTTGTATACATTGTAATATTGCCGTTGTTTTGGCCGATTTTGACCGTTTCTTGCTGTTTCTGTCTTGAACGGAGCAAATCGGGCAAATATTCCCCTTTGGACCGCGCTCACGCGTTCCTGCCGGGATTTATGTGCTGTGATAAGATTTGACAGCAGTGAAATTATTATATATAATTTAGTAATTACAGTATACATTTAAATTTTGAAAGGAGTTTATCCCACATGGATGACCCCGACCCTGCTACAGGGCTTTTTCTTCAGCTCATTATACTTTTCCTTCTTATCCTGATGAACGCATTTTTCGCGATGAGCGAAATTGCAATCATATCCCTGAATGATAACAAGACGCTCAGGATGGCCGAGGAAGGGCACAAAAAAGCAAAGCAAGTGCTTAAGCTTACAAGGAATTCAAGCAACTTCCTTTCCACTATTCAAATCGGCATAACGCTGGCCGGCTTCCTGACATCGGCCTCCGCATCCCTTTCTTTTTCCGAAAGGCTCACACGCCTGATTGAAAAAATACCGTTCATCGGTTCAAACACCGGTCTTCACGGTGTTGTCAACGGTTTTTCAATTGTTATCATCACTATCATTATGTCTTATTTTTCCCTGGTTTTGGGCGAACTTGCTCCGAAACGGATTGCTATGCAAATTCCGGAAAAAGTATCGTTCAAAGTCATCGGAATTTTGCTTTTTGTGGCAAAAGCGGCCAAACCTTTTGTAAAAATTCTTGCCTTTTCAACAAACCTGATCGTCCGGCTTTTCGGTTTTGATCCGAACGCAAGCCAAAAATCCGTCACGGAAGAAGAAATCCGCATGATGGTCGATGTCGGCGGCGAACACGGTGTTATTGAGGAAGACCAGAAAGAAATGATCAATAACATTTTCGAATTTGATGATATTGATGTCGGAGATATTATGACGCACCGGACCAATATGAGCGCGGTTGACGCCGATGATAAACTTGAGGATATCATTAAAATAGCAATAGAAGAAGGTTATTCCCGTATCCCGGTTTACGAAGATGATCCTGATAATATTATAGGTATTGTTTATGTAAAAGATCTTCTGAAATATATCGGCACCGATTTGCCGGACGGCAAAGCCTTGCGGGATATTATGCGCAAAGCTTACTATGTGCCCGAAACGAAACGCTGCGGCGAGCTCTTCAAAGAAATGACCGCGAGCCATGTGCAAATGGCGGTTGTGGTTGACGAATACGGCGGAACTGCAGGCATCATTACACTGGAGGACTTGTTGGAAGCCATTGTCGGCAATATTCAGGATGAATACGACAATGAAGCCGAAGAAATATCACAAATAGATGAATCAACGTTTACCATTGACGGCATAACGGCCATTGATGAGGTTGAGGAGCTTGTCGGCACAGAGATCCCCGAAGGCGATTATGACACATTGGCCGGCTTTGTTATCAGCCTTTTGGGCTTCCTGCCGAAAAACGGTGAAATGAACGAAGTTGAATATGAAAATCTCCGTTTCACTGTTATGAGCGTTGAGGACAGGCGAATTGACAAAGTTAAAGTTGAATTGCTGCCCCAGAGCAAAAATGAAGACGAAAAAGAACCGGAAGGCAGTAATTAAACAGCAATCTGAAAAACCGGGGTTTTGCGGCAAACGATCTTTTGCCGCAAGCCCTTTTTATTTGCTTTTACCCCGGATTTACGTTATAATGTATTGAAATAAAATCAGGAGAGTGCGATATGGAACGGTTGAATATTATCCCTTACCCGAATACTGTCGAATATCTCGGCAACAATATTCCCGCCTCTGATATTAACATAGGCTCCTCCTCTATCCATATAACGGACGATATTAAAAACCCCGAAGGATATGAACTCAGCATTGCTCAAGGCAGCATTAAAATCAACGCCGGAGGAAAAGCCGGAGCTTTTTATGCCAAACAAACCTTAAGGCAGCTTTCGGCAACCGGTGACGGCAACTTGCCTTGCGTGGTCATACAAGACGAGCCTGCTTTTTCTTACAGAGGCTTTATGCTTGATTCGGTCCGCCATATGACAGCGCTTGAAGATGTCAAAAAACTCATCGATGCGGCGGCTCTGCTTAAACTGAATGTGATGCACTGGCATCTGACCGATGACCAGGGCTGGAGGATTGAAATCAAAGGCCACCCGCGGCTTGTCGAAATCGGTTCAAAACGCCCGGGTTCGGACTTTGGCAATGTGCACAGCCGGGATGAATACGGCGGTTACTACACAAAAGCCGAACTTTGCGGCATAGTCGATTACTGCGCCAAAAGGCATATTGAGGTTATTCCTGAAATTGATATGCCTGGGCATATGACCGCAGCCATAGCGTCCTACCCAAAAATTTCCTGCAGAGGCGAACAAATCCCCGTTGAAACAAGGCAGGGTATTTTCCCGGATATTCTCTGTGCCGGCAAGGAAGAAACCTTCGAGTTAATCTTTGATGTGCTTCGCGAAGTTATGGACATTTTCCCTTCAAAATATATTCATATCGGCGGGGATGAAGCACCAAAAAAGCGCTGGAAGGAATGCCGGAGTTGTCAAAACCTGATGGCTGAGCTCAAGCTTAACGACGAGGAGGAACTGCAAGGCTGGTTTATGAACCGTATTGCCGATTTCCTCCGTGAAAACGGCCGCAGCGCTGTCGCTTGGAACGAAAGCCTGAAAAGCTGCCTGCTGAACGAAGATGTAACCGTCCAAATGTGGATGGACCGCAAAAAGCTTTGTGTCGATTACGCCAACAGAGGCGGTTCCATAATCGTTTCTCCCTTTTACTACTATTATACCGATTACCCTTACGGGATGACTCCGCTCAACAAAACTTACAATTTCAATCCCTGTTTAAAGGGAATACTCCCGCAGAACCTTTGCCGAATAGCAGGCGTGGAAGCCCCTGTCTGGACAGAGCATATACGGGATTTTAATCGGCTCTGTTATTTGGCTTATCCGCGCTTTGCCGCTGTCGCGGAAACAGGCTGGACCCTGGCTGAAAATAAAGACACCGAAGATTTCCTGCGCCGGGCGGAAAAATTGATTCCTCAGCTTGAGGCTGCCGGTATCACGCCCGCCTCTCCCGCGCAATGGAATCCGAACCCGTGGCAGCGCCTTGTTCAAACAGTTAAATTCTACCGCGGTATTCTTACCAAAGATATGATAAAAGGTTACGATTAAAATTACTAAGGAGCTTAAAAAATGGAATATGAAACTCTCTCAAAAAAAGCCCTGAAACTTATGCGCATTACTTCTGCGATCGGGCTTTCTTTTCTGCTTTTTTTTGCCGCGCTTTTTTTGATTTCAATGCTGCTCAGAGGAGTCATCATCTTAGGCGCCGTTGTTTTTGTCTGCGTTTTTGTTTTCTGCGCCTCTTACTTTTTTATTGTGCCGCCGATTCGTTTCCGCCGTTACAAATACCTGATAGAAGAAGACAGAATTGAAATTGTCGAAGGTATCTTGTTCATCACCAGAACCATTGTCCCGATTGACAGAATCCATCAAATCGATATTAAGCGCGGTCCGCTTGACACCGCAACCGGGGTCGCCAAGGTTATCGTAACAACCGCGGGATCGGCTGCCGTATTCCGCTTTCTGGAACCTGAAAGAGCTGAGGCTATCGCGCTCTATCTCAATAATTCCATCAACCGCAAGTTAAAAGCAAAAGGGGCCGCAGATGATGTTCAGTAAACCGACCCGCAACCACATCACCATTATTTTTGAGCGCTTGGGTTTTGTTTTTTTTGCGCTCATGCTTTTAGGGTTCAACACCATTCAAAACTCCATGACCGAAATTTTCAAACCCGAATTTTGGCAAAATCTGTTTAACGAAGCGGCAAACATCAACAGTGTATTCGTTGCTTTCGGCGGTACGGCATTTCTGCTGATTGTCGCTTTTGTTCTTTTTATCTCTTTCAGATATTGGCTCAAAACAGTATTTTTCATTGAGGGGCAAAATTTTATATTCGAACGCGCGACGCTTTTTAAAAAGCATTCAAAACTGCCTATTGCGAATATCGCCACAGTGAACCTGGAGCAGAATATCTTTGAAAGGCTTATGGGCACCAGCAAGGTAAAGCTGGACCTGAACTCCTCCCATACGGCAAACAGGACAGACTTCGCTTTTGTGCTGAAAACTCCGCTTGCCGAAAAGCTGCGCGATACCTTGGCAAGCTTGAAGACAGCTGAAAATGCAGGCTTGCAGCAAACGGGCGGCATTCAGGCCGCTCCCGCCCCCAGAGAAACCGTTATATCATTTTCTGCCCGTGAGGTTATCCGTCATAAAATACTGTCCATTCCGCTTTTCCAGGGATTTCTGGCCATGTTTTTTATTTTCGGAACACCGTATTTTGATCCGACTTCAACATGGGACATTAAAAGTGCCGTTTCTCTCGCGCTGCTGACAATAGCCGGCGGAATTGCCGTCACGGTATGG
>CAYOAW010000081.1:7660-9977 GCA_964402095.1 uncultured Eubacteriales bacterium | reverse complement strand
TTTGAAATATCCCCATACATGCATAGCTGCGTTCACGGCATCGCCTCTTGAGCTGTCTTTATTTATAGCACTTTCTATGATGCTGTAAAAAGCAAGGGCGGGGTAACTCTCTTTATCTTTCAGAAGCAGTCTTACTTTATTGTAATCCGGGTGTGATTTTTCTAAAACAAGGTATTTATATCTGCTCCATTCATGCTCAAGCCTGCTGATTCTTCTGTCAGCCGCCAAGCAGTTAATGCATTTGACTGCCGAACAGTTTTTATCTTTAACTTCCAGCATGATATCGGTATCTTTACTGTTATGGCTGTTATAATAACTGAGGAATTTACTGATTTCAATGCTGCGTGAATGCGATCCGGATTTTTTAAGAGGGTCCTGCTGTGAGTAATGTATCTTTTGTCTGCCGTCTTTTAGTTTCCAGGTACTGCTGCAGAGGCTTATCCAATGAGGGTCGCTTTCAACCCTGCCGGAAGGATTTACCGCATGGTGCAGGTTGTCAAAAATAACCGGTATATTCAGGATATTTCCTATTTGCAGAACATCTTCGATGTTGTAGCATTTATCATCATTTTCGATAGCGATCCGTTGCTTAACGGTTTCATCGAGCAGATTAAATTGTTTTAAAAACCGTTCAGTTGCCAGTTTTTTATTACCGTAAATTCCGCCGATATGGAGAATAATCTTATTTTGCGGATTAACCCGAAGGCTGTCAAGAACCTCTGCATGGTAATAAAGGTCATCAACTGCTCTTTTAACTGTATTGGGGTCAGGAGAGTTTAAAACCGTATATTGGCCGGGGTGCATGGACACTCTGATGCCGCTCTCACGGATTTTATTGCCGATTTCTGCAAACCTATTTTCAAATATCGTTTGCCAATTAAGCTTATTTGCGGGGCTTGATGCGAAAGGAATAATATCCGAGCTGATTCTGAAAAGCTTGATATCGTTTTTGATATTGTACTCAATGATATTTTCAAGTGCATTTAAGTTATGGCTGATCAGATTTAACAAATTCTCACAGCTTGCGTTTTTTATAACACAGCTTTTTATTTTTGTGTCAGGGACTCCTATTGCGAGGCAGGCGTAACCGATGCTCATATGAACCCTCTCTGGTATTAAAAATTGCGGCCCGTTAATATAGCTGTATAAATTGATAAATGAAAATATGGCTTTTTCTGATTCTGTATGTTATAATAAAGACAATAATTTTAAAGGAGTTTTGGTATGGAAAAGTTCACACCGTATGCAAAACTGTCAAAGCGTATGAAACGCGAGCAAGACAGTTATCGGCGCAGGACCTGGAACGGTCTTAACCCCGTTACGCGGAAATCTCCTAATCCGAAAGCATATGAAAGAAAAAGAGCGCAGAAATGGAATTGTGATGATTTCAATTCTGTGTCTTTTTTTCTGTAAACGGTGGGGAAATATTTCGATATCACCAGTATAATGATATGCTGCCAATCCCAATTGTAAAACTGCTCATGCTTCAAGCATAAATCCTTATTATTTGGGTTTTTGCGGCGGATCATCAGGCCGGTTTTAAGGGATTAGAATAAACTTTATAAAAAGTAAAGGATGGGGAAATTGGATAACACAAAAAAAGTTTTGTTGATCATTAATCCTTGTGCCGGCAGAAAAAAGTCGAAATCCGGAACTTTTGATATTGTTGATGTGTTTTCACATATTGGTTTTGACTTCATTATTAAGACAACAACTTGTGTGGGCGATGCGGCGAATATAGTTAGAAAATTTCATGATGAATGTGATATTGTTGTATGCTGCGGGGGAGACGGAACATTAAATGAAACAATAAACGGTGTAATGGGTCTGGAAAGACGCCTCCCAATAGGTTATATACCTACCGGTTCCACCAATGATCTTGCACTGACAATGGGAATACCAGTTAATATAAAAAAAGCAACAGATGTTATTGTCAGCGGCCATATGAACAGGCTTGATGTGGGATTATTTAACAATCGCTATTTTTGCTATGTCGCGTCGTTTGGCGTTGCGACCGAAATTGCATATTCGACTCCGCAGAAAATGAAAAATTTGTTGGGGCATGCGGCTTATATCATTGACGGCGGGTTATTGCATATTGTCTCTGTTTTAAAAAATATTAAACCGATTCCTATGAGTATAGAATATGATAACGGTACACTTGAGGATGACTTTTACTTCGGCGCTATCTCGAATTCTGTTTCAGTCGGCGGTTTGTTTAGATATGACATGAATTCGGTGAAATTAAATGACGGATTGTTCGAAATTATACTGGTCCGCGGAATGAAACACGCGACAGACGCATTTGAATTGCTCA
>CAYOAW010000081.1:5202-7560 GCA_964402095.1 uncultured Eubacteriales bacterium | reverse complement strand
TTCTCATCATTTTTACAAAAACTTCAACAATATACGGATCATATTTTGTACCGGCTAATGAGATGATTTCTTCAAGCGCGGCTTCCTTGCTTAAGCCGCGCTTGAATCGTTTGCTGGTCAGAGCATCATATGCTTCCGCAATCGCGATAATTCTTGCTGTTCTTGGTATTTCTTTGCCTTTAATACCTTTTGGGTATCCTAAACCATCCCATCTTTCATGGTGGCTGTAAGAACCCTCGGCTAAATCAAGCGTATCATCAAATAAATTTAGAATTCGATAGCCGACAGCGGAATGCTGCTGCATCTCCTTTTTCTCATCATCGGTAAGCGTGTCTTTTTTATCTAAAATATTTTTATCTAAAACAATTTTTCCTATGTCATGCATATATCCCGCATCTTTAAGCCTTTTTATTTCGGTTTCCGGCAAATTTAAAGCTTGGCCGATTTTTTTGCATAAATCCCTAACATTTTCAGAATGCTGCTTTTCATTTGGGATTCTTTTATGGAGCGTTTCGATGATAGTATTGATCATATCCGATTTAATGCTTTTTCGATTTAAAATTTTCCTCTTATACATCTCTGTTTCGGCATTCTCAATAATATTCTGAAGGCTTTCGTTTATATTCGTTTTTGTGCTGTAGCCTAAAGCCATACTGCATTTCACAGAACCGACGTTTTCCCTTGCGAGGCTGCCGGTTATTATTTCAATAATATTATTTGTTTCATCCTCTGAAGTGTTGGGAAGAAGAATTATAAATTCATCTCCGCCGACGCGTGCAATAATATCTTTTTCTTGGCAGGCGTTCTTTAAAATTTCAGCGCATTTTATTAAAAGATTGTCACCTTCGCCATGCCCGAATACATCATTAGTCAGCTTTAACCCGTTTACGTCGGCAAAAACGACGGAAACGGGCAAGTTATCCGGTGTGTCTTTTCTTTTTATCTCCTCTTCAAAAAAGAGTCTGTTAAAAACTCCGGTCAAGGAATCATGGATACTTAAATATTGAATTTTTTCTTCGTCCTTTTTCCGTTCGGTTATATCCGTAAAAGTTACAACCGCACCGACAATTTTTCCGTTTTTATACTGTGGGTAGGAATAATATTCAGTATCAAAGCTTGTACCGTCTGCCCTGAAGAATATTTCATCTTTTGAATAGGCGCCTTCACCGTCAGCAATAGCCCGTTCAATTTTGCACTCGCTGTCAGGAAGGGGATTCCCGTTCTTTAAGGTATGATGAATCAACCGGTGCATATTTTTGCCAAGAAGTTCATCTTGATTAAGATATCCTAAAATTTGTATGCATCGTATATTGCAAAAGGTGCAGTTATGTTCAAGGTCAATGCCGTATATAGCTTCTGCAGTGGAATCCAAAATTAAACGCAGCTGGTCTTTGCTTTCCGCAAGCTCATCGTTGGCACTTTTAAGTTCATGGTTTTTAGATTCAAGGTCAGATGTGACTTCGTTAATAATTAAGTTAAAATAACTGGTCATTACTGTAAGGCCAAGCATTGCGCCTGAAATGTTGAAAACAGCTGACAGGGTGAATCCTGCTTTTGACCAGGAAGTAAAATTAATAAACATAAACGCAAGTAGCAGAAAACTGAATATCCATGTGATAATCCTTGCCATTTTCCGGTTTAATAAAAAGAATAATATTGGCGGTACGCAGCATATCCAGAATAATGAATAATTGTTTTGCTGCATAACAAAGAGAAAAGCAGCTAAACCGCCAAATAAGGTTACAATCATCAAATAAATTCCTGCGGTTAATTTGCCGGTTTTATGGATATAGATTAGTATGCTGACTGAAAAGACAGCGGCAGTCGCATTTACAGCGGCAGCCGCATATACTTTAAGGAAAAAGAAGTCGGTTACTGTTGAGCTAAGGCATGTCCATAAAAGCATAACCAAAATAACATTTAAAAAGTACACCGTCCGGTATTCCGGGCTGCTTATAGTGTAACGGTTATTGTTGGTTAGGAATCTTTTTATGAAGCCAAATCCCATTATGGTTTTAAGCCTCCTTATATCGGTTTATGATATCAATTTACGTGCATTGGATGATAACGCTGTTTCTAATCGATTTCTTTCGGCCAATTGATTAAATGCTAAACAAAGCATATAGAATTGGACAAAATAAATAAAATAAATAATAAAAAATTAACAAATTACATTAAAAATACTCATATTAATACTTTTTATATTATTATATATAAATAAACATTATCTGTCAATAATTATTATTGTGCTTATTGATAAAATTGATTATAAGAACAATATGCAACCGGTATAATATTTGCCGGACGCAAGATAAGCACCGGAGTGCTTTTTCTTGTTTTTCAGAAAGGACTGTGGTA
>CAYOAW010000081.1:0-5102 GCA_964402095.1 uncultured Eubacteriales bacterium | reverse complement strand
GACGCAAGATAAGCACCGGAGTGCTTTTTCTTGTTTTTCAGAAAGGACTGTGGTAATATGTCTTTGTTGCTTTTTAGGGATTGGCAGGCTCGTATAAATTCGCAGCGGATTTGCGGTGGAAACAAGGGGGTATAATGATGAAAAAGTCAATTAATGCATGGTCTGTTGATAAAAGTATTTGTTTTGAAGATATGTTTTGCCGGGTTAAAACTGCCGGATTTGACGGAATAGAACTTAATATTGATAGCGAGGATAACTCTGCCCATTCGCTTGCTCTATCTTCATCGAAAAAACAGCTTGATGAGATAAAGATACTTTCGGAGAAATATAACCTCCCGGTTGTCAGCATTTCCACATCACTTTTCGGGTCAAATATGGGGAGCGCCCAACAGCACGAAAGAAAAACCGCTCAGTCACTGATCATAAAGCAGCTCGAATATGCTGAAAAGCTTGGAGCAACGGGTATTCTGATTGTTCCCGGCGGACTTTCGGAAAATGTCAGCCTTCAGAAAGCGCGAGAAAACAGCTTGAAAACAATTTCGGATATAAAAACTGAAATTGAAGATATCGGTATTTTTGTCGGGGTTGAAAATGTTTGGAACCGCTTTTTTATGTCACCATATGATATGTGCCGCTTTATTGATGAACTTGATTCGGTGTATATCGGCGCATATTTTGATGTTGGAAATGTTGTTGAATTTTCAGACCCTGAAAATTGGATTGAAATTCTAGGCGGGCGAATAGGCAAGGTGCATGTCAAAGATTTTAAACGAAGAAACGGAGTATACTCCGGCGGTGAATGGGTAGACTTGCTATCGGGCAGCGTCAATTGGCCGAAAGTTGTTTCTGCCCTTAAAATTGCGGGCTTTACCGGATATCTTACAGCAGAGGTTGAGAAAACGAATCCTTTGCAAACGCAAAATGAATTTTGTACTATGGTTGCATCAGAACTTGAGAATATTATTTGTATGGAGGATGAAATATGAAAAAGCTTGTGATGATAGGCTGCGGCGGTATTGGTAATTATCATCTGGAACACCTTGTTCAATTTACCGATATAGTAGAACTTGCGGGTTTTTGCGATCTTATTCCGGAAAAGGCTGAAAAATTCTGCGAAAAAGCCGGCAGCGGGAAAGCTTATACAGATTTCAAAGTAATGTATGATGAAATAAAGCCGGATATGGTATTTATCTGTGTTCCGCCTTATTGCCATGGAGAAATTGAATAT
Source organism: uncultured Eubacteriales bacterium (assembly GCA_964402095.1). Lineage (GTDB taxonomy): Bacteria > Bacillota > Clostridia > Oscillospirales > Acutalibacteraceae > UBA1447. The sequence continues at coordinate 3,874 of CAYOAW010000081.1, read as the reverse complement.
GATACAATCCGCAGAGGCATACATTTCTTTGTTGAAAAGCCGATTTCTCTTGACATTGAATTCTCAAAAGATGTAGCGGCAAAAGTCAAAGCGGCGGGGCTGATAACCGCGGTAGGCTTTCAATGCCGTTACGGAACAATTGTGGAACCGTCAATGAAATTTATGAAGGAAAATGAGGTCATCCTTGTCGAAGCTTCCCGTATCGGCGGCGTACCGGATATTCCTTGGTGGCCTAACAAAACCACATCCGGCGGGATGATTGTTGAAACAACTATTCATCAGTTTGATATAATCAGATACCTTTTTGATGAACCTGAACTTGTTTTTACCCTTGGCGCAAGAGGGTGGGTCAAAATGGATGGATATGATACAGATGATGTTTCGACAACAGTAATAAAATTCAGGCACGGTGCGCTCGGCGTTCTGTCTTCCGGCTGTTATGCGACGGAAGGCGCGAGTTTCGACAGTAAAATTACATTTAGCGCAAGGGATAAGCGCGCAGTACATAAGATTATTACTTCATTTGAAATATTTGAGAAAGAAAAGGCTGATCCCGAGGAAAACACAGCATTTGTTATTAAGGGAGACGGCGCGTTGAGCAAAGCTTCCGGGTTGACAACTTATAAACAAGATGGCGATGCGGGTATACCTTGCGACCGCACATTTATTGAAGCTGTTATCAGCGGAGATGGTTCGAAAATTCGTTCCCCATACGAAGATGCGCTGAAATCATTGATTTTTACTATCGCGTGCAACGAATCCATGGCAACAGGGCTCCCTGTAAAGATTGAATATTGATAAAAATATATGGATTTCGGATAATACTTAAATCGTTAATTCAATATTTATTTTGGGTAAAGAGGTTTTTGGATGAGGTCACTTAATAAGCGGAACAAGGCCAATAAATACTGGTTCTTAAGTTATTTAGGTTTTGGCTTTGGCGCTGTGGGCATGGATTTAAGCTATGGTTTATTCAATTCATTCCTGACAAAATATTTGACAGATGTGCTTTATATTAATGCTGTGTTTTTTTTAATAATTCCGCCTATTGCAAGAATTTGGGACGGTATTAATGACCCGATGATGGGAACCATAGTTGATAACACAAAATCGAGGTTCGGAAAATTCCGCCCATGGATTGTAATTGGCGCAGTAACAAATGCAGTTGTGCTGACACTTCTTTTCAGCAATCCGGGTTTTAACATCAGCGCCGGGAAAATTAACATTAATTTGTATATTTATATTGCGGCAATGTATTTTCTTTGGGATATGACCAATACAATGGATGATATCTCCTACTGGTCTATGGTGCCTGCACTGACAAACGATCCCGAAAAAAGGAATGTGGTTTCTGTTATCCCGCGTTTCTTTTCGGGTGCCGGCCAGCTGATTATCATCATTTTAACCGTCAAAATGGTTGGGCTGCTCGGCAACGGCAATGAAGGCATGGGATATAGCCGTTGGGCAATGGCGTGCGGTTTGGTGCTGATTATTGGCTCACTGGTTACTGTTGTTACAACAAAGGAGCATGGATCTGTCCCTCCACAGGAAAAATTCACACTTAAGGCTGCTGCAAAAACAATAATGGCAAATGACCAATTGCTGATATTTATGCTTTTTGCAATGCTTTTCAACGCAGGCTGGTATATTACAAACGCGATGGGAATTTACTATTTTGATAATGTAATGGGCGATGCGGGTTTAATTGCTTCTTTTGGTGCCGTAGGTGGCGCAGGGCAGGCAATCGGTTTGTTTGCAATGCCGGTGTTTTCAAAAAAGTTTACACGCCGAAAGGTCATTCAAGGTGCAATGGGTCTGACTTTTTTCAGTTATTTGGGAATGCTTTTCTTTGGTACGGCAGTGAAGTCGTTTCCGGTGCTGGCATTTTTCTGCTTTTTAGGATGTATTGGTGTCGGTTGTATGTTTGTTGCCCAAACGGCAACACTTGCTGATATAGTTGATTACGGTGAATATCATTTGGGTTACCGTTCGGAATCGATTGTATTTTCGATGAAAGGCTTCTTGCAAAAACTAGCTTATACAATTCAATCAATCATTATCGCGCTCGGTCTTAAAATTTCCGATTATGACGGCTCGCTGAAAGAACAGACGGTTTTTGCAAAAAGCACGATAACATTTGTTATGTTTGTGATTCCGCCGATACTTATCTTTTTTTCGTTTGTGATATTTACCGGGAAATATAAGCTCTATGGCGGACTTTCCAAGGAAGTTGAAAACTATATTGCGGGCGTCGGGAGGAAAGAACAAACGTTAAATGAATAAATAGCTGGCTTATATAAATGACCATAATCTTTAAAATTAATTTCAATATTATTAAAATAGTAAAGCTTGATAAAGGGGAACCCGATGAATATTTGGCATGACATTGACCCGAAACGCATATCTCCTGAAGATTTTTTCAGCGTTATAGAAATATCCAAAGGAACAAAAACAAAATATGAACTGGATAAAGCAACCGGGCTTTTAATGCTTGACCGCGTTTTATACACGTCCACCCATTATCCGGCAAACTATGGCTTTATTCCGCGTACTTACGCGGCGGATAATGATCCCCTTGACGTCCTTGTCTTATGTTCGGAGCCGATTGCTCCGATGACTTTGGTGAGATGCTTCCCGATAGGAGCGATTATTATGATAGACGGTGACTATCTTGACGAGAAAATTATTGCGATTCCGTTCGGCGATCCCTCCTATAACGATTATAATAATATTCATGATTTGCCGGGGCATATTTTTGAAGAGATGACGCATTTTTTTGCTGTATATAAAGCGCTTGAAAACAAGGAAACTGCGGTGTCCGAAGTTGTGGCAAAAGATAATGCGGTAACTATAATTGAAAACGCCCGGCTGAGATATAAGGCGAATTTTACATAAATATTAAGCTGTATGACAGAAGGGACCTAAATGAAAGATTTTAATGAAAAATTGCTTATCCGCCTGCAAAGACCGAAAGGCGAGATTGATGCTGTCCTTGATACCGATACCTATAACGAAATTGATGACCAATATGCTCTTTCATATATGATTAAATCAGACGAGAAGATTAAGGTTAAGGCAATCTATGCGGCGCCTTTTTTCAACGAAAAGTCCGTTGGACCGGAAGACGGCATGGAAAAAAGTTATAATGAAATCCTGACATTATTGAAGCTGCTTGGAAGAGAAGATTTGAAACCGTTTGTTTTAAAAGGGTCGCGTTCTTATTTAATGAACGAAATGACACCGGTTATTTCGGATGCCGCGCAAGACCTTGCAAACCGCGCGATGCAATACAGCCCTGAAAAACCGCTTTATGTGGTTGCGATTGGCGCGATTACAAACATCGCTTCCGCTATTTTAATTAATCCTGCGATTATTGACAATATTGTTATTGTTTGGCTTGGCGGTCATTCTTTCGAATGGCCTAAAACTGACGAATTCAATATGCGCCAGGATGTCGCCGCCGCCCGGATTATTTTCGGCTGCGGGGCTGCCGTTGTGCAGCTGCCTTGCATGGGTGTTGTGTCGGAATTTGCTGTTTCGGGCCCGGAACTTGAATATTGGCTGCGGGGCAAAAATAAGCTTTGCGATTATTTGGTGGATATCACTTTGGAAGCTGCGGCAAATAATAAAGGATGCTGGAGCAGAGTTATTTGGGATGTTACCGCTGTAGCATGGCTGCTGAGCGATAACTTTGTTGCTGACACTTTAAAAAGGAGCCCGATTCCTCAGTATGACAACCATTATAGCTTTGACATAAGCAGGCACTTTATCAAGTATGTATTTCATATAAAACGCGATGCTTTAATGCAGGATTTATTTGAAAAACTGTCGAAATGAAATAAGGCAATACGCCGAAACGCTAAACGAAGAAAGG
>CAYOAW010000080.1:0-10449 GCA_964402095.1 uncultured Eubacteriales bacterium | reverse complement strand
CAAGGTAAAAACGCAGTAAAAACAGAAGTCCGAAATCGGCGCAGTCATATCGGTTATTGATATATTCAACTGTCGGGCGAATACATTCGGCAATAAATTTCTCGTCAATTGCGGCACTTCCCGGTATACATTCCGGTTTAGGCAGAACCTGGTAAAGCATTGTCAGTCCGGATGAATCGTGGTGTTTTTTTGGCAAATCGGGTATCGGCTTTTTGGTGAGCGCGATAACAATATCCGTTACAATCCATATAATTGCGGCAGCAAGGATTCCGAGCGCTGTGTAGATGATAATCATAGAAAATCTCCTTTAAGGCATTTGTTGATTTAGAACCGTTTTGGAAAATAGATTGTGACTAATATAGCAAAAAATCAGCCGTAATTCAATGCCCTTTTTTCGGATTGACAATGAAATAATAAATGGATACAATGATAAATATATTTATTGTTTTCAGTTATCAGAGGTGCTATGAAAAATAAAACCAAAAAATCAATAGTTATTGCCGCCGCGGCTTTATCGGTGCCGATGGTCTTTATGGCCGGTACCGCTTTTACCACCGATATCCATGTATCAAACTACACCGTTGAGACCGGGAAAATCGACAAACCGTTTCGGATTGTGCTGATTACCGATCTGCACGGCTTTGTGTTCGGCAAAAACCAGCGGGATGCGCTTGATATCATTGAAAAGCAACACCCGGATTTGATTATGCTGACAGGCGACATTTATGTGCGGTACAGGCCGTATGAAGGCTCAACCATGCTGCTTGAAGGCATTTCCAAACTTTGCCCCTGCTTTTATGTGGACGGCAATCATGAATATATGACGGACAATGTGGAGCGGATAAAAGAGATTGTCCGCAGTACCGGCGTTGCAGTGCTGGAAGGCACCTGTATAAAAACTGCCATCAACGGCAATAAAATCAATGTTTGCGGTGTTGATGACCCAAATGTCGGCGAATCGGAATTTGCGCGCCAGTTGAAGGCGCTGTCTGTCACAGACACAGCAAACTTCTCAATATTTTTATCGCACCGTTCGGAACTGGTGGAACTCTATAAACAAACCGGCTTTGATTTAATCCTTACCGGCCACGCCCACGGAGGTCAATGGCGCATACCGTTTCTGATAAACGGCCTTTTTGCGCCGGGGCAGGGTTTTTTTCCCAAATATGCAGGCGGGCAGTATTCTTACAACAATACGGTTCAAATTGTCGGCCGGGGCCTGACGAAATATTATCAACTGCCGCAGTCTTTGAAATCCGTTTTTTCTGCCGAGACTGCTTTAAGAGATAAATTGGATGCCTTCCCCCGGATTTTTAATCCGCCTGAGCTGGTTGTTGTTGATGTTGAACCGAAGTAAGCTTTTTTGATATTGGTCAAGAGCAGGGGTCAAGCAATTCCTGTTTCAAATCAACCTTGCGTGCCGTTGCCGCGCAGCGCTGCCTGCCGCTAAAATTAAAATATAAAAAGCCTCCGGCTCTTAAAAGCGGGAGGCTTTGCTCTGTATTGCAGCTGTTATTATGCGGCAGGCAATATGTGGTATATCTGTGCGTTATGCGGGAAATCCTTTTGTGTATATCCCATTGACATTGCTGTATAGAGCGAAACTTCTTTGTTCTTAATTGCTTCGCCGTTTTTAATAAAGTTGCTTGAGCCGTATACGAACAGCGGCACATTGTCTCCGGAGTGTGAACCTGAGGTGTAGACATATTTGCCGTTTTCAAGTTCGACTGCGCCTGTTTCATGGTCAGCGGTTACAATAACGAGTGTGTTTCCCTCTTCTTTGGCGTAATCCAGCGCAATTTTAACGGATTTGTCAAGTTCCTGTACACAGGCTGCCGCTTCCGCTGCTTTATTGGAATGGGAGAACTTGTCGATATGCGCGCCCTCAATCATCAGGAAAAATCCGTCATTATCATCATCAAGCAAATCGATTGCCTTGTCCGTCATTTGCGAAAGTGTCGGCGTGTCACTGCTGTTGGCAGCTTTCCAAAGGTCGTCGCCGTTAAACTGGCCAAAACTTTTTTCTGTTGAGTTTAAAGTGTTGAGTTCGGTTAATGTGCTGATATAGCGGTAACCGCCGGCTTCTATATTTGCCTTTGCCGCTGTGCTTTCCGCAGAGCCCCATATCAGGTCAATTCCCGATGAAATCTGTTGGGCGGATATATCGGCGGCGTTGCCTCGTGCCGAGGTATGGACTGAAAAGCCTGCCGGAGTAGCGCCCGCGGTGGAGTCGGTTGTTACTATTCCGGTGCTCATGCCTTTTTGCATAGCAAGCTCTGTCAGATTGACAGGATAACCGTCTATAGCAAACATGTCATAAGGATAAACCCCGATACAGCCGTTGGTGGTCCTGATTCCGCAGGCAAGTGCTGTCGCGCCTGCGGCGCTGTCGGTAACAGCGTTGCTTGATGAGCGTGTTTCGGATTGTCCGCGCAGCGGCATCGTTTCCATTACAAGGTCGATTCCGAGTTCCTGTTTGGCTAATTTCAGATGATTTTCACCCATACCGTCCCCGATAAAAAAGATGACATTTTGTACTTTGTCACGCGGCGTTGCGGCCGGGCCCAAACCGGTGAAAAATGTAACAACAAGGGATATGACGGTGATCCAAGGGATGACCAATTTTGCCAAACCTGTTTTCTTAAGAAAAGCTATTACTTTTTCCATTTCAAATGCCTCCCGTGTTTAATATTAAAATTATAAACCATTCGTTTTTTGATGTCAAATAATCGGTCAAAGGCTTGCAATTGCATATTTGTTAACCTATAATGTTTACGGCAATCCAGAAAACAGAGAAAGCGGATTGCCGGACTCTTATTTATCAGGGGAGGCATTATGGAAATAAAAGGCAGTTATTACTTTTCAGGCGGATTTACACAAAGAACAAGAACTTTTTTCGGCTGCAGCGACGGTCTTCCGTCGGATAATGTACTGTGTGCGCTGTTTGACCGAAAAGGCCGTTTCTGGGCCGGTACAGACAAGGGCCTGGCATATTTTAACGGTGATTCTTTTACCGCCGTTCCTTTTGATTCGAAAAACACCGCCGTTGGCGTAACCTTGCTTTTTTGCGACGCGGCAGGCCTTCTTTGGATCGGCTGCGGTCCGATGCTGTACACCTGCAAAAACAACAAAATTACCTTCGTCAAATCTTTTGGCGAAAACTGTGATATCGTCGGTATGGACCAGCATGGTTCTGCCCTCTTTTTGCTGACAAAGCAGATTTTGTACCGCTTGTCAGAAGGTGACTGGCAAATAGCCAAGCCTGTCGAAGGAACAGGCTGTAAACTGACGGTTTTTGAAGATACCCCTTATGTGCTGACAACGCAGGCTGTCATGGGGCTCAGTTGCAAACGCCCGCGCTGGAAAAGCGTTTCACCAAAATCCTCGGATATGCCGAATTGCACGGTTAACGATATTAAATTTGATTCATGGGGACATCTTTGGCTTGGCACGGACGAAGGAGTTTATATTTACGACAATACCGACTACTGGATCGGCCCGGATGAAATTGACACACTGCCGGCGGAAAAAATATATTCCATGCAGTTTGACGCTGCCGGCGTCAAATATTTTGCTTCCGACAACGGAGTTATCATTCTTGAAAAAGGTGCGCTGAAATACCTTGGCGCCAAGCGCTGGGTCCCTTGCGCGAATGTAGCGGCAGTGGCCGTTTCAAACGACGGGAATACGGTTTGGGCAGCGACGGAAAACGGTTTAAGCAGAATCACAAGCTCTGTGATGACGCTGAAAGATAAAGCCGGCCATTACCAGAAAATTACCGAAGCTCACCATATACGCGCTGATTTTGTCTGCGGTAGAGGGGGCATTATACGGGAGGATCTGACGACCGGAAGCGTCCATATATCAGACAATGACGGCCTTTGGACAGGCTGTTATGTCGCTTCGCAAGCCTTCCGTTATGCCGTGACCGGTGAAAAAGAAGCGCTGGAAAATGCGCGCAGGTCCATGAAAGCTATGCTCTGGCTTACAAGGGTTTCCGAAATTCCCGGTTTTACCGCCCGCGCGATCCGCCGGCCCGGCGAAGAGGGATTCGGCAACGGGGATAATGAGTGGCATTTAACTTCCGACGGCACCTGCGAATGGAAGTGCGAAACCTCCAGCGATGAAATGGTCGGGCACTTTTTCGCGCTTTCGCTGTATTTTGACCTTTGTGCCGACGAGGCTGAAAAAAAGGACATCGAAACAGCCGTCTGCGGCATGGTTGATCATATGATCAGGAACGATTACAAGCTTGTTGACAAAGACGGCTTGCCCACAACCTGGGCAAACTGGGCTCCGGCTTCATTGAACCATGACAATAAATGGGTTGAGGAAAAAGGCGTTAACTCACTGGAACTGCTTTCCTTCCTGAAAACAGCCTACCATATGTCCGGCAAAGAGATTTACAACAAGGAATATAAAAACCTGATTGAAAAGCATCATTATATGCTGAATGTTGCTCAGCATAAAATACAGGACGGCCACGGCTGCCATATCGACGACAATCTCGGTTTTTTAAGCACTGTAACGCTTTTACGGCTTGAAAAGGACGAAACGCTGCGTTCAATCATTTTCATGGGGCTTGAGCATCATTGGCAGTATGAAAAAATTGAGCGGACCCCGTTGTGGAATTTTGTTTACGGCGCCTTTACCGGCAGATATTGCGATGTCGAAGCGGCGGTTCAAACTTTGCGCGAAACTCCGCTTAGCCTTATCGAGTACGAAACTGTCAACAGCACCCGTAAAAAGCTTGTATATGAAACCGAACAATTTGATATGGATGAACCTCCGCAGCTCAAGGCGCCATTGCCGGCGGATGAGCGCAGAGTCGGCAGGGACGACAGCAACCATTTCAAGGCTGATGCCGGCAACGGCACATCCGCGGAGGACGGAAGCTTCTATTTGCTTCCTTACTGGTTTGCCCGCTACTATAATTTAATAAAAGAATAATATAACGAGGTGCTAAAATGTATAAGAAGAATGACATGAAACAATTCCGCGGTGTGTATTCACTGCTGCTTACTCCTTTTAAAGAGGACAGGTCAATTGATTTTGACGTGCTGGCCCAATATGCGGAGTTTCAGGCTGCCACAAAACCGCAGCACCTTTTCGCGGTATGCGGTTCGTCGGAAATGTCAAGCATGAACCTGGAGGAACGCCTGAAAGTCGCGTCGACGGTTGTCGGCAAAGCAGGCGATATCCCTGTTATCGCCACGGCAAATCTTGAACCCTCATGGCTTGCGCAGGTGGAAGAAGTTAAGCGTATGGAAGCTACGGGCGTTTCCGGCCTTGTTTTTGTCACAAAGGGTTACGGTGACAATCAGGAGCGTATGTTTGCTTATTTATCGGAACTTTCAACCTATACGGAACTTCCGATTGTTCTTTATGAGTTCCCGGGCTGCTCGCCTGCGCGCATGGAAGCGGATACCTACAGGAAACTTGTCGAAACCGGCCGTTTTGTTTCTATTAAAGATACAACTTGCCTGATGCCGAAAATCATGGAGAAAATTGCGGTTCAAGGGGAATCCGCCGTTTTGCAGGCAAATATTCCCTACCTTTTTGAAGCGTATGAAGCGGGAGCAAGGGGTGTTGTCGCGACGCCGACCACCTGCGGTTCGCATCTTTTTGTTAAAATGTGGGATGAGTATTCAAACGGAAAAATTGCCGAAGCCAAGAAAACGCACGAGCATATCTGCCTGCTTGACAATGCGATGGACAGCGGCTTCTGCGCAACAGCGAAATATCTTGTCAGTTTGCAGGGCGTTCCGATGAATTGGTATACAAGAGGCAGCCATGATCTGAATCCGCAGCGTTTAAAAGCTTTGCGCGTATGGTTTGACTGGGCGAAAGACTACGGTATTATGTAATATTAAAATAAATTTCGGAAGGATGTTTAACATTGGGAGAAAAATATTTAATTATCAATGCGGATGATTTTGGCATGTGCCGTTCCGCAAACCTTGCGACCTTTGATTTGTTTGAAAAAGGGGGAATATCCTCTTCAACAATCATGATGCCCTGCGGATGGGCGCCGGAAGCCTGCAAATGGGCATCGCAGCACCCGGAGTATGCTGTCGGTGTGCATTTGACATTTACCAGCGAGTGGGGGGTCTACCGCTGGGGGCCTGTCAGCCTTGGCAACAACTCGTCTTTGTGCGATGAATACGGGTATTTTTACCATGAAAACGATGAGTTTGAAGAGCATTGCGAGATTGATGAGGTCGAAAACGAAATCAGGGCGCAGGTGTCAAGGGCTGTCAAACTCGGGCTGAAACCTTCGCATCTGGACAATCACATGGGCTCGCTTTACGGCTTAAACGGCAATTTTGAAGTGATGCCGAAAACCTTTGAGGTCTGCGGTGAGCTGGGCTATGCTTTCCGTATGTTCAGGAAATTCCGCGCCGAGGATGTTCCGGAGGATTTCCCCGATAATATTCCGGTTGATATGGCGCAGATGCTGATAGACGGTTACGCGAAATGTGCGGATGACAACAATGTGCCGCTGATAGACAATTTGCTGTTCCCGCAGTGGAGCGACGAAACGAAGGCAAATTATGACACATACCGCGAGTTTATTTATGACCGCCTATCAAATATACCGGAAGGCATTTCCGAAACATTTATTCACCCGTCTCTGGAAAGCGATGAGCTGAAAGGCATTACCGCGTTGTGGCGCTGCCGTGTTTGGGAACATAAACTCTTTGCGGATCCGGCGACACGGCAGTATCTTGAAGGCAAAGGCGTGAAATATATCAATTACCATGATGTGGTCAGAATCCGTGCGGAGCAAAAGAAGAACGGCTGATGTTCAAGCTGGAGAAATGAAGTTCAGATAAGTAAAGGATGATTGACATGATAAAAAACAAGATTTTCCTGATAGGCAACGCTCATTTGGATCCGGTTTGGCTGTGGCGAAGAACGGAAGGGTATGCGGAGATCAAATCGACTTTCCGCTCTGCCCTTGACCGTATGAAAGAATTTCCGGATTATGTTTTTACGGCAGCGGCAGCCAGTTATTATAAATGGATTGAGGAAAGCGAGCCCGAAATGTTTGAGGAAATCAAACAGCGCATCGCGGAAGGCCGCTGGGTGCTGGCCGGAGGGATGTGGGTTCAGCCTGATTGCAATATGCCTTCCGGTGAGGCGTTTGCAAGGCATATGCTCTATTCACAGCGTTACTATATGGAAAAATTCGGAAAAATCTCGGAATTCGGCTATAATGTCGACTCCTTCGGCCATAACGGTATGCTTCCGCAGCTTTTAAAACACGGCGGCATGAATGCTTATGTTTTTATGCGCCCCGATAACGGCGAGAATCCAAGCTTGCCGATAGGTGTTTTTAATTGGGAATCACCTGACGGGAGCAGTGCATTAACCTACAAAATTCCGTCGGGCTATGGCTCCGATAACTGGAAAGACCATGAATCCAAAGTTCAAAAATGCCGCGAAATTGCCGCTGAGCATGATATCCCGATGATGAGTTACTATGGTGTCGGCAATCACGGCGGCGGCCCGACCAAGCGCCATATCAGCGCTCTTGAACAAGTGGTTAAAGACAGCGGCGGAGAAATCTGCTTTGCCGGCCCGATGGAATATTTTGAATATGTTCGCAAAGTGGTTGAACCGTCTGCACTTCCCACCGCGCATGGCGATTTGCAGCATCATGCCAGCGGATGCTACGCCGCAAACAGCACGGTTAAAATGAAAAACCGCAAGACGGAAAATGCGCTTGTCACAGCGGAAAAATATGATTGGCTGTCAAACATGCTGACCGGTTCCGCACTTCGAACTTCAAAGTTCGCGGATGCGTGGGACAAGGTGATGTTCAACCAGTTCCATGATATTTTAGCGGGATGCTCTATCAGAAGCGCTTATGAAGAGGCCTATAACTCCTACGGATTTGCCTGCCATACAGCTTGGGAAGCGGCTAACTTCGCCATGCAGAAAATTTCATGGCGTGTCAACACAAAATTGCTGTTTGACAAGCCCGGCAAAGAAGACGGAGCGGCAAGATTTGCCGACAACGGCGAGGGGGAACCCTCGGTTGTGTTCAATCCGCACTCGTTCCCGGTGAAAGCACCGGCTTATATACCTTATGTCTCAACAGGTGTGTGCGACGATCAAGGCCGTCCGGTTCCGTTCCAAACTGTACGGGCTGAAAAAACAAACGGAAATGATAAATACGAGACTTTGATTATGGCGGAGGTTCCGGCATTCGGCTGGTCAACGCATTATGTTTACCGCAGAAGCGAGCCGGATGCGCAGATGCCTTCCGCAGTTTCCGCCGATGAGGATACACTTGAAAATGAACTGGTCAGAATTGAGTTTGATAAACATACCGGTTGGATTAAAAGCTATTTCGACAAAACGGCGAAAAAAGAACTGGCACAGGCGCCGTTTGCAAAACCGGTTCTTATCAGGGATGACCAGACCGATACCTGGTCCCACAGAGTTTTTGAATTCCGTGAGGAAATCGGCGCTTTTACCGACGCGTCACTTCAGGTTATTGAAGAAGGCCCGCTTCGCGCCGCGATAAGAGTGACAAGCTTTTACAACAAATCAAAACTCGTTCAGGACTTTACGCTGTATGCCGGGTCCAAAGAGCTTGAGGCGCGCTGTTTCCTGAATTATGGGGAACATTTTAAAATATTAAAGCTTTCTTTCCCAGTTGCCTCAAGCAGCGGAAATGTTACATATTCCATGCCGTATGGTTTTATCACAAAACCCGCAAACGGTTTAGAGGAGCATGCGCACCGCTGGATTGATGTTTCGGACAGCAGCGGCGCCGGGATTGCGCTGATAAATGACGGCAAATACAGCTTTGATGTTAAAGGCGGCGATATGCATATGGCCGTCGCGAGGGGCTGCGGTTTTGCGGATCATTTCGGTATCAGAGATGACAAAATGCAATTCCAGGACCAGGGCGAGCAATTCTTCAATTATATATTAATGCCGCATGATACCGCCGATTTTGCGCCGGTGGTAAAACGCGCCGCACTGCTGAACCAACCCCTTGATTTGGTGCGTGAGACTCATCACGACGGGGTGCTGGGCACCGGCTATGAAGGGATAAAAGTGTCTGCCGACAACTGTATTGTTGAAGCGGTAAAGGGCGCAGAGGACGGCAGCGGGACAGTTATCCGTTTGTATGAGACAGCGGGAAGGCCTGTTGAGGCAAAAATCGAGATACCGCTGCTCGGCTGCGAATTCAGCGCCAAACTGAAATCGCAGGAAATAAAGAGCTTCCTCGTTACCCGGGACGGGAAGCAGGTTAAAGAAGTTAATTTCCTGGAAATCTGATTATGGTCCGATTTCAGATGTACGGCCAAAGGGAATACAGTCAGCTTTATCTGGTAGAACGGGGGAACAGGCGGCATCGGTTTTGCTGCCGCAGAAGCAAATAAATTCCTGCAATTGAAAAACAACAGCGTGAAAAGTAAACTTTGAGGAATATAGTCTGTTTTGGGAGGTTATATTAATGAAGTTTAAAAAGATATCCAGAATTGTTTTTTCTGTCATTTTAGTTCTTGTTCTTGTTCTTCAAACCGTTGCCGGCGCTTCATCCGAAAATACAGCCATGCAGGACAGTTCTCCGGTAGACACGGCGGTTAAAGCAATCACGGCTTTCCTGAAGGAATACAAAAGCGGCATCAATAATATTAATGTATATTTAAAAGATGCCGGGGGAAACCTTCAGGAATTCTACGCCGAATATGATGATGACAGCGGCAGTCATCACACATGGAAATCAAATGTTTTCTATAACACCAAAACGCAAATAATATACGGGAAAGATAACAACGGCGCGCTTGCCTTGGGTTTTGACTGGGATCTTAGCCAGATGGTTTTGTATACCCCGACAAATTCCTGGCAGAGGGGCTTCGGTTTCTGCGAGCTGTACGATATTTTTTCTCCCGCCGCTATGTTTTATTACAAGACAATAAGATTCAAATTCCGTTATGGGGATAAGGATTGGCTGATTCAATTATGGAAAGGCCAATATTCCGTTACAATCGGCGCCGAGTTGGGTATTTACAATAAACCTGCCGACAGGGAGGAAGAGTTTTACGACTGCGCCTCGGACGACTGTATGATGCCGGTTTCGCTGAAACTTTACAAATGGAACAAGCTTGTTTTTGAGCGCCCGCTGCAGACACACTGGTGGATGACGGGGTTTAAAGCCGGCATTTGCCTGCCGTTTGAACTGAAAATGCTTGGCAGCATTGAGTTCCCGTGTGCGGAGATGAAAGATGCGTTTACCGACGCGTGCGGCGAAAAGTATTTCACCAGTTTCAAATATACCGTTCAAGGCAATACAGTCAACTTTGTTTGGTAAATATTATTATGATTAACTGAAAGGAATACAGTTATGAACTTTTGTTGGTGCACAGTCAATGTAAAGGATATGGATGAATCAATTAGATTTTACACCGATATCGTAGGACTTCC
>CAYOAW010000079.1:2714-10608 GCA_964402095.1 uncultured Eubacteriales bacterium | reverse complement strand
AGTTTTATCCCTTTCCTGTTCAACTGCCGCATTATCTTCCGCCGCCGATTCGTTGATTCCGGCTATATTAATTTGCATTTTTGCGGGAATTTTTTTATCTTCAAGCGTCCCGTTTTTATAATCCGATAGATAGGAATAAATTTGCGAAGCCTTGATTTTTTGCGCTTCAGCAAGAACAGTGTCGACATTCTGTTTTGTAATATAGCGGTTGTTTACAAGATATTTCAGCGTTTCGAGACGGTTTAAGGAAACAGCTTTTCCGGTAATTTTGTCAAATTGCCTCTTTATATAGCAATTGAAAATTTTTTGCAATTCCGCGTTGAAAAGATCCTGATTTTCGCAAAACGAAAGGCAGGCAATATGTTTCATATCCGCACTGAAAACATCAAATAATATTTTTGAATTCGTAATAATTGTCGAAAGCTTATCACAATTGTCAAACATATGATTTCCGACATTGCTGACCGGTCCCATGCAAGAAAAGCTTTCAAGAGAAGTGCAGCAAGAAAACGCTTCATCTCTTATCCTTGTAACATCTCCCGGGAAATTTATACTTTTAAGGCTTTTACAATTTTTAAACGCTCTGAAGCCGATATTGGTAACACTTACGGGAATCGAGATGCTTTTCAGGCTGAAACAATCACAAAAAGTATATTCGGAAATGCTTGTTACTTCGTCCGGGATTATTAAATTCTCAAGGCTTTTGCAACCGTTAAATACACCGAATATGCTCTGAACCCTGTTTGGGATATTAATGCTTTTAAGGCTGCCGCAGAATTCAAAGGCATTGAAGCCTATTTCCTTAAGCCCGACAGGCAGTTCAATACTCTCCAGACTTTCACAGCCGGAGAATGCTTTTGGTTTGATGTACCGAACACTTGCCGGAATAACCACCTTTTTAAGATTTTTACAGCCTTCAAACGACGCATGCCCTATGTCGGTAACACCTTCGGGTATTTCAGCCAAAGCATCGTGCCCTTTATAATGAATTAAAACGCCGTTTTCAATTTTAAACGCTGCCATATTAAGCCCTCCCGTTCCGATGTTTTGTTTGACAGGCTTTCGTCATATTATAAAATCATATAAAATCGCGGTCCGATAAAATATGCATTCTTTTATATTATATACCATCTGAAAATATTTTCTCAACTTTATTTTAATTTTCATCTGCGTAAAATATTAATTCTCAACCGCCGGTAAAATTACAGCATTTGATTTGCAGGCAGTATTTTGATATAATAACAACCCATATCAATTATCCTGAAAGGCGCTGATAAATTGAATATATTGGTTATTGACGGGCAAGGCGGAAAAATTGGGCAGCAACTGGTAAAAGCCGTCAAAGATCATCTGCCGGAAGCAGAGCTGCTTGCCATTGGCACAAACAGCATCGCTACATCAAATATGATTAAAGCCGGTGCGGAAAACGCCGCTACCGGAGAAAACGCGGTTATCGCGGGCTGCCGTTACGCGGACATTATTGTCGGGCCTATCGGGATCGTGATAGCGGACTCGCTGTTTGGCGAAGTATCCCCTGCCATGGCATCCGCCGTCGGCCAAAGCCGTGCAGAAAAGATACTGATACCGGTTAACAAATGCCGCCACACCATTGTCGGTGTAACCGAAACTTCAATAACGGTATTGATACGCCAGGCAATAGAAGCCGTTAAAAAAGCCGGCCGTTAATTTTTTGTATTTTGCGTGCAATGCCCTTGACATAAAGCAGAATAATATGTTATAAAATTAACAATTGCCGGCTGCAGCCGGCGCAAGCGGGTAATAAGCCCGCCGTTGACCAATTTATCAACAGAATTTTTAATGGTACCATTGAAGGTACCGGCTTTCAAAAGAACGCCGGCGCCTTCATTATTTTTAGGAGGATTTTAACATGCAAACGAAAACCACAAAACTGACTCTCTCCGGCCTTTTCCTGGCGTTATGCCTTGTTCTGCCCCTGCTAACCGGGCAAATACCGCAAATCGGCAGCGCGCTGAGCCCGATGCACATCCCCGTTTTGCTGTGTGGATTTGTGTGCGGCTGGCCGTACGGCATGGCAATCGGCTTTATCGCGCCGCTTCTCCGCGGTGTTATTTTCGGTATGCCGCCGATTTTCCCTGTTGGCATCGCAATGGCGTTTGAACTTGCCGCTTATGGCGCTTTGGCAGGTCTGTTTTATAAGATTCTGCCAAAAAAGATTATAAACATTTACACGGCGCTGATTGTCTCCATGCTTGGCGGGCGTCTTGTTTGGGGGGCAGCTATGTTTTTTATTTCGCGCTTTGCCGATATTGAGTTCACATTTAAAGCATTCCTGTCAGCGGCCTTTGTAACAGCGGTTCCCGGTATTATCCTGCATATTGTTTTGATACCTCTGTTGGTTATAGCCCTGCGGAAAGCGAAGCTGATGCCGAATGGGTGAGCTTAGTGAAGTCCTGCGAATCCATGCGATGCGATACCCCGTTATGGAGCCATGCGACGCGGTTAAACTTGTTTTTCAAAACGAGTTCGGAGGCGGGCACATGATTGCAAACTGCCGGGAAAGTCTGGCGCGTATCAAACGCGAAACCGAATCGGCGGCAAAAGACCCTATACTGCCAATAACGGAAAGTATCGGAAACGGAATAGCAAGGCTGAACCTCGCGGCAATCGACACCGGCAAGATATCTTTGACGGATATCAATCGAATATTTATAAAATCCTCAAACGAAATTTCCGGCAGTATAACCGGTTTTTGTAAAAAAGCGGAGGAACTTATCGCAGTCGCGGGCGAAGGCGCCTTTTTATTCACAGCGGCAGAACTGGAAAAATATCTGTACGAATATAAAATCAAAGGGTACCCCGCAGTCAGCCACAGCGAAAGTTACCGCAAAGCATACCGGCCGGCTTACAGAGTTGTTAAGGAAATTTATTGCATGCATATATAAAAAGCAGCTGCCTTGTTTATCGCAATGCAGCTGCTTTTTTGATTGATGTCCGAATTTATAATGAAATATCGATGAAGTTCACTGTTTTACCGGTTAATTCTTCGCTTCTTTTCCCCGGTTGGCTGCCCCCAATATACAATCTGAAAGAACCTTTTTCAAAAAAGCGCTCTCCGTTTTCGCCGACAAGCGTAAAAGCATTTTGAGGCAAGTCAATTGATACAGAAAAAACTTCATTTTTCTTAAGATAAACCGCCTTGAAGGCTTTCAGTTCCCAGCGGGGAGTTTTGACACTTGGCGACAAAGGAGAAACATAGATCTGGACTTTTTCATATCCGTCAAAATTCCCTGCATTCTCAATCTTGAACAGAATGGCAACAAAGGCGTTTTCATCGTCCGGCGAGCACTTCGCTTCAATATCCGAATAAACAAAATCCGTATAGGACAGACCGTATCCGAATGGATAAAGCGGCTCTTTTTCCATATAACGATAAGTTCTGCCTTGCATCGAATAATCCGCAAAATCCGGCAATTCGCCGCTTGTCTGATAGAATGTAACCGGCAAACGCCCGCTCGGCGAATACTCGCCGAAAAGCAGCTGTGCGACAGCTTTGCCGCCCATTTCGCCGGGATACAGCGCGTCAATAACCGCGTTCGCGTTTTCATGCGCCCAATTTATTGTGAGCGCGCTGCCGCAATTCACCGCAACAACCAGCGGTTTGCCTGTTTTATGCAGTGCTGCGAGCAGATTTTTTTGTACATCCGGCAGTTCAAGGTCCGGTTTGTCACCGCTGGCAAAAGCATTATATGCGTCGCCTTCCTCACCCTCGAGGCTCGAGTCAAGGCCAACACAGGCAATGATAATATCACTTTGGTTCGCCGCGGATACCGCATCGTCAAGCAAGGCTTGCGCAGACACTTTCTCTTCGTCCGACTTATTCAGCCCGAAAAGTTCGCAGCCTTTCGCATATATCACACGGCTGCTGCCGCCAAAATAATCCTTCAAGCCGCCCAAAATCGTGAAAGTGCTTGTAGGTGTGCCGTTATAATTCCCCAGCAGGACTGTTACGTTGTCGGCATTTGGGCCGATGACGGCAATTTTTTTATACTTATTTTCATCCAATGGCAAAATTCCGTCGTTCTTGAGCAATACAATTCCCTGCCTGGCGGCCTCAAGGCTCAGCTCTTTATGTTCTCGGCACGCTATGCGCTGCGCAGGTATGGCCGAGTAGCCGACATCGTCCTTTTTATCGAACATCCCGAGTTTGAACCTTGCGGCAAGCGTTCTTCGCAAAGCCGTATCAAGGTCTTCCTCTGTAATCAAGTCTTCTTCATAAGCTTCGGTCAATGCCCGGAATTCGAAACCGCAGCTTAAATCACATCCGTTTTTTAAAGCCAGCGCAGAGGATTCGACAACATTTTCCGTTACTTTGTGGCCTCTGCCGATATCATTAATCGCACCGCAATCGGATACGACATGGCCTTTGAATCCCCATTGCTTCCTGAGAATATCAATGAGCAATTCGCTGTTCGCGCAGCATGGAACGCCGTTAAGCCGGTTGTACGCCCCCATAACAGCTTCCACTCCGCCGCTTTTTACACACATTTCAAACGCAGGCAGATAAGTTTCAAACAAGTCCTTCCGGGATACTTTGGAATCAAAAGAGTGGCGGCCGCCCTCCGGGCCGCTGTGCGCCGCGAAGTGTTTCGCGCAAGCCGCCGCTTTCATATATTTTCCGTCGGTTTGCTGAAGCCCTTTAATAAATGACACGCCGAGTGTTCCGGTCAGATACGGGTCTTCGCCGTATGTCTCATGCCCCCTGCCCCAGCGCGGATCCCTGAAAATATTGATATTCGGGCTCCAAAATGTAAGCCCCTGATAGATACCGTTGTCACCCTTGCGCTGGGCCTCATTGTATTTTGCCCTCGCTTCCTCGGAAATGGCGCAAGCTATATCATAAATAAGCTGCTCATTAAACGCCGCCGCCATACATATCGCCTGAGGGAATACGGTTGCTGTCCCCGCCCTCGCAACACCGTGCAGGGCTTCGTTCCACCAGTTATAATCCGGAATATCCAGCGCGGGGATTGCCTCCGAAGTGTTTGAAAGCTGTGAAACTTTTTCCTCAACAGTCAGCCGTGAGATTAAATCCTCAATCCGCTCTTCCAACGGCAGACTTTGGTCCCTGAACTTCATATTCTTCATGCGTTCCCCTCCGGTTCTGTACGTTATCCATATATTTTTTAATAAAGCACTTAACCTTTGCCCTGTATTCCTCCGGGGCATCGTAATAGCTGTAAGCGTGAACCGCGCCTTTTACAATCAAAATATCCTTCGGCACCGTACAGGCTTCATAAAGCTGCAGTCCCATCCGGGTCGGCACAAAAGTATCGGCGTCGCCGTGAATAAACAGCATCGGATTTTTCGCCAGCCCTAACCTTCCAAGACAATCAGCCTCTTTGAAATGATAACCGGCTTTTATTTTACAGATAAGCGCAGCCATTGAAACAAGCGGCGTAAAGTTAAACTTTATCATGCCTTTTAAGGTGTTGCTGATTTCTTCAAAGGCATTTGTATACCCGCAGTCTTCGATGACCAGTTTAACCTGATCGGGCGGATCAGCTTCATTCGCAAGCATAACCGTTGCGGCGCCCATGGAAATACCGTGCAGTATTATTTCGATATCTTCGCCGAACCGGCCTGTCAGATAATCAACCCACCGCAGAATGTCCTTATGGTCAAGCGCGCCGAAACCGATATATTTCCCTTCGCTTCTGCCGTGCGCACGGTCATCGGGCAGCAAGTAGTTGTAGTCCAATTCATCATGATAAAAAGGAACCATATGGCTGAACTCATCCGGGCCGTTGCAGTGGTAACCGTGAACGCAAATAACAAATCTACGCCGGTTTGCTGCGGCGGGGAGAAGCCATCCCCTCAAGGTTAAATTGTCAGCTGATTTGATTGAAACATCTTCGGGGTTCAGAGAAAACAGATATGCGTTATTTTTTGCCCGAATCTTCTCCCGTTCTATTCTCACAGCGTCAGTCGGAGGTTTTTTTGCCTTTGGACGGACAATCGCAAAACTGAAAGCCGCATATGCAACAGCGGTGAAAACAGCCAGTAGAAGCAAAATAATCCCTAAAATCCAATACCACATAATATTAAATCCCCTTTATTTACCCGCATAAACTTTATAGAATTCATCTGTTTTGCTTTGAAGCTGCGCAAGGCGTTCAGTTGCCGCTTTATCACCGCGAATGTGGGACAGCATCAAAATGCCTTCTTCCCGGCAAAGCATCTCTGTCAAAGAGAAATAATGTTCAATTAAAAACCTTGCATATGAAACCAGCCTGTAACTGCCGTGAACACTGTAATTCACAGAATCATCATATATTTCCACAGCGACACTCATCAGGCTTTTAACGGCTTTTACGATACTGTCCCTGGAATTATCCTTTGCAAAGACGATTGTAAACATTTTATTAAAAAGCCTTGCGTTGATGGTGCCGTGTGAATCGCTCGCGCCCGTAATCGGGATTTTGACTCCTTCGGAGCGAAGCTGGTAGTAAAAAGCGGTCTGCATGTTATTTTCATGCGAAGACTGTCCGCCAATAAGTTCAAAGGCATCAAAAACACCGTTTTCAAGGAACGCCCTTGAAAGGCTGTCCGGCACGTTGTAAGTGTCGTTAATCCAATGCGGATGGCAAAAGACCGCCAAGCCGTTTGCCTCGCGGATTTTCCGCGCGACCCACATGTTCGAGGCATACGCAAATTTATCGAAATAAGGCAGCTCGTTGTTATCTATTATCTCCTGCACTTCGGTATAATACCGGTCATCGTCGTTTTCAAATATTTCATTAACACTGTAATCCCCGCTGAAATGAATGACATGCACATAATTATCGGGTGAATGGACCTCTTCGCCGTTGAGCAGAAGCAAACCGAGCGGCACATCTTTATAAGCCTGTTGCGCCTCAACAGAAGGGAAATATCGATGATGGTCAGTTACCGCCATAAAATCAAAGCCGGCGGTTCTGTAATTCGCCGCAACAACAGCAGGGCATTCCTTACCATCCGAACGGCAGGAGTGGACATGGAAATCACCCTTTAAGGGGCGCAAAGCATACAAATCTTCCCTTACGGCATAAACCGAAAGCTGAAGCGCTTTTTTGCCGTCTTTTTCATAAAACACTCTGACAGAATATTCCTCTTCTGCTTTAAAAGTATAACGAAATTCAAGAACGCCGTTTTTCCCTTTGAGTTTAAAAATGTTGTTGACCTGTTTAAAATTGCCCCAGGGAAGCCTTGCCATACCCCAAACCTCGACACGGTACACCGTATCGTCAGCAAAGGCAAGCTGCGGCTCCAACGCTGAAATTTTGATTGCCGCGGGTTCATTTGTTTTAATAATACCGGGGGTTATGCTGTATTTATAAAGTTCGGTTTTCATTATAATTCCTCATTTCCAATCAACAGGCGTCAGCCAAAAATCAGGTGTTTCGGTAAACGGGCCGTGCTCGCTCAAACGCGTTATTCCCATATCGACAAAGTCATTGTACAACTTTTTGTTTTCCGCCAGCCTTGACGGATTCAGCACCGAGAATTCATCCATTAACAGATTGGCTTTGTAATGGCGGTACGACAGCCTTGAGCGCTGAATATTCGCAAGCTGCTCCGCTGTGCCCGCATTCGCCTCAGCCTCGTCCCAAAGCTTATCCATTTTTCTGCGTTCGGCAGCTGTATACCAACAGCCTTGATAATGCCAGTCAAAGATAAACAGATGATCCGTTTTAACTGTTTTGCTTGTAACGATATCAAGGTATTCCTTGATGTACTGCGCGGATTGTTCGCCGTAATAAGCCTTCATAAAGTCCATCATAAGGTATTCGACATCACAATCCGGATCCCAAAGAAGTTTGGCAAGGATATACGCCCTCAGTTCTCCGAATTCTCCGCTTTTCCCTCCGGTATA
>CAYOAW010000079.1:0-2614 GCA_964402095.1 uncultured Eubacteriales bacterium | reverse complement strand
ACAATGACGCTGTCCCTCGGCACGATGTTTTTGGGCGGTTTCCGCGTATATTGATAAGCAAAGGTGTCAAAGGCAACGCCTGGGAATTCATCTTCCAACGCGGCGGCAACCTGGTTAACAAACCAGATGTTGGTGCCGGAGGGTCCGCCGTATTTTTCGTCTGAGGCTTTGCATTTATCGCACTGGCAATAATTGCCGTTGTCGTTTTGGGTAATTGAGATGATTTTTGCATGCGGGTTAGCCAGCAGCGTTGCCCTCGCGTTTGCGATGGTAACAGCCAAAACACCCGGATTTGTCAGGCAGCGCTGGTCCACCGTCCTTGCGTCCAGGTCTGTCCTGTATGAAAAATATTCGGGATTCGTGTCAAAGTATGAAACCGGAACAAGGGCATTCATGGTATGGCAGAAGCCGGCGTAAGATATGCCTCCGCCGTAACTGTCCGGCATATAGCCGCCGTTGTCGCTGTTGATTTTTTGTTTTACTTTCCAATCGGTGTTGAAAGCGGTATTCCAATAATCATCGCGGTACTCAAAATCGGGCACCTCGGTATAACAGAGTTTCGCATTGATTTTTACCGTTGCGTTTTTCGGTATTACGGTCAGGTCGGGGGTAAACCAGCGGCATCCAAGCTCCTGCTCAAGGAAGTCATAGACGCCGTAAAGGGTTCCTCTGAGTTCGCCGCCCGCGATCATAAGCTTTTCGCCGGCTGTCATAACCGTAAATCCTTCGTCGCCGAGGGCCGCACGGTCAATGGTATAACTGCCGTTCTCGCGGTTTGTTTTACCGACAAGAATTTCATGTTCGCGCACCCTGGCGGTATCATTGACAATTTCAAGCGTTGCGCCGCTGATTTGCTTAATATAGCTTTGAAGTTCATTTGCGGCAGTCAATTCCGAAGGTGAACAGTTTGCTCCTTTGATGATAACATAGTCGCTTGCGCCGGCGCTGACAACGGTAAGCCACTGAGTAACCACAGGTTGCGTGTACCGATTGCCGCCGTAATCAACAGGCGCGGTTTTTGTATTAACCGCCCCCAGAAAGAGCATGGAAACGATTTCGGCAATCGAAACAAAAAACGCAGCAATTTTAGTCATTTCGTTCATTCCCCTCTTTTTATGTCCGTTTTATACTATCATATATTTGGCGTAAAAACAACAAAAACAGCGCAGCGCGGGTGTTTTGTTTGACATTTGCCGAAGTATAAAATAGAATGGATTTACAGAAATCTGCCGTCAGCATTATTATTGCCGCAGATGTAAATAAAAAGCTGCCAGCCTTGCAAAAGGATGGCAGCGGGAACAGAATGTCAGGCTTTCATAGCGGCAAGGTCGCGGTAATTGATCATCTTAATCCCGAGGCCTTCGATGTACCGGCGGGTGCGCGGATCGGCAAAAAGGCGGTGCTCCCATACTCTGCGGTACCAGACACTGCTTGTGCCTTTGAGTTCATCGCATTCAAGCGACGGATGAATAAACGTTTCGGTTACACCGGCCGGGAATGACTTGAAGTGTTCAAACATATAATCGCGGAAATTATCGTAGCTGTCGCTTTGGGGGCCGCCCCAATCGTGCGTGATAAGATAGTCCGGTATCGGGACATGCTTGTGTTCCGCATAGGAACTGAATTTTGAAAACAAAGTACGGAGGAGCTTGGGGTCAATTTTTGAGCCAAATTGGGCCATTTGTTCATCGGTATATTTAGTCGGAAAACGGAAAGGCAGTTTGTATTCCGAAGCGATATCAAACGTTAAACTGAGGAGTTCAAACCTTCCCGTTTCGATGCCGTAGAGAGAGCCCATGTGATTATCCAAATGGGAAGGGTTAAGCCCGAGTTTTTTCGCTCTTTCAATTTGAGCCCTGATTTCCCCTTCCACTTCATCCAAATCAACATGTTCCTCGACCTGGTCGCTTTCGTGGTGCATGTAACCGTCTTCATCGCGCAGGCTTGCCGTATGGTCCGCCGCGACCGGCGCCCAGCGGTATCTGCTCCATTCGCTTGTAAAGGTCAGATGCACGCCAATAGCGAACTCCGGGTTTTCCTTGGCAAATTTGCACGCCTCCGGCGCCCAGCCGCAGGGAACCATAACTGTCGCTGAAGTAATACCGCCGCATTTCAGCAGATCAAATGTCGCAAGATTGGCCGCGCGGCACATGCCGAAATCATCCGCGTTAACAATAAGATATTTATCCATTTTTATCCTCCTGAATATTAATCAGTGAACTTACTAATCCCAAATAAATTTATTTTAAATCAAAGCAATATATGGGATTAGTATTAATCACCGCATTGTTGAGTTTACTACAAAATCACTTCAAGCGCAATATGTGTGACCGGCCGAATATCAGAAAAATAAAACGGCATTTATTTTAAGGAGGCAGTCTAATGTTAAAAAGAACCGTTGCGCTGATTTTAAGTATCTGCATTTTATCCGGTGTTTTATCCTTCTCCTCCTACACCCTGGCCGGTTTGCCTGACTTTTTCATTTCACAGGGTGAATGGAACGCCGGTTGGGAGAAAAACGGTAATCAAAATACCAATGTTTGCCTGACCCCCGGAAGCGATGAAACCGAGCTGAACTTTGCCTGGCACTGCCCGGTTGAAGCCGGAAATCCGA
>CAYOAW010000078.1:7883-10686 GCA_964402095.1 uncultured Eubacteriales bacterium | reverse complement strand
TATTTTACGCCGACTTTCTTTCTGATTTCATCCATCTGCTTCATGATTTTCATGGATTGGGTATGGGGAATCATGCCGCTTTCCAGCTTGCCTTCTCTTAAGCACTGATTGCATTCGAGAATCTGCTCTTCAAACCCGTTGCCGAGGAACGGGCATTTATAGGTTTGCGGTTCCCGACCTTCTATATGAACCGTAAACTCCTGAGGCGCGTAAAACCGGTCCTTCGTTTTGATATACCCTTTTTCGCCGAAAATGTAGCCGTCGCCGGGTTTGTTGAGCATCATCGCGGATGTAAGGGAAGCGATCGCGCCGCTTTCATATTTTAACAGATAGCAGCAATGCACATCAACGCCCGTGACCCCGAGTTCCGCCTCTGCGACAATGTCAACAACCGGAGTATCCATATGCCAGGAGGCAAAGCTCAGGCAGTAACAGCCGACATCCAAGATGGAGCCGCCGCCGTAAACGGGGTTAAAGGCATGATGGCCGGGCTCGTCAGACATATCATAGCAGAAAGCCGCCTGGATGCCTTTGACTTTTCCGATTGCTCCCGATTGGACAATTTCCAGCATTTTAATGGTTCCGGGTGTCAGGCGGGCCCACATGGCTTCCATCATAAAGACTTTGTTTTCCGTTGCGCAGTCAATCATCTTTTGCAGCTCGCTGCAGTTGACGGTTATCGGCTTTTCGGAAAGAATCGCCTTGCCGTGGTTCATGAACAGCATGGCGAAAGGCCCGTGTGTGGCGTGGGGAGTGGCAACATAGGCGATATCAATGCCGTCCCACTCCGCCATAGTTTCATAACTGCCGAAGTGATGCTTAATGCCGAATTCTTCGGCAAATTTTTCGGATTTTTCACTGCTGCGGGAAGCAACCGCTTCAAGGCTCGCGCCTTTTGTATTTTTGCATGCCTGCGCAAATCTGTGGGCAATGTCGCCTGTGCCGATAATACCCCAGCGAATCGTTTTCACGGTAACCAATCCTTTCTTTCCGGCATCAGCCGTTGACATATGTTAATAAAGCCAAACTTGTTTGTATTACTATTATATTTCATCATCTTGCAAAATGCCAGCCCTTGTGATATATTGTTTCAGGAAACATTTTCAGGCTGCGGCGTTATAAATGCAAGCGCCGGTGTTTCCGCAGTTATTATGATATGAATTTAAAGGAGGCAACAAAATGAGCAGGGAACAAAAGTTTTACATCTGCCGTATATGCGGCAATCTTGTCGGCATGATTCACGATTCCGATGTGGAGATCATCTGCTGCGGCCAACCCATGGACGAACTTGTTCCAAACACCGTTGACGCCGCTAAAGAGAAGCATCTCCCTGTCATTTCCGTATCCGGCGATACGGTTCAAGTCGATATCGGAAGTGTGCCGCACCCGATGACCGAAGAACACTCAATTCAATGGATTTATCTTGAGACGAAAAAGGGCGGCCAGAGGAAGGCGCTTGCACCCGGTGAAAAACCGCAGGCTGTTTTCTCGGTGGTCGACGATGAAGCTGTTGCGGCCTTTGCATACTGCAACCTGCACGGACTTTGGAAAACCGAGCTGTAAAAAATATTAATAAAGGAGTTAACAAACATGAGCAAATATGAATGCGTATGCGGTTATGTCTATGACCCCGAAATCGGCGATCCGGACAACGGCATTGAACCCGGCACAGCTTTTGAGGATATTCCGGAAGACTGGACCTGCCCTCAGTGCGGTTTAGGGAAAGATATGTTCACGGAAATCTGATTTTAAGCCTTTGAAACATCCACCTGACACAGCAAACGCCGTTTAGCGCGTTATGCGCCAAGCGGCGTTGTTTATTCTGACGCCAAGTCTTTCACGGAGGTACCGCATGAGTACAGAAAAAATTACCGGCAAAATATGTTCCGTCGGCGTGCAAAACCCGGCGCTGCGCGTATTTGATATCATCATGAAAACGGAATTCGGCACCACTTACAACGCTTATCTTGTTAAAGGGGCCGAAAAATCCGCCTTGATTGACACCGTCCATTTGTCATTTTTTGACGAATATATCGAAAATATTTCCGCTGTAACCGATATCGGCACGGTGGATTACCTTGTCCTCAACCATACCGAACCGGACCATAGCGGAAGCGTTAAAAAACTGCTGGAACTGAACCCGAATATCACTGTTATCGCGACAAACCCGGGGCATAAATATTTGGCGGCTATTGTGAACGCACCGTACAACGCGCGTCTTGCCAAGGACGGCGAAGAATTGGATCTGGGCGGCATAACGCTTAACTTTATCTCTGCGCCTTTGCTGCATTGGCCGGATTCCATGTTCACCTGGTGCAAAGAGGAAAAGGTTCTTTTTTCCTGTGACTTCTTGGGCGCGCATTATTGCGAGCCGCGGATGTTTGACACAAAAGTAACCTACCCCGAGAATTATAATAAAGCCTTCAAGGATTATTACGACGCTATTTTCGGGCCTTTCAAGCCTTTCGTTTTGGCCGGCCTTGCCAAAATGGAACATTTGGGCGCGGAATTTGTCTGTACCAGCCATGGGCCGGTGCTGACGAAAGGCATCGGTTCAGCCGTTGAACAATACCGCCAATGGAGTTTGCCTGCCGTAAAGAACAGCACCGCCAAAAAGGTTTTGCTGATCTATGTTTCGGCTTACGGATGCACAAAACGGGTAGCGGAAGAGCTGCAGTCTGCGCTGAATGAAAAATACGCTTTTGAAACGGAAGTTGTCAACGCGCTTGACGCGGACCCTGCCGGTATCAAAGATAAAATCGACGCCTGCGACGGCCTCCTGCTCGGTACGCCGACCATCAAC
>CAYOAW010000078.1:0-7783 GCA_964402095.1 uncultured Eubacteriales bacterium | reverse complement strand
TTTTGCAGCAATACAAAATGGGCTGATGCAAAATTTAGCCTAATAATAAATTAGGGGCCGACTCACTTTTTTCATTGTGTGTCATCCCCCTTTTTTATATTCAATTAATCAATATTTTCAAAATAGATAGGAGATATTAATCTGTTTGAGAGTTGCTTAGCGTATTCGTATCCGATCCGGCTTCTTCTATAGCCTTATGCCGGTTAATTCTGTTCAGAGTCGTATTTTTTATTTTTATACGGTTTTTCTTTCGGCTGAACATGCCGAGCCAAAGAAACACCGAAGGCAAAAAGCTACCGACTAAAAAGACTCCTTTTAATGCTATTGCTTCACCCAAATATTTAATATCTTCCGTTTTAATAAACGATTGGAACGGGCTATCAAAAGGATTTGGCATAATCTTATCAACAACAACCGTGTAAATATAAACTAATAAACCTAAAAGCCCAATTGAAAAAAGGTCTTTCGTTTTATTTCCTGTGGACTTTATAAGAAGCAAGCCAATTATATAAAAATCAAAAAGTATAAACAGACCAACAAAATAAATAGAGATACCGCTATCCGGTTTAAAAAGCATGTTAATCAATGCTGTACAAGGTTCAACGGAAAGTATTGTCGCATAGAATAACGCCGGCAACGAAACGATTGATACAATAATATTTCTTATCACAATTTCCCCTCCAGTCTTAACCTTTAGACACATCCGGTGAACATATTCGGTGTCAGCCTCTTTCTTCAAACGGGGAGGTTAGTCCATACGGCTTATATATTCGTCATTCGGATACAGATAGTTTTTTGAAACATTAAAATACAGTTTTTTGGAGGTTTTATCCAGCACAAAATTTACCGTACCGTTTTCGTTCATCGCCGTCTCATAGCCAGAGGAGGCGAAAAGTTTTACACTATCCGGCAAGTTTTCAAAATACGCAATGCCGGTAAAAGGAATGTCAAGTTCGTCCCAAACGAAGTTTGAGGTAATTTGGTCATAATACGCCGGGCTGAGTATGGCATAACCGTAAAACCGATATTCTCCGTTCCAATTGAATTCCTTCTCACGCGCTAAATCCAGATACCAGGCGCAGGATTGGAATTTTTCCATCTTCGGTATAAACCGTAAAAGCATATCTTTATCCTGCCCCGATGCAGCCCGAAGGTAATTCCCGTCAAAATTTATACGGAAAGTATCTTTGTTTTTTTCGAGAGCCTTTTTTGCCTGATAACTTGAAAGATTGAACGCCTGCCAATTTGCTTCTGCCAATCGATTATATCTATCCGCAAGATCATTTTTCAGTGTATATTTTGCCATGATTACATCAAAGGATGGCTTGCCTGTTTCTGTTTCACCGTTCAACAGTTCGACAGCATACGGCACCATGGAATCCGAAAGGGAACGGAACATATTAACATCCAAGACGACGCTTTTATCCATTTCGCTTTTGCTGATGTTGTACCGGACAATCAGGGCGTCAACGCCCGCGTAATTCAGAGCCAAAAACCAGACGGTGAAAAAGACGCAGATAATTTTGACCGCGTTGAATTTTCGTGAAATTATTTTTATTACGGCCAGTAAAAACACAACTGCCAGCAAAATCATAAACCATGAGGTGTAAACGCGCAGCTGTGTGAGCCCGTAAACCTGCATGTACATCACCATTTTTGATACAGCGGAAGCAATGATAACAAGCGTCATGCAGGCGAGGGCGAGCAGACAGCCTTTGAGGCCCTTCGAAATCCTGCCTTCTTTCCGCCGCGTAAACAGATAAAAAACAATCGAAATGCCGAGGTTGATAGCGGCGATGGCGACCAGTTCAAAAAAACCTCTGCGCGCGTATTCGGAATAGATAAACCCACCCGGCAGTTTGCCGCGGAAAGCTAAAAACATATAGTTGAACTGCACAAAAAGGAAAAAAAGATAAACGGCATTCACGATAGTCAGGACTGTATAGGCAACAACATCATCCACATTGCCGGCAACCGCGGGTATTTTAACGGCGCCCTTGCCCAGCTTATACCGGAAGGCAAAAATTGCTCCGAACAGAGGAACGGCTGCCATACAGCCTAAAATAAATTTGCCGAAATATTCCCAGATACTCATCCCGATAAAATCCGATATTTTTTTCAGCACGCCTTCAAATGCCAAATCAGCGCTTGAAAGCAGCGAAAGAATAACCGCCAGCAGCGGGACACAAATAACAACGCCGAGCATTATCCGCCAAACCAGCCTTTTTCCTTTTTCGTCTTTCGTGCCTTTTGCGGTTATCACAAAGAGTTTGTCAAGGTTCATAAGAGGCCTGCCTAAAAACCCTCCGATAAAGTCAAACACCACACCTTTTGAAAGCTTTTCATAATCCCGCACACCGAACATAGTCATAAATTGAAGCACGGACAGGAAAAACAAAAAACCGATATCCAATATGCCTAAAACCGTGTTGTCAAAAAGCACAAAACAGAAAAGCAGCAGCACAATGGGGATAAACAGCGGAGCGCCTTTCTTTATATCCATGCTTTTGCTTTTTAAGCCGTACAGCAGCACCCCTGCATATGCCGCAATAAAGAACAGCGGAACACCGAACCCGAGGCCTCCGAAAAAGATACATTCAAAGAAGAGAAATCCGGTTATTATCGCAATGCCTGCAAAAAGGCTGTCGGTTTTGTCAAAATTCAACGGCGGCTTCTTTGCGAGGGGTTGTTGTTGCGGCGCATAGTATTGGGGAGGCGCAGGGTTAATCGGGGGCTGCTGTGCGCCGGGATTATTTTCATTAACGACATTTGTTTCCATTTATTTGTCCTCCTTGTTATATTCCAACACATCGGCAGGCTGGCAGTCCAGCGCCTTGCAGAGCGCATCAAGCGTTGAAAACCTGATTGCTCTTGCCTTGTTGTTTTTTAATATGGAAAGATTAGCGGGGGTTATCCCGATTTTTTCGGCAAGCTCGGTCGCCCCGATTTTTCTCTTCGCCATAATTACATCTAAATTGATGATAATTGCCATAATGGGCACGTTTCCTTTCAAACGGGACGGAAAAACCGTTCCCTCAGTATATCAACCGCCTGTCCGCTGATCATCACCGCGTCATACCGTTAAATCCACTTCCTCGCGAAGTTCAATTCCCCGGATAACAAGTTCCCGGATAATCGCGGAGATAACAGCAATCATCAGCGCCGCGCCGGCAAGGATGAAAAATGCCATTCTCATATAAATAAAGGTTCCGCAAATAAAAACAAGAAAATCAAAAAAAGCGCAAATGCTGATTATCTTCAGGTTAAGTATGCTGTTTTCGCAAAACGGCCGGCCATTGGCAAGGTTGCGGCAAAGCCTGAAAACCGATGCCCAAATAACCATAAACGGGAAATAGGTGATGTACAACAGCAGTAACATCCATTTCAAGTTCACGCTTACATCAATAAAATCCAAATAAGCCCGCAGTATCCAAGGCAGGGAAATCCCCGCGCCGATACCGCAAACAATTGCTGTAACAGTCAAACCGAACAGGAGCTTTGGAAACCAGTTTCTTTTTTTCATTTGATGACCATTCCTTTCGCAGAAACTTTAATCTTGGGAAAAGTATAGCGCAACTTAATCTGTTTGTCAACAATTATTTATCGTTTATCGATAATTTTTATCAAGCGGTTTACCCTTTATTTACGGTCGATTGACAATATGCAAGATAGAGTGTTATTCTGATTGAAACAATAATTAAATATGCGGGAGACAGAACTATGAAACACTACGAATCGATTATCATCGGCCATATCACCGTGGATGCCGACACCGACTACCTGGGCAACAAAACAAAAATCGAAGGCGGCGCCGTGCTTTATTCCTCCGCTTCCGCCTATGCACTCGGCCACAAGGTTGCCGCGCTGACAAAGGTTGCAAAACAGGATGAAGAACGGCTTAGTGCCTTCACCCTGCCGAAAGAGGATATTTACTGCATCACTTCAAACCGCTCGACGGATATGATGAACCAATACCTTACCCCGGAAAAGGAAAGACGGATCAGCGCTTGCACCAGCAAGGGCGACCCGTTCACCATTGAGGATATGCCGGAGGGGTTAAGCGCGGATATTTATCATTTCGCCGGCCTTATTTTCGGCGATTTCGATAATGATATGATGAAAGCGCTCTCCAAAAAAGGCGCCATCGCCGTGGATGTCCAGGCGTGCCTGCGCAACCGGAACGACGCCGACGGTTCCCTGTTTTTTAAGGACTGGGCTCACAAAGAGGAAATGCTGCCGTACATCACCTATCTCAAAACCGACGCCGCCGAGGCAGAAATTATGACCGGACTGACCGATAGGAAAGAAGCGGCAAAAATGCTTTTCGGCTGGGGCGCCAAAGAGATTATGATTACCCACAACACCGAGGTGCTGATATACGACGGCAAGGATTTTTACACCTGCCCGATCAAATCCAGAAACTTAAGCGGCAGAACCGGGCGCGGGGACACCACCTTTGCCGCTTATATCAACGAAAGGCTTTCACATAACATCAAGGATTCCCTGCTTTATGCCACCGCGACGGTTTCCGTTAAAATGGAAACGCCGGGGCCGTACAGGGGAAACAGAAATGATATTGAAAAATATATTTCGGAATTTTACCGGGAGTTCTTATAAACGCAGTTCCTTTGCTATTACATTAAAAGTTGATTAAGCCCTCCGGTAATCATCATCAAATGAGGTGCTTTTATAAAAATTATAGTGAAAACAATTGCTGCTGTTTTGGCTTTCTTTTTATTAACATCATGCGCCGGCAAATCAAATGAATCTGCGAAAACTTCCGAAACAAAGGTTACCGCAGATGACATTGATTATTTTTTGTCTGTGGAGGAATACTCTTCCGTAAGAACCGAAGCAATTACCCATATTTTGATTCATTTTATGAGCGCGGCCGTAACCCATCCGGAAGACCCGTATAACATGGTTTACATCAGGAATGTATTCACCGAAAGCAACACCTCCGCTCACTACCTTATTGATCGAAGCGGGTTGGTTTATGCTTGTATCCCGGAGGCGAGAAATGCCTGGCACGCGGGAAAAGGGACATGGGGAGAATTCAAAGACAACATGAATTCGCGCTCCATCGGGATAGAGCTGATGGGAATAGGCACTTACGAAGAAATGAAGGTCTATATACTCGAGCCCGACTATAAAAAGATTGACCCCGGCTTCATCGGTTTTACCCAAGCGCAATATGACTCGCTTAACAAGCTTTTGAAGGATATTTTTGCCCGCAATCCAAAAATTATCGCAGACAGAAACCATGTGATCGGCCATTGTGAATACAACTCTCGAAGAACAGATCCCGGCAGCCTTTTTGACTGGAGCAAACTGAGTTTCGCGGACGGTTAAAAAGATTCGGGAACTGCTAAAAATTAACAGAAATAGATTAAATTCTGATTTTACACCTTAACATAAAAGTTTACCCGTAGGACTGGCAGAAATGCCGCGCTTACGGGTGTTTTTTATTTATTAATGAAAGAAAACACAGGGGAAATTATCGCGGTTTAGTTAAATAAAAACTTAAAAAAAGAATTTATTACATTAACGTGATAAGTGGATTATAATAATGAAACTATTATTAATTTAACATCCTAAAGTTTTCAATCAAGATAAAAAACCTATTCGACATAATTTTAAGTATTTATAGGCATTTAATTTGCAGCTTCTAAATTTTTAATATATACATTTTTAATTATATCTGATAAAATTTAAATATATAAAGACATGCTTAACAGGCAGGTTGGAAAAAGAAAGGAAGATTTATTATGTATCTTTTGGCGGGGATAAAAACGCAGTTTTATAGCGATATTTGGTGCGGACAAACCTTTTGCCCGAAATGCGGAAAACCTTCTGATTTTCATTTAATTAAGGTAAAAAACGTTGGTTCCATCTTCTTTATTCCTTTTATTTTTGTAACCTCAGGACGTTTAATGGTTTGCGACAGTTGCGGGACTGCTGTAAAAATAGAAAAAAAGGAATATGAAATAATGAAGAAAGAGCGAGAGGTTAAATTATATAATTACCAATTTCCTTTGTATATTATTCAGCGAGATTATAATCCAAAAGCATTGAAAATTAAATTAAAAATAGGAATACTCATTTTTTTCGCCATCATTACGGTTATGTCGCTTGGGGTAGGTGCTCTTTTTTTGATACCGCCAATTATAAGTTTTGCTAAAGCAAGAAAAAAGTATGGTGTATATAAAAAGATGATTGCCGATAACAGTATTTCTAATTGACAATATTACTGAAAATTTCTGGCATTTCGGTAATGTCGACGCGCTGCCGCTGCTCAAGGTGTTCGGTACCGGCAACCTCTCGTTTTCCATTGTCAGATTGCTGGATATATCCGGGTCCACTTATGAAACTACAACATACTCTACATATGTATAAATTCAATTTATTTAATTATCACCATTCTGAGCTTTCTTGTCTTTTACTATTAATAACACCAAGCCAATAATCCCCGGCAAACAAAAACCTACCAGTGTCCCATAATTACCGCCTGCGAATACATTCAAGGTGGTTCCTGATGGAATACCCGCGACGATCCCTAAAACTTGCAATACTAATAATATTATGCCGATTTTTTTACTTTTACTGAGCTTTTTCATTAAAATCCTCCAACTCTTTCTTCTTTTTATTTGTTTGCAAATACAAATATGGCTTTTACTATTCAATTAAAATATTAATTATAGTAATTATATGATTGTTAAAACCATTAAAATAGTCACCCAAAAAAGCGGTTCTAATGTTTTTTGACGTATTGCTGTTTAAGGCCGCGGTTTTTAATATATGTTAAATCAACTATTATTCAGCTTAAGTTCATTAAACAGATAATTTTTAATGTTTTTCGTAATAGCCACATTGGTATAGTCGATTAAATTCATACCCTTTGTGAATGTCGAAAACTTCTTATCAAAGAGTTTATGGGATTTTTCCATATGCGCCTCCAGTGCGGCGCTGTCATTATAATTAAAATCTTCATTCAATTCATCGCCTGAAATCTCATCTGTTTTTTTGAATCCCTTTTCACCCAAAGTATATATAACCGCCTGATGATAGTCGTGTGTACCGGAGGAATTTCCGTCTTCTCGAAGTACAACTTTGTTTTGATTAAGTCCAATATATAATCTATTTTTAATTGTTGAACCTGAACCAATATCAAACATAAGAGTACTTATGCCCTTATCTTTTATATATGTAACTATCAGTTGAGGGCAGCCAATTCCCCATCGATCTATAAATACCTCCGGTATACCATCTCTGTTAATGTCATTAACATATACGGATTGATAATTATCTAAAGGATCACTTGCATCGGAAAAAAAGTCTTTATAGGCTGCCCTCCACTGTTTATTCGCTTCGCCGGCGTCTACCGTCTTGACAGAGACAATGCAGGTGGCTTTGGCTTTGCTGTTAAATGCCGATGCGCAGGTGATGGTGGCGTTGCCCGCTTTCTTCGCGATAAGCAGCCCTTTTGAGGAAACGCTCGCGACCGCGGGATTGCTCGATTTCCAAATCAGCTCCTTCCGGATGGCGTCATTTGGAAAAACGGTAGCCTTAAAGGTGCCGGTTTTGCCGACATTCCAGTTTAATTTGGCGGTGTTCAGCTTTACGAAGGTGACACCCTTGCCGACCGTCACAGAGCAGGTCACTTTTGCGGAACGATTGCTTTTCGAGGTGCAGGTGATGGTGGCCGTGCCATAGCCTTTGGCGGTGAGTTTACCGCTGCTGTCCACCGTGGCAACCTTGGTGTTGCCGGATTTCCAGGTAACCT
>CAYOAW010000077.1:0-10828 GCA_964402095.1 uncultured Eubacteriales bacterium | reverse complement strand
ATCTCCGCTGTAACCGGTGGCTGTGGTTGTAAAAACATAACCGGCAGTTTTGCCGCTGCTGCTGAGCCCTTTGAAATACTCATAGGAAACACCGCCCAACTCACAGCTTTTCTTCTCGAAATTTTTAGCTCCAGGCAGCACTTCAAGCCGAACTGCCTGAGCATTCGCGGCGGCTAATTCCTTGATTTTCGGTTCTGTTATTTTATTGGTGTAGGCAAGCAGAAAAGTGGAAACAAGACATACGGCGAATAAAATGACTGCCGGCATGACAAGCACTTTGAAAGTCGAATTCTTCATGCTTCCACCTCTGCCTCAGCGGCATTTTTCTTTTCTTTTTTCGGCGTGCCGAAAGGTTTTGAAGCTGTCAAGCGCTCGATATGCGGCACTAAAATATTCATTAATATGATGGAGAAGGAAACACCTTCCGGCATATTGGCGAACAGCCTGATTGCGGCGGTTAAAAGCCCGCATCCGATACCGAAAATAATTTTACCTTTTAAGCTGATAGGCGAAGTGGCATAATCCGTTGCCATAAAAATCGCGCCGAGCAGAAGACCGCCGCCCATGAGTTCATATGCGACGAAGACGAAATCACCCTTGCCGGCTATGAACATAAAAACCGCGACCGTGCCGATATAGGCAAGCGGTACCGCAGGCGAAATCACACCGCGTATAAGCAGGAACAGGCCGCCTAAAATCAAAGCCGCGGCGCAAACCTCGCCAAGGCTGCCGGCACGCTGCCCAAAAAACATTTGAGTAAGCGATGGCAGTCCGTCCAGGCTTCCTCCCGACGCGATATTGTTTATCTGATTAAGCGGTGAAGCGGTTGTTACCGCACCAACACCGTCTTTCCAAGCGAATGCGCCTGTCCAGGTGGTCATTGCCTGGGTGAAGGATAAAAACAATATGATCCGTGCCATTAAAGCCGGATTTACAAAATTCTGCCCGATTCCGCCGAAGAATTGTTTTACCACGACAATCGCGACGATGGCGCCTATTGCGGCCATCCACAGCGGTATGGTCGCCGGCAGGTTGAATGCAAGGATCAAGCCTGTTACAACAGCGCTTAAATCGCTCAGTGTGCCGGGCTTTTTCATAATCTTTCTGGCAATATACTCGGAAAGAACACTGATGCCTACCGTAACCGCGGAAATCGCGAGAACTCTCGGCCCGAAAATCGCAATAGCCGCAATAAGGGAAGGAATCAGGGCGATAATGACATCAAGCATAATCCCTGTTGTGGTTGCGGCGGAGCGTATATGCGGCGATGCGCTGACGGTCAATTTTTTTTCAACTGTCATGTCTTGTCACCTGCCTCTGTAAGAAGTGTTTTCGCAAGGCGCAGATATTGCACAAGAGGGATGCCGGAGGGGCATGCATAGGAGCAGCTTCCGCACTCCATACATACAGACGCACCCGAATCCCTAAGCTTATCGATATCTTTAGCTTTTGCGAGGTTCATAATTTTTGTCGGCATAAGGCTCATCGGGCACACATGAACACAGCGCCCGCATCGTATGCAATCACGTTCTTTTTTAACCCTGTATGTATTCTCGGCAAAAGCGAGTATCGCGTTGTTCTGCTTTAATACAGGCAGGTCTGTGCCGATTACGGAAAGGCCCATCATTGGGCCGCCGGTTATAATTTTAAACGGGTCCTTTGCGAAGCCGCCGCAAAAGTTGATGACTTCACCTAAATTTGTGCCAATCGAAACACGTACATTTTTGGGGTTTGCGACGGCAGAGCCGTCCACTGTAAGTGACCGGCTGACCAAGGGCTTGCCTGATTTCAGATATCTTGAAATAAAAGCGACGCTTGCCACATTCATAACAAGGCAGCCGACATCCGAAGGCAGCTTTCCGGGCGGAACCTTTCGCCCGGTGGAAGACACAATCATCACTTTTTCCGCCCCTTGGGGATAGCGGGATTTTAATATCATCAGGTTAACGTCACCGCTTTTGTCAAAGCTGCTGCCGGCTATATTGCTGAGAACATCAAATGCTTTGGGCTTGTTGTCCTCTATGGCAATGATCACATTTTTAATACCGAGTATTTCCTTGAGTGTGTATATACCGGAAAGAATATCCCAGGAATTGTCGATGCATTCGCGGTAGTCGACGGTAATAAAAGGCTCGCACTCCGCGGCGTTGACTATGAGTGTATCAATCTTTTTATCGGGCGGAGTGTTCAGCTTAACATGTGTCGGGAATCCGGCTCCGCCAAGGCCGACAAGGCCCGAATCCCTAACCGCTTTAATGAAATCTTCTTTGGTATTGATTACAGGAGGCTTAAGCCCTTCATATGGTTTCATATCACCATCGGATTCAATGATGATGCTCTGCGAAACCACACCGTTGGGTAAAACTGTTTCACCGATATCTGTAACTTTGCCGGAAACAGATGCATGTATGGGAGCGCTGACATATTTATCGCTGTCGGCAATCTTTTGGCCGACATACACTTTGTCTCCCGCTTGAACCACCGGTGAACAAGGCGCGCCGATATGCTGCTGCATGGGCAGAACAACTTTTTCGGGCGCAGGCATGCGTTCGATTTCCATTTCGGCGGTGTTTTTATTGTGCGATACCGAGACACCGCCATAAAATTTGGAGGCCGCTTTGAGTATACCTTCCGCTTTCGTTTGTTTCATTCGTTCATCTCCAACCGATATTTTCATTTGAATTTATGATAGAAATCTGCTCTGCTTTTCAAGCACCGGCATTACGGTCTTTAAAACAGTTCCTGTGACAAGGCCTGTCACCACCGCAAAGATGAAAAGCAGGGGCGCATATCCCAAAACAGACACAGTGCCTGTAATAATTGTTGCGGCAATCAGCTGGCCCAGGTTGTGGGCAGCCGCTGAAGCCACCGCAATACCTGCTATGCCGAAGGGCTGTTTTTTAATTTTTAAAAGCCCAAACATAACAAATGTGCTTAACAGTCCGCCCGAAAGGCTCATAAAAAAAGCTGTTGCGCCCCTTGTAAGGCCAGAAAAAACCGCTTTTATACCGGTTATATAAAGCGCTTCCCCCAAACCCATTGTCGCTGCCGTGTACATCGTAACAATATTTGAAAAACCGGGTTTTGCACCGGGAGGCAAACCGGGCAGCGGAGGAATCAGGCTTTCTAAGAATGAAAGAGCAAGTGCCTGCGCACCCAAAATACCCAGCAAAGCTGTCTTTTTATTTAATGCCTTTAGTGACATAGAATAACTCCTAAAAAACGCAGAAAGATGGCAGACTGTTGCCTATCAACTGTTAATACCGTTCAAATGTTGCCGAAGAGTTAATAGGTTATTATATCAGGCAACGTGTCATTGCCTGATTTGCCTTCAATCACCATA
The DNA here is from genome assembly GCA_964402095.1 of uncultured Eubacteriales bacterium. Taxonomy (GTDB): domain Bacteria; phylum Bacillota; class Clostridia; order Oscillospirales; family Acutalibacteraceae; genus UBA1447. The sequence goes on along the minus strand of CAYOAW010000077.1, from coordinate 7,485 downwards.
ACCGTTTTGGCTGGCAGGCAAGCGGCAGTATCTCCGCGATGCGTCAGTTTTCCCGCTTTGACACAGAGTTTATCCGGACATTCGGATGAAAGATAGCTTATTGCATTTTGCTCGACCTTTACGGTTGAAGCCGGCGGACCGTCAAGTATAATGACATAACTTTTCTCAACTTCGCTTAAATCGATTCTGTGCGTTATGTTTCCGCCTTCATATATAAGCGCCTCAAGGTTTTCATTTCCCAAAATACCGGGTAAAAACAAAGCCGCGCCGGCAAGGCAGAGGAACAGTATCAGGAAGATATCGGCTTTTTTAAATAATTGTTTCATGATTCATTTTCAGCCCCTGCCGCGGAATATGCCGTATTTGTTATTTCAAAGCTGCCGGCAAGACCTTGTGTTATGTAAACCGATTTGTTATGGGTGATAAAGACCGCTTCGGCGTCGTATTCCTTGAGCAATGGCAGGCTTTTTTTATATCCCAACACAAAACATGCGGTAGAAAGCGCATCGCTCAACAAGCCTGATTTACAAACGATTGTTACGCTTGTTAAACCGCTGTCGGCAGGATAACCGGTTTTTGCGTCCAAAATATGATGGTATTTTTTGCCGTTAACCTCGAGTACTTTTTCATAATCGCCCGAGGTGGAAATACAGCAGTTTTTTAAATTTAAAACACCCATGTAATCGTTGGCCGCGCCTGCAGGATTTCGGATACCAACCTTTATTTTATCTTTGCCGCCGAATAAAAGTATGCTGCCGCCGACAGAAATGATGGCGGAGTCTATCCCGTTTTTATCAAGAATTTGCGATGCTTCATCGCAGGCGATTCCTTTGCCTACAGCGCCCATGTCCAAACTTTGCCCTTCGGCTAATTTAATTTGACTGTTGCTTATCAAAACCTTGCCGTAACCAACCGCACCGAGCAAACCGTCAATTTCCGGCTGTGAGGGAAGGCGCGCGCCTTCGTCTCCGATATTCCACAGCGCGGTGAGCCTGCCTACTGTTATGTCCAGGGCTCCCGCGCTGCTTTTACAGATCTCCAGTGTTCTTTTCACCCAGTCAAGGGTATTTTTGCCGACACTTTCAGCTTTCCCGGCATGAGCGTTGACATTATAAATATCGGAACCTTTTATTCTCCGGGAAAGAGATGCTGACTCAATTTCGTTTATTCTTTCTAAAATTTCCTCCGCGGTTTCCTGCGCGTTTTTGCCATGCAGCTTTTCGGTAATCACTGTACCCATTGCGATGCCGCTTTTGGATATTTCGGGAGTATGACCGGCAGTATCATAAATGATTATGCCGACAAGAAATGCGGCCGCGGCGCATGCGGCGGCAATACCTGCTTTGTTTTTCAAATTTCCGGTTGGTGCCAAAATTACATCTCCAGAATTAACATAAATATATTATTATTACGTTAAATTGTATACTGAATCAGAACAATATGCAAGAAATGATTGACAAATATTTAATTTTATTATGGGATATTTTATTAAAACGTGGTATAATAAATTACCGAAGTTAAACAAACGAATCTGTTGTTTCGCAAAAACATGAAGGAGTGAATAATATGGAATTCGATTTCTTTATGCCTGTTAAAACGGTTAGCGGTCCGGACTCGGTTATAAAAAACTCTGCGCTGCTGAAAGAATACGGCAAAAGGTGCATGCTTGTTACGGGCGGCTTGTCGGCGCGCATGAGCGGCGCCCTTGATGATGTTCAGGCGGCACTTCAAAAGGAAGGAATCGTGTTTGACCGCTTTGACGGCATAGGGCCGAATCCGTTGATATCGGCCTGCCATGCGGCCGGAATGCGGGCAAGAGAATTCGGCGCTGATTTTATTATCGGTATCGGCGGCGGTTCGCCGCTTGACGCTGCGAAAGCAGCGGCAATCTATGCTTCGAACGCGGAACTGCAGCCGATGGATATTTATAAAAGAATATATGACAACAGCCCTTTGCCGCTGGTTTTAATCGGCACAACCGCAGGTACCGGCAGCGAAGTAACGAGTGTTTCTGTTTTAACGATTGATGAAACCGGCCGTAAAAGAAGTATATCCGGCCCGGATTGTTATGCGAAACTTGCTTACGCTGACCCGAAATACACCCACTCGGTCCCGTATGATATCACCATTTCAACCGCTCTTGATGCGTTCAGCCACGGGGTTGAAGCATGGTTTACCCCGAAATGCGACGGAATCTCAAAATGCTTTGCCCAGAAGGGGCTGACAATGCTTTGGGCGGCGCTTAAAGTGCTGAATAAAACAGGGGAACTGCCTTCAAAAATCCTACGTGCGGAACTCTATTACGGTTCGCTTTATACCGGGCTTGCCATCAACACCTGCGGAACGGCATACCCGCATCCGCTCGGCTATATATTAACAGAAAACTACGGTGTGCCGCACGGAAAAGCATGCGCGGTTTTTATGCCTTCTTTTTTGGAAAGAGCGCATAAATATGAACCGAATAAATTAACGGAATTGCTCGTTTGGCTTGGGACGGATTTAGCGGCACTGAGTAAGATTATTACGGAATTAACCGGCTTGCCGAGACTTCATATCACGAAAGATCAGGCGGCGCGCTATGCCGAAAGATGGTTTGCGGAAGCTCCGAAAAACTTTGCCTCTTCTCCGGGCGGCCTGACTGTCAAGGACGCTGAGGAGTTTTTGGCAAAGTTATAGCCTAAAGATTTAATTAATTTATATAAGAGCATTACGGCAGCGAAATACCGCCGTGAAGCTCTTTTTGTTTTATACCGGCTTCAGCTTGCGATTTAACCGTTTAGAAAAAATAACTGGGAGAAAACTCAAGAAAATGAGAGACAATTTGAATTTTCGGTAAAATTCAGCGAAATTTGACTTTATTTGACTTTTGACGAAGCACCGGAAGACAATTATAATAACATTAAAGGTCAAAGAAAGTCAAAGACAAGGAGGGGCAGCAATGAATCTCAGCAGCAGCATCACCAATCTTATTTTGGAAATGTTGGAAAGGGACGGTTATACGGAAATTCAGCGCAACGAACTTGCCCAAAGTTTGGGATGCGTGCCAAGCCAGATTAACTATGTTATTTCATCGCGCTTTACACCTGAACAGGGTTACATCGTTGAAAGCCGGAGGGGCGGCGGCGGATATATCCGTATCAGCAGGGTGAAACTTGACCGGGGAGCTGTTTTGATGCATGTAATCAACGCTATCGGCCAAAGTATTGATGAGAAAACCTGCCGGGCGCACATCCTCAATTTGACCTATCAAAATATCCTTGACTCCGTTACCGCAAAGCTGATCCTTGCCGCAACCGCAGACAATACACTTCGAATTCAGCCGTCTGACATGAAAGACAGCATCCGCGCCAAAATTATGAAAAATATGCTTTTAACTGTTACTTAAAACCGATAGCTTTTAAACAAAGCGAAAATATTAAGGAGGCAATATTATGTTATGCCAAAACTGTGAAAGAAATGAAGCGACAACCCATATCAAGCGCGTGGTTAACGGAGATACCGCTGAAATCCATCTCTGCCCGGAATGTGCCGCGCACTTGGGATACAGTGATTTTTTCTCGGGATTCGGGATTAACCTCGGTGAACTGTTCGGAGGGCTGATGGAAGCGGGGCTGCCGTCACCGGGAGAGGCTAAAGTCATCCGCTGCCCAAAATGCGGCTGTTCATTTGAGGACATTGCACGGGAGGGCAAACTCGGGTGTGCGGAGTGCTACACAACGTTTTATGACAAACTTTTACCTTCGCTTCAGCGAATACACGGCAGAATCCAGCACAACGGAAAAGTATCCGAGGCAGCAGGCAGCGAAGTCAAGAAGATCAACATGCTTGAACAGCTGAGGGAAGAATTGAAAAAAGCAATTGCGGAAGAGAATTTTGAATTGGCTGCAAAGCTGCGCGATCAAATAAAAGAAACGGAAAAGGAGGCTCAAGCATGAACAAGTGGTATATCGAAAAAGGTGAACAGGGGGATATTGTTATCAGCACCCGTATCCGCCTTGCAAGAAACCTGAGCGATTATCCTTTCCCCGGGAAGCTTGATGCTAAAGGCAGACAGGCAGTCAATGAGCTTGTCCGTGACGCATTGCTTAAAGACAATACCGGCGGATTCAGTTACCTTGAGATGAAAAACCTGACCCGTTCGCAAGCGGTTTCTCTTGCAGAGAGGCATCTGATAAGTCCGGAGTTCGCCAGTGCCGCCGAAGGCCGTGCATTAATGCTTACAGAAGACGAATCGGTAAGTATTATGCTTTGCGAAGAAGACCACATCCGTCTGCAAGTTATGAAAGCAGGGCTTGCGCTGCATGAAACATATGCAATAGCGGACCAAATTGATACCGTTCTGGACAGCAGGCTGAAGTATGCCTATGATAAAAGAATCGGCTACCTTACACAATGCCCGACTAATCTGGGCACCGCTATGCGCGCTTCTGTTATGCTTCATCTGCCTGCGCTGACAAGCGCCGGCCAGATTAACAGGCTGGCAACCACGGTTTCAAAGCTGGGGCTTATTATCAGAGGCGCTTATGGAGAAGGCTCAAGCCCGAAAGGCGATATTTATCAGCTCAGCAATCAGATAACACTCGGTATAACGGAAAAAGGCGCTTTGGATAATCTGCAGTCCATAACGCTTCAATTGGTTAATCAGGAGCGTGAAGCGGCAAAAATGATGATGAGCAACCCCGGTGAAAACGATAAAATCTGGCGTTCGCTGGGAATCCTGAAAAGCGCGAGGCTTATCAGCTGCGATGAATTTATGGAATTGATATCAATGGTTCGCCTTGGCGCGTCAACCGGTTTGATTAAGGTGAGCCTGGAGCAGCTTAACGAGCTTATCGTTAACATGCAGCCTGCCACCATTAACGCCCGCGAAGGCAAAAGCCTGACATCTATTGAAAGGGATACAATACGGGCCGCAACTGTGCGGGAAGCGCTTAAAAATATCGGTTAAGCAATGAATGTGCAATAATCGGGCAGCGGGCTGAAAGCATGTCACCGTTATCAACCTGTAGGTTCTCTGCCGCTTAATATCATTTATATTTCTACTGTATCGGAGGATAAAACAATGTACAAATTTACAGGATTTACCGAAAAAGCAAACATTGCTTTAAATGCAGCGATAGAGGTCGCGCAGAATATGGGGCATACTTATATTGGCAGCGAACATCTTTTGGCGGGGCTGCTGGAAGAGGACAGCGGTATTGCCTACACTGTGTTGACATCCCGCGGATTGACAGCGGAAAAGGTGGAAGATGCGATAAAAAACAGCGTCGGGATCGGGGAGCCGACTGAACTTTCGCCGAATGATTTTACACCGCGAAGCAAACATATTATTGAAATTTCCATTGCGCAGGCCAGAGCCATGGGCCATAGTTATGTCGGTACGGAGCATATTTTAATTTCCATAATCCGGGAAGGCCAAAGTGCGGCTGTCAACATGATGATACAGGCCGGCGTAAATCCGCGCGAAGTGCTGGAGGATATTATATCCTCGTTAAGCAGTTCGGGCGTTCAGCCGAACGGCGAGGCGGTCTCCGGAGCCGGCGCTGACGGGAAATCAGCTGCTCCGGCGCTGGAACAATTCGGCAGAGATTTAACGGATTCGGCCCGCAAAAATATGATCGATCCGGTCATCGGCAGACAAAAAGAAATTGAGCGGGTTATTCAAATTTTAAGCAGGCGCACCAAGAACAACCCGTGCCTTGTCGGAGAGCCGGGAGTCGGCAAAACAGCAATAGCCGAAGGGCTTGCAATTAAAATAGCATCCGGGGAAGTCCCGGAAATGTTGAAAAACAAGAGAATCATTTCACTTGATATTACAGGAATGGTTGCCGGTACAAAATACAGGGGAGATTTCGAAGAACGGATTAAAAACGCGATTGATGAAGTGATTAAAGCAGGAAATATCATTTTATTTATTGACGAGCTGCATAATATCGTCGGCGCCGGTTCCGCGGAAGGTTCTGTGGATGCCGCAAATATTCTGAAACCGTTTCTTTCGAAAGGCCAGCTTCAGGTGATAGGTGCCACCACACTTGAAGAATACAGAAAACATATTGAAAAAGATGCCGCGCTTGAACGCCGTTTCCAACCCATCACGGTTGGCGAACCGACAGAGGAGGAAGCTATAGAAATTTTACGCGGCTTGAGGGACAAATACGAGGCGCACCACAAAGTGAAAATTACCGATGGTGCTATTATTGCTGCGGTAAAAATGTCCGCGCGTTATATCGGCGACAGATACCTGCCCGATAAAGCCATTGATCTTGTTGATGAGGCGGCGTCACGCGTCCGCCTCAAAGAGTATACGGCGCCTCCCGATTTAAAGGAATTGGAGGACAAAGTCAAGTCGCTTGCCGAGGAGAAAGCTGCGGCTGTCAACACACAGGATTTTGAACGGGCAGCCAAGCTGCGGGATGAGGAAAAGGAAGCTGTATTGCAACTTGAAGAAGCGCAAAAAAGCTGGAAAGAGAAAAATTCCCGCACAACGAGCGAAGTCGGCGAGCAGGAAATAGCGGAGATTGTATCCTCTTGGACAGGGATACCTGTTGTCCAGCTTACACAGGAGGAAAGCGAAAGGCTTATACATATGGAAGAAGAGCTTCACCGGCGAATTGTGGGGCAGGACGAAGCGGTTTCAGCGGTTTCAAAGGCGATACGCAGAGGGAGAGTGGGCCTTAAAGACCCCAAGCGCCCGACAGGTTCATTCATATTTTTAGGCCCGACCGGTGTCGGCAAAACAGAGCTATGCAAAACGCTTGCCGTTGCGATGTTCGGGGATGAAAATGCCATGATCAGGCTTGATATGTCGGAGTATATGGAAAAACATACAGTTTCCAGAATGGTCGGTTCGCCGCCCGGTTATGTGGGATATGATGAAGGTGGCCAATTAACCGAAAAAATACGCCGCAGGCCATATTCCGTTCTGCTTTTTGACGAAATCGAAAAGGCCCACCCCGATGTGTTTAATATTTTACTGCAGATTTTGGAAGACGGTGTCCTGACGGATGCCCAGGGGCGGCGTGTCGATTTTAAAAACTGTATTATTATTATGACATCCAACATCGGCGCGAATCTTATTTCAAAACAAGTAAGCACACTCGGTTTTTCGGGTGATGCCACCGGCGCATCACTCAGCCATACGGAAATAAAGGACGCGGTCATGGGAGAGTTAAAAAAGGAATTCCGCCCGGAGTTCCTGAACAGGGTGGATGACATTATTGTCTTTCATCAGCTTAGCATGGAGGATATTAAAGAAATCGCACGGCGTTTGCTCCGGAACCTCTCAAAGCAAGTGAATGAAATGGATATAAAAATAGAATTTTCCGATGATGCGGTTGAAAAAATCTCCGCTGCCGGTTTTGACCCGGTCTATGGCGCAAGACCGCTCCGCCGGGCGATACAGTCGCAAATTGAGGACAAGCTGTCCGAAGAAATGCTTGAAGGCAAAATTAAAGCGGGTAAAAGCTATGAATGCAAGGTTGCCGG
>CAYOAW010000076.1:0-10870 GCA_964402095.1 uncultured Eubacteriales bacterium | reverse complement strand
ATGAATAATGAATATTTTAAAGAGCATACCGATATTAAAACGGCATGCTCTTTAAAACAGGCAAAATTTATTGAATAGACTTAATTGTATCCATAACGTAAGAACCGAATTCACTGCAGGTGCAACCATCATCTCTACCGGTTACTTTTAAACGTTTTTCTTTAAACATGCAAATATCGAGCGCTTTTTCAAGAAGATCGGCCTTTTCTTGCTTGCCAATATGTGAAAGAAGCATAACACTTGCCCTGAGCATGGAACATGGATCGGCATATTGCCCACGTCCCTCACGTACCATTCGGGGAGCAGAACCGTGAATAGCTTCAAACATAGCATAATATTTTCCGATGTTTGCGCTGCCTGCTGTACCGACGCCGCCTTGAAACTCTGCTGCCTCATCGGTAATAATATCACCGTAAAGATTCGGAAGAATAAAAACTTTAAAATCTTTCCGTCTTTTTTTATCAATAAGCTTCGCGGTTAAAATATCAATGTACCACTCATCAGTAATTATATCAGGATATTCTTTCCCAATTTCTTTAGCTATTTTTAAAAATTTTCCATCGGTTGTTTTAATAACGTTTGCCTTAGTAATTATTGATACTTTGTCTTTGTTGTTTCGCTTGGCATAATTATAAGCAAGGCGTGCTATTCTTTGGCATCCTTCTGTGGTTGCAACAACAAAATCCAATGCAACATCATCTGTAACATTTAATCCAAGAGATCCGACAGCATAAGCCCCTTCGGTATTTTCTCTGAAAAATGTCCAGTCAATACCTTCTTCCGGAACTTTGACAGGCCGTAAATTTGCAAAAAGATCAAGCGCTTTTCTCATAGCTACATTTGCGCTTTCAATATTTGGCCATGGATCACCGGCCTGCGGTGTTGTTGTGGGACCTTTTAAAATAACGTGACAACTTTTCAGCTCCGCTAATACATCATCCGGAATTGCTTTGTTTTCAGCTACTCTGTTTTCAATTGTAAGCCCATCAATTGTTTTAAAAACAACTTTTCCGCTTTTTACTTCATCAGAGAGAATATATTCAAGAACCGAAGCGGATTCTTTTGTGATAAAAGGCCCGATACCATCACCACCGCAAACACCTATTATAATTTTGTCAAGCTTATCATAATCAATGAATTCACCCTGTGATTTTATTTTATCAGACCTTTCAATTTGTGCGCGGACAAGGGATTCAAATTTTTCAACAGCTATTCTAATGTTTTCTTCGTTCATAATAACATCCTTCTATCCTTTTTTATGAATAATTATTTTGTATAATTTAATAGACCGCCTGCCAGTATTATATCTTTTTGCCGTTGTGAAAAGCTGTAACAAAGATTATAAGTTTTGCCTTTTGTTAAATTATTAATAACCAAAGGCTTATTATCGCATAAAAGTGTTCTGATTTCAGGAATATAGAGTTCGTCGAATTCATCAATATTATCATAATCCTCGGCGTTTGCGAACGTTAAAGGAATAATGCCGGCATTTATTAAATTGGCAATATGAATTCGCGCAAATGATTTTGTAATAACAGATTTGATCCCCAGATAAAGAGGAACCAATGCTGCATGTTCTCTTGAAGATCCTTGGCCGTAATTTGTGCCTCCGATAATTATACCTGAGCCTTCATTTTTGCAGATATCGGAAAAATTCGGATTAATCTGTTTAAAACAAAAATTTGATAAATACGGAATATTTGAACGATATGGTAAGATTTTGGATCCCGCTGGCATAATATGATCTGTTGTAATATTGTCACCGACTTTTAAAACGGCTTTGGCTGAAATAGCATCAGGGAGAGCACTGCTTGAAGGGAACTCTTTAATATTCGGACCATATATTATTTTAATACTGCTTGATTCATTGGTCGATGCCGGGGGTTCGATTAGTTTATCATTTATGATAAATTCCATAGGCAATGAAATTTTTGGCATGTCTCCCATATTTCTCGGATCGGTCAAGACTCCTGTAATTGCCGAAACTGCAGCGACTTCAGGGCTAACAAGGTAAATACCTGCGTCAGCCGTTCCGGACCTTCCTTCAAAATTTCTGTTAAAAGTACGAAGTGATATACCGCCGGAATTTGGAGATTGTCCCATTCCGATACATGGCCCACAAGCGCATTCCAAGATTCGAGCACCGGCAGAAACCATATCTGAGAGTGCGCCGTTTAATGAAAGCATATTCAGAACTTGCATTGAACCTGGAGATATTGTTAAACTTACATTTGGATGAACCTTTTTACCTTTTAATATTGCGGCAACTTTAAGCATATCAAGTAATGAGGAATTAGTGCAGGAACCGATGCATACCTGATCAATTTTAATATTGCCGATTTCATCAACAGTTTTGACATTGTCAGGCATATGCGGCATTGCGGCTAAAGGTATGAGAGAAGATAAATCAATATTTAAACACTCTGCATATTCCGCATCTTCATCAGCATACAATTCAACCCAATCTTGCCCGCGATTTTGAGATATTAAGAAAGCTTTAGTAATTTCATCCGAAGGGAAGATAGAAGTTGTGGCACCTAATTCAGCGCCCATATTAGTTATTGTTGCTCTTTCGGGAACAGATAGCGTTTTTATCCCTTCACCGCTATATTCAATAATTTTGCCAACGCCGCCCTTTACGGTCATTTGTCGCAGAACTTCTAAAATAATATCTTTTGCTGAAACCCAAGGCTGGAGTTTGCCGGTTAACCTTATCGAAACTACTTTAGGCATGTTAATATAATAAGCACCGCCGCCCATTGCAACCGCAACATCAAGTCCTCCTGCGCCAAACGCAAGCATGCCAATTCCACCGCCGGTAGGGGTATGGCTGTCAGAACCTATAAGAGTTTTTCCCGGAATTCCGAATCGTTCAAGATGGACCTGATGACATATTCCGTTTCCTGGTCTTGAAAACAAAATCCCTCGTTTTTTTGCAACACTTTGTATGAATTTGTGATCATCAGCATTTTCAAAGCCTGTCTGCAATGTATTATGGTCAATATATGCAACAGAGAGTTCGGTCTTAACTCTTTCTATGCCGATTGCTTCAAATTCAAGATATGCCATTGTACCTGTTGCGTCCTGAGTCAGAGTTTGATCAATTTTTATACCGACTTCTTCTCCGGCTTTCATTTCACCGGCTATTAAATGACTTGAAATGATTTTTTGACTCAAATTGTATCCCAAAATATGATCTCCTCCAAAACAAATTTATTTGTAATTTTATTACCTATTTCACTTTTTGTCAATGGAATACTTATTGTATATAATAATATCCATATATTATTTATTGTGATATATTTGTATATTGCTCAAAATCTAAATAAATGCTATAATAATTTAAATATTTAATCATTTGCTAAGGATGGGAAAAAATGGCAAATTTTAAAACAACTTCGCCAAAAAAGAAAAAAAATGTGCAAAACAGCACTTATAAACAAGGAAACAGTAAAAGGCCTGATAAGAAAACAACGGTTTATGAACGGTCAATGGAGAAAAGACAAAAAATAGCTGTTATTCTAATGGGCATAGCGATTTTTCTGATATTTGTTGTTTTAATCAAAGGACAAAATATTTGGACATATCTGCACAATTCTATGCTTGGGCTTTTTGGATATTGTGCTTATATTATTCCGTTACTGCTGATTTATATATCAGTAATATGCGCATTGGATAAACCGCTTGGCAACATAGCATTAAACTTGGCCGGTATGACGGTTTTTATTGTTTTTCTGTGCGGGGCAATACATGTGTTTGCAAAATCCGGTCAATACTTGAATAATGAATCTATACCTCTTCAAATCAAATCAGTTTGGAATTTACGGGATTATAAACCCGGAGGCGGCGTTTCGGGAGCATTTGCGGGAGGCATGTTCGCCAAGCTTTTCGGTAAAACCGGGGCTGAAATCACAATTGTTTTATTATCGATCGTTATGCTTATGCTTTTAACGGGCACAACATTGTTTGGATTATTAAGAGCCGTCATAAATCCCGTAAAAAAAGTTGGTGCTTATACAGAAATAAGAAAAGAACAGAAATCTATAGATCAAAATATTACGCCGGAAAAGAAAAAAGTGTTTAACCCGCCGAAAGTCATTGATGACATTGAACCGGCAAGTGATTCTGACAATACCTTTGTGGAAGAATATGTTCCTATTGTTCCTGATTTTCCTGGATATGAAACCGCCGTAAAAAAAAGAGAAGATTTGCAAGTGGAAATTTCTTTGCCGAACTTTCAAAACAAAAAAAATAAACCCTTGTCCGAAAAAAATACAGTAAAAGAAAACAAAGACATCCCGGATGAAAAAATCATACCGGAGAGAAAAAGTACAAATGAAAAATCAGGGATTGATGACAAATCTGAATTCAAAAAATATAAACTTCCGCCTATTGACTGTTTGTTTGAGAACAAATATTCTGATAATACAAATTTTGAAGAGGAATTGAGGATTAACGGAAATAAATTAATTGATACTCTTAAAAGTTTCGGTGTACAAGCGAAAATATTGATGATAAGCAGGGGACCTTCTGTTACACGTTATGAATTACAGCCAGAACCTGGAGTCCGAATCAGCAGAATAACAAATTTATCGGAAGATATTGCATTGCGTTTAGCTGCGTCAAGCGTTCGAATCGAAGCACCTATTCCCAACAAGTCTGCGATAGGTGTTGAAGTGCCTAATAAAACAAGGGCAAATGTTACAATCAGAGAAATAATTGAAACCAATCAATTTAAAACTGCAAAAAGCAAGCTGAATGTTGCGTTGGGTAAAGATATCACAGGTAATGTAATTTGTGCTGATCTTGTTAAGATGCCCCATCTTTTAATTGCGGGTACGACGGGCTCAGGCAAATCGGTTTGCCTGAACTCAATGATAATAAGCCTGCTCTATAATGCAACACCTGATGAAGTAAAACTTTTATTGATTGATCCAAAAGCAGTTGAACTTGCTGCATATAACGGGATAGCACATCTTGCTGTTCCTGTTGTGTCCGATCCAAGAAAAGCCGCCGGAGCATTAGCCTGGGCAGTTGCTGAAATGCAAGATAGATATAAGCTGTTTACAGAAAACAATGTGAAAGATATTGATTCATATAATAAAATTGCAGAAAAATCTCAAACAATAAAAAAGATGCATAAGATAGTTGTGATTATTGATGAGTTAAATGATTTGATGATGCTTGCACCAAACGAAGTTGAAGATTCAATATGCCGGTTAGCTCAAATGGCAAGAGCTGCCGGAATGCATCTTGTTGTTGCGACACAACGCCCTTCGGTTGATGTTATTACCGGCATAATAAAAGCAAATATCCCCAGCAGAATAGCACTCTCGGTTTCTGCTCAAGTTGATTCCAGAACAATCATTGATATGTCTGGAGCAGAAAAATTGCTGGGAAAAGGAGATATGTTGTTTAATCCTGTTGGTATATCCAAGCCAATAAGAATTCAAGGCTGCTATATTTCAGATGATGAGATTGAGAAAGTTGCTGATTTTATAAAAAGCCAGTCTCAAACAGATTATGATGAAAATATTATTAAGGAGATAGAACGACATACCATCACAACAAAGAAAAAAGGTTCAATAAACAGTGATGAGGAAGATGGAGATCAATCAGACGAAATGCTTCCAAAAGCGGTTGAAGTAGTGGTAAATGCTCAAATGGCTTCGACTACATTGTTACAACGCAAGCTGAAACTTGGATATGCAAGGGCTGCAAGGCTCATGGATGTCCTTGAAGAAAGCGGTATAATCGGCCCATTTGAGGGCAGCAAACCTCGCAAAGTATTAATATCGAAGCTGCAATGGATGGAAATGAATGCTCTCAGCCCCGATATAAATATGCATCCGCACCAGGAAAGCGATGAAAATGATGAATGATTTTCTTCCGATTAACGAAAAGGATATGCATGACCGCGGCTGGGAATGTGCCGACATTGTATTGATTTCAGGCGATGCTTATGTTGACCACCCGAGTTTTGGAACTGCTATTATATCAAGAGTTTTGGAAGCCGGAGGTTATAAGGTCGCAGTTTTGCCACAGCCTGACTTGAAAAATGATTTCGATTTTACGCAGTTTGGCAGACCCAAATTAGGCTTTTTTATCACGTCTGGTAATCTTGATTCTATGGTAGCCCACTATACATCTGCAAAACGAATTAGAAGCGATGATGCTTATTCAGCTGGAGGAAAATCCGGCAAGCGCCCGGACAGGGCGGTGATTGTATATTGTAGAAAAGTTCGTGAGTTGTTTGGAGATATCCCAATAATTATAGGAGGGCTTGAAGCATCTTTGCGCCGGTTTGCACACTATGACTATTGGGATGACATTGTACGGCCATCGATTCTATTTGATTCCAGTGCTGATATAATCGTATACGGTATGGGGGAGAAACAAGCTTTAGAAATTTCAAACAGGCTTTTATCAGGGGATAAGATAAATGATATCACAAATATAAAAGGAACCTGTTTTTCGGTTGATGTTAGAAATACTCCGTTAACCGGTACTGAATGCCCATCTTTTGAAAATGTCAAAAGTAATAAAAAAGAGTATGCAATTTCATGCCGTATTCAACATGATGAGCAGGATTTCGTTAGAGGAAAATTGATAAAACAGCGGCATGGCAGCAGGATGCTGATTCAAAACCCACCAATGACACCGCTTACAACAAATGAGCTTGATGAAATTTACGCGTTGCCTTATATGCGAGCTTGCCACCCGACATATAAGAATCAGGGGGGAGTACCGGCAATTGAGGAAGTTGAATACTCAATTACACACAACAGGGGATGCTTTGGCGACTGCAATTTCTGTTCGATATCTTTTCACCAAGGACGATTTGTAACTTCAAGAAGCAAATTATCCATTCTTGATGAGGCAAAATTATTAATCAATAGCCCGGGATTCAAAGGGTATATCAATGATATTGGTGGCCCTACGGCAAATTTTAGAAAAGCATCCTGTGAAAGACAATTAGAAAATGGTCATTGCATAGGGAAAAAATGTCTTGCGCCCGAACCGTGCCCTTTGCTTAAAGTTGATCATAGCGAATATCTCGATATTCTAAAATCGGTTAGAGAATTACCCGGAGTTAAAAAAGTTTTTATCCGTTCAGGTATAAGATATGATTATATGATGACGGATAAAGAAGATAATTTCTTTATTGAGCTTGTCAAAAATCACGTTAGCGGACAACTTAAAGTTGCGCCTGAACACTGTTCCGCTGCTGTTCTTGACTGCATGGGGAAACCACATATTGAAATGTATCTGAAATTTTCAAAGAAATATTTTGATTTATGCAAGAAATACGGTAAAGAACAATATTTGGTTCCTTATTTAATTTCTTCGCATCCGGGCAGTACATTAAAGGATGCTGTTGATCTTGCTGTATTTTTAAAAAAGGAAAAAATAAAACCGCGCCAGGTTCAAGATTTTTATCCTACACCGGGTACAATATCAACCTGCATGTATTATACCGGTCTTGATCCTTACACACTCAAAGAGGTTTATTGCGCACATACTGTTCATGATAAAGCATTGCAAAGAGCTTTGTTGCAGTACTTTATCCCTGCAAATAAAAAGCTGGTAGAAGAAGCATTAAGAAAGACAGGGCGGCGGGATTTGATTGGCAATAATGCAAAATGTTTAATATCGTCATGTAATAAATCAAATGTTTATTCAAATATTAAAAGAGTTGATAATTATTCAAAATACAAAAAATAACAAGTTGAATATAAAACGGTTAATTGCTCTGGTAACTCTTATTATTATAATAATTTCAAGTATAGCTATTTCATTTACACCTGATTTAAACTTGCCGTTCGATATCCCGGAATGGCACGAGATATTCAAGCTTGTAGGGCTAAGGAACAGTTCTGAACAATGCCTACAGCCTTTTTCTGTACATTTTATTGATGTTGGGCAAGGAGACTGCATATTAATAAAAACAGAACATGGGAATACTTTAATTGATGCAGGCGACATTGGAAATTCAGAAAACATTATTAGATATTTGAAAAATATGAATATCTATAGTTTGGATTATATTATTATTTCACACCCTGATTTAGATCATATTGGCAGTATGTCGGAAATCATTAATGAAATTCGTGTTTCAAAAATTATTTTACCAAATATCAACAAAGAAAACTTGCCTTCTACAAGAAATTTTGAAGACTTGCTTAACATTATAAGCAAATCAAAGGCATTGGTGTATGCAGCCAATTTTGGAGACGAGTATTTGCTTGGCAACGCCAAAATGAAAATTCTCGGGCCAATTACGCAAAGCAGTAATTTAAACAATATGTCTGCTGTTTTAAGAGTAGAATATGGCAATACATCATTTCTTTTTACAGGTGACGCGGAAGAGGAAGAAGAAAATGATATTATAAAAAGCGGGGAGAATATAAAATCTGATGTTTTAAAGGCGGGTCACCACGGAAGCAAAAACTCATCCGGTGCTGAATTCCTTAACAAGGTGCTGCCAAGCGATGTGATAATTTCATGTGGGAAAGATAATTTATATGGTCATCCAAACTCGGAAACACTTGACAGATTTAAAACAATCGGCGCAAAAGTTTTCAGAACAGACAAAGTCGGTATAATTGTATTAACAAGTGACGGAGAAAAAATTACACGTTACTTTCAGAATTGCAAAATAGAATATTGATTTATTGGATTCATTGCTAAGCATTGTATAGCTTGTAGAATGATAAATATTTAAATTAATAAAAAGTGCTTGCAAAAGAAAAGTTGTCGTGATATAATTCTACGGAAATTCGCACGCAAGGATTGTCTTGCCGGTGCATCGGTAATCGGTGTTGCAAGATAAATACTGTCTTTGCGGAGGAAAAACTAAGGAGGAAATAGTTATGTCAGTAGTATCCATGAAACAATTGCTTGAAGCCGGTGTTCATTTTGGACATCAAACCAGAAGATGGAACCCTAAGATGGCGCAATACATCTTCACGGAAAGAAACGGAATTTACATTATTGACCTGCAAAAAACGGTCAAAAAGCTTGAAGAGGCTTATTCGTTTATTAAACAGCTATCAGAAAACGGTCAGGAAGTTCTTTTTGTCGGAACAAAAAAGCAAGCACAGGATTCAATTCGAGATGAAGCTTCAAGATGCGGCATGCCTTATGTAAATGCTCGTTGGCTTGGAGGAATGCTTACCAATTTTAATACGATTCAGCGCAGAATAAAGAGGCTGGCACAGCTCAAAGCAATGGAAGCAGACGGCACCTTTGATTTACTCCCCAAAAAAGAAGTTATAAAATTAAATCTTGAAATTGAAAAACTCGAAAAGTTTATGGGCGGAATTACTGAGATGCGGCGTCAGCCATCTGCAATGTTCATTGTTGACCCAAGAAAAGAAAGAATTGCTGTTGCAGAAGCTAAGAAGCTTGGCATACCGATTATTGCAATTGTCGATACAAACTGTGATCCTGATGAAATTGATTATGTCATCCCCGGCAATGATGATGCTATAAGAGCTGTAAAGCTTATTTCCGCAGCAATGGCTGACGGTATAATTGAAGGCAGACAAGGGGAACAAATAACAGAGGCCGAAACATCAAAAGAGGCAGAGGAGGAATAAAAAATGGCATTTACTGCAAAAGATGTTCAAACACTCCGCGAAAAAACAGGCGTTGGTATGATGGACTGTAAAAAAGCACTTGTTTCTTCAGACGGAGATATGGATAAAGCAATTGAATATTTACGTGAAAAAGGTCTTGCAGCCGCAACAAAAAAAGCCGGACGTATTGCTGCTGAAGGTATTGTATCGTCTTACTATGATTATATAAAAAAAATAGGTGTTTTGGTTGA
This sequence comes from uncultured Eubacteriales bacterium, assembly GCA_964402095.1. Taxonomy (GTDB): domain Bacteria; phylum Bacillota; class Clostridia; order Oscillospirales; family Acutalibacteraceae; genus UBA1447. Next base: position 1,038 of record CAYOAW010000076.1, on the reverse strand, counting down.
GGTTAATTCAGAAACCGATTTTGTGGCAAAAAATGAGGATTTCCAAAAATTTGTATCAAATATTGCAAAAACAATAGCGGAATCTAACCCCGCCGATGTTGAGGCCTTGCATAATACAAAACTTTCCGGAAACGATAGGACAGTTATTGAGAATTTGCAGGATAAGATTCTTTCTATTGGTGAGAATATTAAAATTCGCAGGTTTGAAAGAATTGAAGGAAACCTGTCTATTTATATTCATGCCGGCGGAACAGTCGGAGTTATGGTGAACTTTTCTGTTAAAGATGACATTGCCGATAATGATAAATTTAAGGTAATGGGGAAAGACATTGCAATGCAAATAGCGGCGATGAGCCCGCAATATCTTGATGAATTGTCTGTACCTGCTGATGTTATTCTGTATGAAAAAGGTATTATTGCAGCTCAATTAAAAGAAGACGAAAAAATGAAAAACAAACCTGAAAAGGTTCTGGAAGGAATTATTGGCGGCAAATTGGCGAAGCTCTTTAAAGATATTTGTCTTTTAGATCAACAGTTTGTTAAGAATAGTGACTTGTCTGTCGGGCAGTATGTAGATACCGTTGCAAAAGAATTAGGTACAGATATCAAGGTACTCGGATTTGTTCGTTTTGCAAAAGGTGAAGGCTTGCAAAAAAAAGAAGAAAATTTTGCAGATGAAGTAGCTGGTATGATTAAATAAGGAGCATTAATTCATGGAGCGATATGCTTGGAGAGCAAAAGTTCTGGATGGTATGCTAGATGAATATATTCGCCGGCATAATGAGATTTGGCCTGAACTGGTTGAAGTATTAAAGAATGCAGGGATTAAGAATTATACTATATGGAATAACGGTAATGACTTGTTCGGATATTATGAATGTGAAAAAGGTATTGATTTTGCATCCAAGTTTCAAGCCGATAGTTCCGTGGTTGACAAATGGAATGAATATATGAAAACCGTCATGGTTATGGAGATGGATCCCGATACAGGTGCTCAGCCGCTCATGAAACAAGTATTTTTTATGGAATAGTAAAAAG
>CAYOAW010000075.1:5599-10878 GCA_964402095.1 uncultured Eubacteriales bacterium | reverse complement strand
ATCTGTTCAATGGATATTTTTGCCGGTATTTCCACTTTTTCACTTTTAGGGATTATAGTCAGGGAGCTTGTATACCAATGACAGCCAAGTATTTCCTCAAGGAATGTATAGACACCGTAAAGTGTCCCCCGTAACTCTGAGCCTGCTATAACAAGCTTTTCGCCAACGGTTCTGACTGTTAATCCGTTTTCACCGAGTTTATCCCGGTCTATAAAATAGTTTTTACCTTCACGGTTGGTTTTTCCGACAATAATTTCATGATTTGTCTCATTTGTTTCATCGTTTGCAGCAGAGAGCCTCACGCCGCTTATCTGTTCAAGATAGCTCTGAAGGATATTCGCGGCATTGTTCTCCGAAGGTGAAGCATTTACACCTTTTATGATAATATAATCACTCAATCCATTTTCAATTATAGTCATCATATCAACATTTTGCGGATCAATAATAATTTCGGATGGAACAAACGGTTTGACAGCCGGGTTAATTATGCCCGTAATCGTTAGAATCATTGTAAAAAACGACAGGATTAAGGATAATAATCGTTTGTTTGAAATTTTAACCATTTTCTATCCTCCAATAATTATAAACAACCGGTAGAATTATATTGATATTGTAATCTTACTTTCATTATATTACAATAAATTAAAAATTATTTAATACGGGGGTACGGTTATGCTTGAAAAACAAAAATGGATACATTTTGATGATGATATTCTAACAGAATGGCGGCAGTTGAAAGACGAAGGCAAGCCGGTTGACAAATTTGAGGAAGTTTGTATAGAACTGTCAAAGCAGAACTGCAGTGAAGAAAAAACTAATAATGCAAATGAAATATGGAATAAGATGAGCTATTCCTCCGTCGATAAAGAATATCCGTATATTGAGCCATCCGATTTAGACGGAATTATTAAAGAAAGGCCTGCAAAAAGGCATAGTTTCGACAAATCACTTTCAGAGAAACAGCTTCGAGATAAATTGACCGGTGCTTGGCTTGGACGAATATCCGGCTGTCTTCTTGGCAAACCCGTTGAAGGTTATTTGCGGGAACGGCTGACAAATTTGCTGAGAGGAACAGATAATTATCCGATATCAAGATATATCACAAAAGAACAGTTTACTGATGAGCTGATCAAGGAATGTAAGATTAACACAGGCAGCTGCTGGGCAGATAATATAAACGGTATTGCGCCTGTTGATGATGATACCAATTATACGGTATTTACACTTAAGTTAATCCAATATTTCGGGAAAAACTTTCGGCCAAACGATGTGCTTGAAGCATGGCTCGGATGGATGCCGATGCTCACGACCTTTACTGCAGAGCGGGTTGCATACCGTAATGCTGCAGCAGGTATGCTTGCACCGGAAACCGCCTCATACAAAAATCCGTACAGAGAATGGATCGGCGCTCAAATTCGGGGAGATTTTTTTGGTTATATAAACATTACCGATACGGAAAAGGCCGCAGAAATGGCATGGCGAGACGCCAGTATATCCCATATAAAAAACGGTATTTACGGTGAAATGTTCGTTGCCGCAATGATTTCAGCTGCAGCTGTCTGCGACAATGTTCAAACCATAATTGAATCAGGTTTGGATGAAATACCAAAAAAATCACGGTTAAGAAAAGCTATTGATCATGTAATTCAATTATACAATGAAGGGCAAAAATATCAAAAAGTTATTGACCATATTCACAGTCTTTACAACGAAGCCAAAGAACACGGCTGGTGTCATACGATCCCAAATGCAATGATTGTAACGGCAGCTTTGCTTTTTGGCGAAAAAGATTTAGGAAAGTCAATCTGTCTTGCGGTTGAGGCTGCATTTGATACAGATTGCAACGGCGCCACTGTCGGATCCATCATCGGTATAATGGTTGGGGCCAAAAATATACCAGATTATTGGTCAGAACCCTATAAAAACAATTTAGAAACAAGCATCTCCGGTTTTACAAAAGTTAGTGTTTCGGACTTGGTAAAATATACTATTGATATCATAAAATCCGAATAAAATTAATTATAAGGTTAACAGGAACAAATCATTTTACAAATTTTTGATAATTTCAATTATTCCAGCAGCCATCAGTCTGTTATATTACGGAAGCCGGACATTCAATGCCCGGCTTCCGTTAATTATTGTTGTGTTAAATTTTTATTCTTCGGCAAAGCTTGAAAGAAAAAGAAATTCTTTGCCATCTCTGTAAAAAGCTTTAGGGACTCTTTTGCTGATTCCGCAAATTATTTCATAATTAAAGCTTTCTGACAGGGCGCCTATTTCCTCTGCAGATATTGATATATCCCCATCTGAACCGATCAGTATAACATCATCTTCCACTTCAACACCGTCAATATCCGTTATGTCAACCATCATCAAATCCATACATATTCTTCCGATAATCGGAGCATACTTACCTTTAATGATAACTCTTCCTTTAGATGAAAGTGCTCTTGGATATCCGTCAGCATAGCCCACAGGCAAGGTAGCTATCTTTGTTTCTCTTCCGGTAACATAAGTTTGGCCATAACTTACGCCGCATCCCGCTTCGACTGTCTTGATGAAAATAACATGTGTTTTCAATTCCATAGCCGGTATTAAATTCAATTTTTCTTTATGGACTTCATCAGAGGGAAAAAGCCCGTAAAGCAATATACCTGCTCTTACAAGATCAAAATAGTCATCATCGTCAACAACGGCAGCACTGTTGCAAGCGTGTTTTAACGGTATTTTTACACCGTTTTTTTCTAATTCATTAAGAAAATCAATAAATTGTTTTCTCTGTGCATTTTGAGTTGTTTTGTCTGAAAAATCCGCACAGGCAAAATGTGTGAAAATACCTTTGATTTCAACATAAGGCAATTCCGATATCATTTTTATTGCTTCAAGACTTTCAGCGCAGGCTTTAAATCCTGTCCGTCTCATTCCTGTGTCCACTTCAATATGAATTTTAGCGATTATTCCTAATGCAGAAGCAACAGAAGACAATTTTTTTGCAACATCAAGCTGAAATATTGTTTGATCAATATTATTTTTAATCAACTCTTCAAACTGGTCGGGTGAAGTATACCCAAAAATCAATATCGGATTATTGATACCGTTTTTTCGAAGTTCAACGGCTTCTTCAATTATTGAAACACCGAAGTAATCCGTTTTACCCTTTAATATCTTCGCAACTTGCACTGCATTATGGCCATAACCGTCTGCTTTCAGCACAGAAAGTATTTTTGTTTCATCCTTCAACTTGTTTTTAACTTCATCAAAATTGTGAAGAATTGCATCCATATCAATTTTGGACACAACTCTGCGATAATCAGGCATTAATAATCTCCTCTTTTACATGACATGAAAAATAAATATTTGTTTAATATCATACGATTAATGCAGTTTAATGTCAATATATGCGGTTTAACTTAATCAATCTTTTCGTATAATTCAACGACCTTAAATTCCTTGCTTACCGGGTCTTTACAGTCATAAATGAAAAGCCTTTTTTTATTGTCCATTTCAAAATATTCGACTCTGATACTGCATTTGCCGAATTCCTTTTTTCTTTTTAATTTTGCTTCTGCGGTTTTGTCACGGAACTGCTGAATACCGTCAGGCAGCATTCCTTTAGCATCAAATGTCAGGCAGTCCAACTTAATATAATGTTCCGCATATTTTCTATCACAATATTGCAACAGAAAGTTTAACAGAATTGTGTATGAGTTTTTTAGAGATGATTTATAATTGTCTTTGTATTCGCAAAAATCAGCTAACCGAATAAAGAATTCGTATGCAGACTTAAAGATATTTTCAACAGCAAAATGAACCGTATTTTTGTACATACCGCTATTATAAAATTTGTCAATTACTTTTGCCAATCCCTTAAGCACTAAAATATCATTATAGGACATACAATTGCTGTTCAAGACCTCATATGGAGGATTATCGGCAAAACTGCAACCGTATGAATTACTTTTTTTTCTTATTAATGAGCCTTTAAGTATTTTCAAAAAACCGATTTGAAGCATATGGGGATTAGCATCCAAGCAAAGGTTAACCGCTTGTGAAAAAGTTAACAAAGAATCATATGGCAGACCTGCAATTAAGTCGACATGAATGTGACAATTTTTCATTTCTGTCAATCTTCTGATATTATCCAATGCTTTTTTTGTATTTGTTCTTCTGCTGACGGCATCAAGTGTTTTTTCGTTGACTGATTGTATGCCCGTTTCAAACTGCACACGGCAAACCGGCATTGATGCTATAACAGCAAGCAAATTATCGTTAAACAAATCGGCGGCAACCTCAAAATGAAATGTGCATTCGGTATCCAGAGATTGAATAAACAGTAAGATTTCATTTGCTCTGTTTTTATCAGCATTAAATGTCCTGTCAATAAATTTTATACACTTTGCTCCTTGGGCAATAATTTTATATAAATCATCTTTAACACGTTTTACCGGCAAGTATTCAACACCGCTTGTTACAGAAGAAAGACAATATTCGCAGTGAAAGGGACAGCCTCTTGAGCTTTCATAATAAATCAGCTGATTTTTTAATGAAATCATTTTTCCGGATTTGAAGGAATCAAAATATTTTTCTGTATATGGGGAAGGCAACGATTCAAAGGCAGCGCCGGTTCCCGAAATAATCTTCCCCAAAGGTTCGATTCCATCCTCTATTTTATTAAGTAGATCATAAAATGCAGCTTCACCCGGGCCTTGTATAATATAATCAGCAAAAGGATAGTCATTTATATTATTTTCGAAAGTAACTTCCGGACCGCCGAAAACAATTATACATTCAGGCAAAAGTTTTTTAAGTGTTTTTGCAATCTTGCAGATCAATTCTATATTCCAGATATAACAGGAAAATCCTACTATGTCCGGAGCACCCCTGTATACTTTGCCAATAATTTCATCAATATTATCATTAATATTATTCTCAAGCACTTTGATCTCACGCATTGGCGAGTAATTTTCGCAATATGATTTTATACACCACACCGCTAACGGCTTATGAATATTTTTCGCATCGATTGAAACAAGCAGTACATTAATTGTTATCACTACCTTTAACACATTTGCGATTGAAACATTTCGTTATTTTTACTATATATAAAAATATTGCTACAAAATTAATAATATGCTACCATAATCATAAATGATTATGAAAATATCTTCAACCATTTTATTTAGTTGGTAAAAGGTGAAATAAATGAATAAGTATATAAAAAAATCCATTCCGTTATTTCTCGCCTGCATTATTATATGCAGCACATTGTCTTTATGTTT
>CAYOAW010000075.1:0-5499 GCA_964402095.1 uncultured Eubacteriales bacterium | reverse complement strand
TTTGCGATGCCAGCTATACAGGCCCGTCAGTTGTTAATACAACAAATATCGCCGGTTTGAAAAACTACCGTTACAACAACTCCCTTGCGGAAAAAACCTCTGCCGAAAACGAACTGAGCAATCCATCCGATGCAACAAAAGCAGAATATAAAAAGCAAATTGTAATACCGTTTTTAACAAATGAATTTGAGTCAATCAAGAAAATGTATTTAAACGGCACTATATCAGATTACGGCATTGACATAAAATCTTTTCCAACAGCAAAGGATTGTTTTTATTATATCTACTATGGTACATCCAAAGACTATAAAACCGATAAAAAGGATGAGTCTGCTGTCCTTAGAGACGTCATAAACGAATATGATTCAGATTACACAAAATTGGCTGCCGCATACGGAAATCCCAAATATTTTAATAAGCAGGCAGAAGACATCGCACTAAGACAAGTTCTTTCCGCGAACGCCGGAAAAAAAGTGCCTAACATATCAGGCATTAAAAAGATAAGCAATACGATTGTTGAAATAACCGTAAACGGATATAATGCTTCAGATATTTATACAATTTGCGGCATTCAGGTTGCACCTTTGAGCTATTACGGGGAAAAATCAAAATACAACTACAAAGAAAATAAGTTCGGCTTTATTAGAGGCGATCTTTCAAGTGTAAAGGCAAAATCAGCCAAGCCTTTGGGAGCCGGCGCATATAAATTTTTGAAATATGAAAATAATGTTGTATATTTTGAAGCAAATGATGATTATTATAAAGGGAAACCTGCAACAAAATATTTGGAGTTTAAAGCAACAGACACCAAAGATATAATAAGCAGCGTAAAAAACGGTACTATTGATATATCAGATACTGCAGGCAATTTGGAAACATTTACGGAAATTAAACAAATCAATAAAAACGCAAAATTAACAGGAGATAAAATTTCAGTCAGCGCTGTAAATAACCCGGGTTACGGATATATCGGAATAAATGCTGATACTGTTAACGTAGGCGGGCAAGGTAATTCGACGGCCAGCAAAAATTTAAGAAAAGCTTTTGCTACCGTTTTTTCTGTTTACCGCCAATCGGCAATTTCAAGTTATTTCGGAAATGCTGCCTGTGTTATAAACTATCCGATATCAATAACTTCATGGGCTGCTCCCCAAAAATCAGATACAAGCTACAGCATCGCTTATTCTAAAACCGTTAACGGTAATAATATTTACAATTCAAGCATGACCGCTAATCAAAAATACGACGCTGCTTTAGAAGCAGCCAAAGGCTTTTTTAAAGCTTCGGGTTACATATATAATGAAAATACCGGAAAGTTCACCGCAGCGCCCGTGGGCGCAAAGCTTTCATATGAGATTATAATACCCGGGAAAGGCAATGGTGACCATCCTTCTTATGCCATTCTGTCAAATGCCAAAAGGGCGCTTGCTTCTATCGGTATCACATTAACTATCAATGACCCTGCAGATTCAAATTTTCTTTGGGACAAGCTTCATACCGGAGCGCAAGAAATGTGGGTTGCTGCATGGGGGGCCGCAATTGATCCGGATATGTATCAGATATATCACAGCTCCAATGTTTACCCAAACGGAACGGGAGATAATTATTATAGTATTAAAGACACTTCTTTGGACAATTATATAATTCAGGCAAGAACCAGCAATGACCGTACCTTCAGAAAACATACTTATCAAACCTGCCTTCATATTATCTTAAATTGGGGTATTGAAATACCTGTTTATCAAGTGCAAAACCTGATCCTTTTCAGTACAAGCCGAATAAATATTTCCACGGTAACACCCGATATAACAGCATACTTTAACTGGATGAACGAAATAGAAAAATTAAAGACGAAATAATGTTTGAGGCCGCCAAATTGGCGGCCTCAAACATTATTTGTTATTTTTCGCACTTATACTGATACATGAACCTGCCAATCGGAGCAGTATCGCCATAAAGATAAAAATCCATAATGTTTCCTGATTCCAGCGTGTTATCTGTCCACTTGAAATTAATACTGAAGGTGTTCCCCGATATGCCAAGCGCTGCTTTCGGAATTTTAATCTGCAGCGTATCACCTTTCAATGTATAATCAATTTCGGATGATTTTTCCCAATTCCAACCGCCTCTTGATCTTTCCAGATACGCAGTTTCAGCTGTCGGCGAGAGACGGTTGACAATAAACTCATATCCATTCCAATTGCTTTTACAGTTGCCGATATCCAACAGCAGCCTCATCCAGTTTCCGCCGTTGAAAGGAGTGATATTGTTTGAACACTTTACCATAAAGTAAACATTTTCAGTATCGCTCGTAACTTTCGAAAGGGCAATGTCATTTCTCCCGGTGTTGTCAGTGTAACGAATATTCCCGTAACCGATATCATCACGGTTAAAAATATTGCCTTTATATGCATAATAAGTTTTATCAACCTGCTGCCACTCATTGGATTCGGAATGTATATCAATCGTTGTCATTTTTTTATCGGGCTCGATTTTTCTTGTTCCTTTATATTTTCTGATATAGTCAACCATTTGATAATAGTAGTTATCCCCTAAATCCCCTTTTGTCGGTTCGATATCGCGGCTGTATGTATCATTATATTCATCCGGGAAAGCATTTGTTACCCCTTGCCATTTATCGAATCTGCCTGCTACCCATTCGTTAAATCCGGTAATAAAAATGAATTCGGGATCAACCTTTAGCGCATATTCAAATTGTTCCGCGAAATTCGCGCCGTAAAGTTTGGCATTTTCTCTTGTGTCATAACCTTTTGATGTATAGGTTCTGCCAAAAACATTATCGTCATTCATTGCTGTTAAGCCGCGTTCAGCAGACCAGTTTTGAGCAACGCTGACAGTTGTCTGTTCCGCTTTGCCGAAAATATTTTTGTACACAACCTGCGGGTAAACAGAAAGCCATCCCCATTCACCCAGTTTGCCTTTATCTTTATAATCCGGGTTTCCCGGCCGATAAGTAAAGAATTCTCTGATTGCTTTATCTGTCTTATCGTTTAAATCAAGTCTGTCCGGATGAGCCATAATCAGCGGTTTCCCTTTCCAATAAAACCAAAGGTCCTGATATCTGCCAGCCTTGTAAATATCTGCGTACAGTTCATGCAACTGCGTATTTGTGTTATCACCTGCACCAAAAGGCAGAATGAATGAAATTTTGGGTGTTTTTACGCCATCTGCCCGAGCTTGAGCAAACACCTCAAATAAAACTTCATATGAATCCTTCCATGTTGCCGTACCATTTGTATTATCGAAAATAATAACATCCACACCTGCATCCGCAAGCATTTCGGCATGTTTGCGCAAAACCCATTTATCGTCTGTATCATAATAGCCGAATAATGGTTCATTCCAGTGGTGCGGTGAATATAAAGGGCCCCACTCTGCAAAATTGAGGTCATGCACTGCTTCAGGATGAGCTGTTACTATCTGATTAACGTTTTTGGGTGTGTTAACGCCCTTTGCCTGAGAAACATGCCATGTCCAATAAAAGAGGCCTACAAAGCGGTCTTCCCTCAAACCGCCGGTTTGTTCATTGGTCGAAAGACTTCTTCCCAGAGCATCAGTAGCAGCGTATGTATCAGGCATAGCATCCATGGCGTTAATCGGATGTTCGGGCGGCAATATAATTTCCGGCACAGAACCACCTCCAAAATTAAATATCCCGCATAAGAAAAACCATATTGATAAAACAAACGCATTTATTTTTTTAAAAATGTTTGAGAAGTCCATACAATCAACCTCTTTCAACTTGGATTGCAGCAATTAAAACCATTTCGAGCAACAGCTCTTTTAACATCCGGCTTACTTAAACTTAAACCAAGTTTTATACTGTGCACCGCTATTACCCAATCGATAAAAGTCGCTTAGGATTATACCGGACTTCAGTTCAAGTACTATTTTACCGTTCTTACACCTTGCCGGGGCTGCGTTCATAACTTCCTTTTCCGAAATTGTTGGCAAATCATCAATAATATTAAAAGTGTTAATCCCCAGATCATACCCATACAGAATCGGGCCTGCATAGATACATTTTTTGCCTTGCTGTTCTCCTGCGCCTTCAACAAGACGAGGTGAAAAGTCGAGTTTCACGCTCAGTAATTCATTATCCCATTGTTTCTTAAGATATAAATACTGCCCCGCATCTGCAGAAATACTCTTGTTTTCAAAAATCACTTCGGTCTTTTTTGACCATGCCGGAATTCTGATTGCAATCATTTGGCTTTCTTTCGATTTAATTCGAATGTGAACGGTTCCGTTTGCAGGATATTCCCCATCAATTTCTATTTTCAGCCCCTCTTTTGCTTCAAAAGAACAGCGTTCAAGATAGTTGATATATACTGTACCGTTATCCTGCATAAATGCCCATTCGCTGAGCATGCCAACACCTCTCGGCGCATTAACGGAGCAGCAGTTAAGTTCGGGCGAACCCGGTCTGCATTGAAAACCGATCGAGTGATAATTCGCACATTTTATTCCTTCCATCGGTGTATTGTAAGTAGACCATCTGCCTGTTGGTGAAAAGGAACCCATTACGGCGTTATAAAGCGAAAGTTCAAGAAAGTCTGCGATTTTCAGATCATTCGTCAGCTTAAATATTTCGCAGGCTAAGGCATTGAACGCAACAACGCAGCAAAGTTCAATGTTGCCATTTTTATATGGGTTGCCGATTGCCTGTTCATCTGTTGAAAAACCTCCAGTATTATGCACATCAGTCTTCAAGATGCTGTAAAATATCTGCTTTACCGTATTCAGATATTTTTCGTCACCGGTGCATTTATACATTTCCGCAATTCCCATAACAATATGCAAGCTTTCCCACCTTGGCTTAGGGCATTCGAAATATTCCAGACCGTTCAACGAGTGATTTATATAATTCCCGGCTTGTGGTGATTCAAGGTCTTTTTCGATTTCAAAGGCAAATTCTAAATATCGTTTATCCTTCGTTTTTTGGTACAGCAGCGCAAAAATGTGCAGCTGGGCAAGGTTCATTTCAGACCAGCCTATATCAACAAGTCTATTTTTACCGTTATAAAACGTGTTCAAAAACAATTCAGCAATTTTCTTAACGCTATCGAGTAGATGCTCATCCCCTGTCAATTCATACCATAACATTAACCCGTACATGATGTGGTAATGCGACCAAGCATCCCAGGTCTCCCCGGACTTTTCGGGATTATTTGAAAAAGCTCCGGTAAGACGGCATTCTTTTTGATAGCACCCGATATAACCATCGGCATCAATGCAGCCGATCAATTCATCAATAAAATTTAATATATAATCATATAATTTTTTACTGTTTGTAATCTGATAAATGTAATATGCTCCGGTTATATATTTCCCCGCAAATTCTCCGGACCATGGCAGCATATCTCTGTAAGGTTGTTTATCCCGGTCATAAAACATATCCAATATCGCCGGGTTTGTCTCACGCAATCCGATGAGCCAATTATTGATGATATTGTCAGCAAGATTTCCTGTTTCATT
>CAYOAW010000074.1:0-11009 GCA_964402095.1 uncultured Eubacteriales bacterium | reverse complement strand
CCGTTGAAATTGAAAAGCGGAAAACCTGAAAAGAAAGCTTATAAGGGGAAACAGATATAATGTTAGTGCCGGAAAGCAATTAAACAGTAATTTTTGTTGCCAATCGGCGGTATGAGTGATATGATTTGAGCGGGAGAAATAATCTTAGAAAATATTTTGCAATGAAAGGAAACATTGCTTTATGAAAGACGGTTTTATAAAAGTTGCGGCCGGTTCAGTCGCAGTTACCGTTGCGGATACGATAGCAAATACAGAAGAAATCAAAAAACGCATTGCACAGGCGGATGATGCCGGGGTAAATCTGCTTGTGCTGCCCGAACTTTGCATAACGGGATACACCTGCGGTGATTTATTCTATTCCGACACACTGCTCAATGCGGCGATAGATGCTTTGACAGAACTGTGCAGGTATACCGTCAGTAAATATCCGGTTATCATTGTAGGTTTGCCGGTGAAATTCCACAGCAAGCTGTATAACTGTGCAGCTGTTGTTCATCATGGCAGAATACTAGGATTGATACCAAAAACACATTTGCCGAATTACAGCGAGTTTTATGAAAAACGCCAGTTTTCATCTGCTGCCGAAATAATGGGTTCAGATATAAATATTGTTATAAACGGGGAAAGTGTTCCGTTATGTGCCAAGGCTTTATTCCGCCATTCGGGGATGGAAACCTTTCAGTTCGGCGTTGAACTGTGCGAAGACTTATGGGCGCCAAATCCGCCGAGCGAACAACTATGCAAAGCAGGCGCTGCCGTCATTGCAAATCCATCCGCTTCGAATGAAATAATTGCAAAAGAAGGTTACCGCAGACTCCTTGTCAGCTCGACATCCGCAAGGCTGATTTGCGGTTACATTTACTGCAACGCCGGCCCCGGCGAATCTACACAGGATATTGTTTTTTCACAGCACCATATTATCTGTGAAAACGGAACTGTGCTTGCTGAAAACAAGCCTTTTGAGGAGCGGGACCTGCTGATAACCGAATTGGACTGCGGCCGCCTTGCCAATGAAAGGCATAAAATGACCAGTTATACTTCAACCCCGGATGAATCCTATAAGATTATTGATTTTAAACAGGAAATTACAGAAACCGCGCTTACACGCGATTTTGACAGAGATCCGTTCGTTCCGTCTGATTCGGCTTTGCTGAACGAACGTGCCGAAACTATTCTGCGCATTCAAACTTATGGACTGAAAAAGCGTTTGGAACATACACACTCCAAAACAGCGGTGGTCGGTATTTCCGGCGGATTGGACAGTTGCCTGGCTTTGCTGGTGATGGCCCGTACTATGGATTTAATGGGCCGTTCACGCCAGGATATTATTGCGGTAACAATGCCTTGTTTCGGCACGACAAAACGCACAAAAACAAATGCGGAGGAATTATGTAAACATCTTGGCGTAACGCTGAAAAAAATTGATATTACAAAAGCTGTCAAACAGCATTTTAATGATATCGGCCACGCAATCACTGATTATGATGTTACTTTTGAAAACTCTCAGGCGAGAGAACGAACGCAGGTGCTGATGGATATTTCTAATCAGGAAAACGGGATTGTCGTGGGTACCGGGGATTTATCCGAGCTTGCTCTTGGCTGGGCAACCTACAACGGCGATCAAATGTCAATGTACGGTGTAAATACGTCTGTTCCCAAAACGCTTGTGAGGTACATCGTTCATTATATAGCTTTGCGGTCCGATAAAAATCTTGCTTCTTTGCTGCTGGATATTTTGGATACTCCTGTTTCGCCGGAATTATTGCCTGCCGATGAAAAAGGCGAGATTTGTCAGAAGACCGAAGATTTAGTGGGGCCATATGAACTGCATGATTTCTTTTTATACTATATGCTTCGTTTCGGATTTTCACCGCTTAAAATTTATAGGATGGCAAAAATTGCGTTTATAGGTGTGTATTCAGATGAAGTAATTTTAAAATGGTTAAGAATTTTTATTAAACGTTTCTTTGGGCAGCAATTCAAGCGTTCCTGTATGCCGGACGGGCCTAAAGTCGGTTCAGTCAGTCTTTCCCCGCGGGGCGATTGGCGGATGCCTTCCGATGCTTCATTCAGGTTATGGATGGATGAATTGGAAAAGATAAAGTTATAGAAACCTTGTATTAATCATCGCGATATTAAAAAACAGTTTTGCCGGATGTTTTGGCTTCATAAATATATTTTACATAGACTTAACATAATTTATATTTTAGACTTTACAATACTTTTTTATGATATGTTTGTAGGATGAAAATACAAATGAATCGAAGGAGAGTGTAAAGATGAAAAAAATATTTGTGTTATTGGTTTCTTTTGTGATGGTTATAACATTACTGGCAGGGTGCCACGGCAGGCAATTCAGTTTAAATAATGAAATAACCGTTATTTCGCGTGAAGACGGTTCGGGGACAAGAAGCGCGTTTATTGAGTTGTTCGGTATTGAACAAAAAGATGAAAGCGGAAACAAGACGGATTATACCGTTTCAACCGCTGATATTAATGACAGTACCGGTATTATGCTGACCAATGTTGCGGGTAATGCGAATGCAATCGGTTATGTTTCGCTCGGAGCATTGAACGATCATGTTAAAGCGTTGAAAATCGATGGGGCGGCAGCCACAGCCGCAAATGTAAGCAACGGTTCTTACAAAATATCACGCCCGTTTAATATTGCCACAAAGGGAAACCTTTCGGCTTTGGCTCAGGATTTTATAAACTATATCCTTTCTTCTGAAGGGCAGGCAGTTGTTGAAGATAATGGCTATATCTCTCTGCCCGGCACAAAAAACTATTCGGGCGCAAAACCGTCAGGAAAAATTGTTGTAGCCGGTTCCTCATCCGTAACACCTGTTATGGAAAAACTGGAAGAGGCTTATTTGGCAATTAACTCCAACGCATCAATTGAGATTCAGGAAAGCGATTCAACAACGGGAATGAACAGCACAGCGGAGGGTATTTGTGATATCGGGATGGCATCCCGTGAGCTTAAGGACAGCGAAATCGAAAAAGGTTTAACTTCAACCAAAATCGCAATTGACGGTATTGCCGTAATAGTGAATAACGAAAATACTATTGATGGCCTTACTTCCGGACAGATAAAAGAAATATATACAGGGAATGTTACCGTTTGGTCGGAAGTAGGCGCAGGCAGCTGATAAAATAATGACAGGCTAAAGCAAATGAAGAAAACTCTTTGCTTTAGCCTTATGTATTTCCGGTATATCATACGAATCCGAATTATAAAACTGCTGATAAATCAAGCAGGGATCTTTGATATATGGGATTAGTATAACAATGGGGAAGGATTATAGTTTATGAAGAAATACAGAGAAATTATTATGAAATCAGTTTTTTTGTTTTCTGCTTGCATCTCTGTTATTGCAGTCGCGCTTATCTGTTTGTTCTTGTTTGCAAACGGTATCCCGGCAATGAAAGAAATCGGTTTCATCAATTTCCTTTTTGGCAAGGTGTGGAAACCGTCAAACGGAATATACGGAATACTGCCTATGATTTTCGGCAGCATATATGTTACAGCCGGCGCAATAGCAATCGGGGTACCGATAGGTGTTTTAACAGCTGTTTTTATGGCAAGGTTTTGCCCGAAAAAACTGTATAGCTTACTTAAACCATCAATTAATCTTTTGGCCGGAATTCCATCGGTGGTTTACGGCTTTTTCGGGCTGATGGTTATTGTCCCTGCTATCCGGAATATTTTTGGCGGCAGCGGTTCAAGTATGCTGGCTGCATGTATTGTGCTGGGGATTATGATCCTTCCGACAATTATCGGCGTTTCTGAGGCGGCGATAAAAGCGGTGCCTGAAAGTTATTACGAAGGTTCATTGGCGCTTGGCGCGAGTAAGGAAAGAAGCGTGTTTTTTACCGTTCTCCCGGCTGCGAAGTCAGGAATTTCCGCGGGGATTATTCTCGGTATAGGCAGAGCTGTCGGGGAAACAATGGCTGTGATTATGGTTGCGGGCAATCAGGCAATTATGCCTGCCGGTCTGCTGAAAGGGCTTAGAACGCTGACAGGGAATATTGTCATTGAAATGGGCTATTCTGCTGATTTGCACCGCGAAGCTTTAATAGCAACAGGTGTTGTGCTGTTTATGTTTATTTTGATAATTAATCTTGCGTTTTCCGCTTTTAAAAGGAGAAACAAAATATGACAAGAACGAAAATTGAGGCATTGCTGCTGAGATTTATTGTCTTTTTTGCCGCCGGGGCAACCGTATCTGTACTTATATCAATCCTGATATATATTCTTGTGAAAGGCGTTCCGAATCTTTCACTTGATTTATTCAGTTTGCATTATACAAGTGAAAATGTATCTCTGTTCCCCGCAATTGTAAACACGCTTATTATGACAATGCT
Organism: uncultured Eubacteriales bacterium; assembly: GCA_964402095.1. Lineage (GTDB taxonomy): Bacteria > Bacillota > Clostridia > Oscillospirales > Acutalibacteraceae > UBA1447. Next base: position 6,641 of record CAYOAW010000074.1, on the reverse strand, counting down.
TTCTTTGCTGATTGCGGTGCCGTTTGGGATATTCTCGGCAATATTTCTTGTGGAATACGCTAAAAAAGGGAATAAACTTGTCACAGTTGTTCGTACGACCACAGAAACATTATCGGGGATACCATCCATAGTATATGGGCTTTTCGGATATCTGATGTTTGTGGTTGCTTTGGGATGGGGATATTCTTTGCTTGCCGGTGCGGCGACGCTGTCTATTATGATATTGCCTGTAATTATGAGAACAACGGAAGAGGCATTGAAATCAGTGCCGGATATATACCGGGAGGGAAGTTATGGCCTCGGAGCAGGAAAATTGAGGACGGTTTTTCGAATTGTTTTACCATCGGCGGTTCCCGGCATTTTGGCCGGCATAGTTTTATCCGTTGGAAGAATTGTCGGTGAAACCGCTGCGCTGATTTATACCGCAGGAACTGTTGCCCAAATACCGGATAACCTGATGGCCAGCGGCAGGACGATGTCGGTTCATATGTATGCATTATGGAAAGAGGGCTTTAATACAGGACAGTCCTATGCCACTGCTGTGGTACTGCTGGTTTTGGTAATCGGGTTGAATGCTTCTTCGGCTTATATAGCCAAAAAGATAACGAAAGGAAAAGTCGATGGATAAATTTGAAATTGAAAATCTAAATTTGTTTTATATCAACTTCCAAGCATTAAAAAATGTTAATCTTAAAATCCATGCCAATGAAATAACCGCTTTCATCGGCCCGTCGGGTTGCGGTAAATCAACACTGCTGAAAACGCTTAACCGGATGAACGATTTGGTTGAGGGGTGTAAAATTGAGGGTAAGGTTTTTTTGGACGGCGAGGATATTTATGGCGAGATGGATATAAATATACTGCGCAAGAGGGTAGGTATGGTTTTTCAAAAACCGAATCCTTTTCCTATGAGCGTATATGATAATATTGCCTATGGCCCGAGAACACATGGAATTAAGAATAAAGCGAAACTTGATGATATTGTTGAACGTTCGCTGACCGACGCGGCTATATGGGTTGAATTGAAAGACAGGCTTAAAAAAAGCGCGCTCAGCTTATCAGGCGGACAACAGCAAAGGCTTTGCATAGCAAGGGCTTTGGCGGTTGAACCGGAAGTGCTTCTGATGGACGAGCCTACAAGCGCGCTTGATCCGATTTCCACAAGCAAGATTGAAGACCTTGCAATTGACCTTAGAAGCAAATATACTATCATTATTGTGACACACAATATGCAGCAGGCAACCAGAATATCCGATAAAACAGCATTCTTCCTGCTTGGCGATATTGTGGAATACGGAAAAACAGAAGAACTTTTTTCGAATCCGGTCGACAAACGAACCGAAGATTATATAACAGGGAGGTTTGGATGATGAGAAACAAGTTTGATGAACAGCTCGAAGTTTTAAATAATGATTTAATATCCATGGGCGCGCTTTGTGAAGATACAATTGCCTGCGCGGTGAAATCGCTTTTAAATAATGATATGCAGTTTGCTCAAAAAGCAATGAAAACCGAAAAGGAAATCGACCAAAAAGAAAGAGATATAGAAACCTATTGCCTCAAGCTTTTATTGCAGCAGCAGCCGGTTGCAAGGGATCTCCGCCTTATATCCGCTGCTTTGAAAATGATAACCGATATGGAACGCATTGGTGATCAGGCTGCCGATATTGCAGAGATAGTAACGTTTATTGACTTGTCTCAAAGCATAAATGATATACATATTTCCGATATGGCGGTTGCTGTTATAAAAATGGTTACTGACAGTATTGATGCGTTTGTCAAACGGGATCTGGCGCTGGCTAACACAGTAATTGCTTATGATGATGTCGTGGATGATTTATTTTTAAAGACAAAAAAGGATCTTATAGATTTAATAGCAGGGGATATTAAGCGCGGTGAGCAGGCTCTCGATATATTAATGATTGCAAAATATTTGGAACGCATCGGTGACCATGCGGCATTGATTGCGGAATGGGTTGTATTTTCAATAACCGGCAACCATAAATAGGTGCAATTTGAGAGGCGGTTTTTTTATCATGATTTACTGCGTTGAGGATGACAGAGGAATCAGAGAACTTATAGTATATTCTTTGCAAAACACCGGATTCCCGGCAAAGGGGTTTGAAACGGGTAAAGAAATGTTTTCGGATTTACGGGGCGCAATCGCCTGCAATCAAAAGCCGAAGCTGATATTGCTTGATATAATGCTGCCTGATGATGACGGCTTGAAGATCCTCAAACTGCTGCGCGCCGATACATCAACAAAAGCGACGCCAGTTATTATGTTAACGGCGAAAGGTACGGAATATGACAAGGTGGTTGGGCTTGACAGCGGTGCTGACGACTATATAACAAAGCCTTTCGGGATGACTGAACTGATTTCCCGCATAAAAGCCGTACTTCGGCGTTCCGAGGCTTCCGGATGTGATGAGTATTGCAGCGGAAATGTTAAATTGAATTTAAACTCGCACAGTGTAACTGTAAAAGGGGATACAGCCGACTTAACTTTAAAAGAATTTGAACTTTTGTATCTTCTGCTAAAAAATACCGGCAGAGTTCTTACCCGTGATATGCTTCTGCAAAATATTTGGGGATATGATTTTGACGGTGAAACAAGAACTGTGGATGTTCATATCCGGACGCTCAGAGCAAAACTCGGAGTTGAGGGAGATATAATCGAAACCATACGCGGTGTCGGTTACAGAATAGGGTGACTGATATGAAAAAAAGAATCTTTTGGTGCTTTACTCTTTTGTCGGTCTTTATTGTTACATTGACATCGGTTTTAATAATTTTTGCCTTGTATAAGGTTTATGAGAATGAAAGGAAACAGGAGCTTGTCAACGAATGCACCTATATTGCCGAAGCGCTCGGCAAAACGGATTTGGAATATCTTGCAGCAATCGGCAAAAACAGCCCAAACAGGATTACACTGATTTCTCCGGACGGAACCGTTATCTTCGATAATTTTGTCAATACCGTGGTTTTAGGGAATCATCTTAACAGGCCTGAAATATCCGAGGCACTGAAAAACGGTACCGGGGAGGCTACACGCCTTTCCGATACTCTTGGCGAAAATACCTATTATTATGCTTTGAGGCTTGACAACGGAAATTGTCTAAGGCTGGCAATCACGACAAAAAGTATATTCGGAATTATAAAAAATACCGCAGGATTAATTACCGCAGTTTTGTTTTTTTCAGCAGTCGTTGCGGTGATAACGGCAAAAGCTTTAACGAAAGCTGTACTTTCTCCGATTAACAAAATTAATCTTGATGACCCTCTTGCAAATAATACCTATGATGAGTTGTCATCTCTTCTTCTGCGAATAAAAAAACAAAACGACAGAATAAATGAACAAATCAGTGCGCTCCAAGCAAAACAAAATGAATTGAATACCATCGCCGGGAGTATGAATGAGGCACTCGTAATCTTTGGGGTCAATAAACATGTTCTTTATTCAAATTCAAGCGCTCATGAATTGTTTGGGAATAACTGTATAAATAATATCGGGTATCTGGAGCTCTGCCGTGATGCGGTTTATATTCAAACAGTGGAATCAGCGTTTGACGGTAAGCCTGCTATGGATAAGATAAGCAGTAACGGCAAGGTTTATCAGATTTCGGTCAATCCTGTAAAAGGCGATAAAACATATGCAGCTGTTTTATTTGCATCGGATGTAACCGAAAAAGAGCAAAACGAAAAAATGAGGCGTGAATTTTCGGCAAATGTTTCTCATGAACTGAAAACTCCTCTTACTTCCATTTTGGGATATGCTGAGATTATGCTTAACGGTATAGCAAAGCAAGCGGATTATCCGCGCTTTATAGAGCAAATTTATAGGGAGTCGAAGAGGCTTTTAACATTAGTTGAGGATATTATTAAACTATCACAGCTTGATGAGAAGGGGATTCAAAACGAATTTTCTGTTGTTGACCTTTATTTGATCGCTGAAAAAGCTGTTGATGAATTGAAAGGCAAGGCAGAGCTGAATAATATTGCTGTTTCTGTAACCGGAGTAAATTGCCCGGTAATGGGCATAGAAGGCACACTTTATGAAATGATCCATAATCTTTGCGATAATGCCATTATTTATAACAAAACAGGCGGCAGTGTGGCAGTCAGTGTGTTGAAAATCGATAAACGTGTTATTTTATCGGTTAAAGATACAGGTATAGGCATAGCGCCGGAGCATCAAAGCAGAATTTTTGAACGTTTCTATCGTGTCGATAAGAGCCGTTCAAAGGATACCGGCGGAACAGGGCTTGGTCTTTCAATTGTTAAACACGGCGCGTTGCTTCATAATGCCGTGATAAATCTTGACAGTCGTCAGGGTGAAGGAACAACCGTAATGATTGAATTTCAGGCGGCCGATGTGTAAAATACAGCGAATCTTAAACAGATGTTTATTATATATTGGAGGAATTTTATGATAGGTTTGGTTGATGTCGGCGGAGGTATGCGGGGAATTTACGGCGCCGGCGTCATGGATTGTTTTCTTGATCATGATATTCATTTTGATTATTGTATCGGTGTTTCTGCAGGCAGTGCAAATATTGCTTCTTTTTTAGCCGGTCAGAGGGGCAGAAATCTTCGGTTTTATACCATCCACGCTTTGGACAAACGTTATATGAGCATTCAAAACTGGATAAAAACAAACTCATATTTCGGATTGGATTTTATTTATCACACACTGACCGATGAGCTTGATCCCATTGATTATGACACATTGCTTGCTACGAAAAGCATTGTTAAAATAGTTGCGACAAATGCAGAGGATGGCAAACCGCATTACTTTTCCAACAATGATTTTCAAAGGAATAATTGTGAAGTATTAAAGGCTTCCTGCGCTATCCCCGCGTTATGCCAGCCGGTGAAAGTGAATGGGAATTTGTATTTTGACGGAGGAGTATCAGATCCGATCCCATTAAATAGAGCTTTGCAGGATGGATGCGATAAATTAGTTGTTATTTTGACAAGACCGGTGGACTACATAAAAGAGCAGGAACATGCAAGGTATTTGTATTCTCTCTTATTGAAAAAGTATCCACGGATAACTCAGGCGCTTGACAACAGGCATACACTTTATATGGATTCTGTCAGGCATTTATGCGAACTCGAAAACAAAGGCAAAGCAGTTGTTATTTCACCGACAAAAAACAATAGAATTACGGCTGCAACAAAAAATGTTGAAACTTTGAAGGCTTTTTACAATCTTGGTTTCCGGGATGCGTTAACGAAATTAGAAAATTCGGATTTGCAATTTAATTGAACGGATCAAAAAAGCCGAAAGTAAAGAAAAGTATTCCGGCATTTCCCTAAAAATGTATAATTGGAAAATATACTTTGATTATTTGATGAAAAGAGAGTATAATAATAGTATTCAAACAATAAAAGCAAAATTCATCTGAATAAAAATATAATAAAGGAGTGCTGCAAATGGTTACTCATGTCAGTAAGTTCGTTTATTGGGCTCCGAGAATTTTGTCGATTTTATTTATTATGTTTTTAACGGTGTTTTCATTTGACGTTTTTACACCCGGAGCAGCTGCCGGCGAAATTGCACTGGCTTTCTTTGTTCATAATATTCCTTCACTGGTTTTGTTGGCGGTTCTGATCATTTCTTGGAAATATGAAATAGTTGGCGGTATAGCTTATCTGCTTGCCGGAATAGGTTATATTGTAATCAATGCTCAAAACAGAGGTGATTGGGCTGAAGTTTTAACAAACATTTTAATTATTGCCGGCCCGGCGTTTATTATCAGCGCGCTGTATTTTGTAAACTGGTCAAAAAAGAAAAGAATAAAATTGCAGCAAAAATGAAGGATGCCGTAATTGTTTTGTTTGTAATTTATCAATTATGAATTGTAAAAGAAGGATGAATGCAAATGCAATATAAGGGCAGGCATTATAATTTGAAAAAAATCGGCTGGCTGATCATTCACTGCATCATTATTGTCAACTTTATTGTTGAAATATGTTACGGCTTTTACCAGATTTTCTTTGTTTTACTACCGCCAGGAGGGAAAAAGGGCCCGCTGATGGATGCCGCAAAAAATATATCCTTTGAACTTATGGCTAAAAGACGGCTTTTTGCGGCTGAGACATGGGTCGCAATATCCGGATTGTCAATTTATCTTGCGGTTATTTATCGTGACAAATTCAGAGGCTTTTTTACTCGCGAAGATGCATAATGCTCAACTGATAAATTAAAACAAAGCTCTTGATATTCTTTTTCGAAATCAAGGGCTTTGTTGTTTTATAAAGGTTTGTAATTATTATATATATTTAGCTGAAAATATATTCATCTGTAACGGAATATTCCATTTTGATGTTTATTATTTCTGTTTTGTTATTGACATGTACAGCCATGTCAATATCCGAATAGGTGTTAAGGCAATAAACTGCATATATCATGCTGCCGGTCAGCTTATCAATTTTGCATTTTATAAAACTGCCTGTATATGTCGGTTCAAACTTATCGTTTGTTATATTTATTTTTAAACCGGGTAGCTTAACGTCAAATCCTCCGAAAGAACGCTTGAATTCCTCGCCGGTCAGCAAATTAAAAGCTTTTCCGTGCATTGTTGTTTCGGGGGTATCCGGCAGGGCTGTAAGCGCTTCATCCCTAAAATTTAAAA
>CAYOAW010000073.1:0-11519 GCA_964402095.1 uncultured Eubacteriales bacterium | reverse complement strand
AGCGTTTAACGCAAGCGCTATGCCAGCCGGAAGTATTATTGCAGGGTAGCGCTTTCCCGCAGCATAAACAATTCATATGCGTTCCTCCCTAACACTGACATTTCCGATGCTGTCTTTGCAAGCAATGAGAAGCAGCCCGAAACGATCATTAACTTTTATCTTCCAATTACGGCTGACCACATCCAAAAGCCAACCTTCGGGAATAAGCCCGTCAAAAAACGAAAATAAAGTATTGGATGTGTAGCTTTCAGCTTGCAGAGGTAATGTAAGGGAAACTTGACTTGCATTATCGTCGGTAAGATAATTTGAATCATAGGTAAACGAATAACCCGCATCGGTTTCTTTCAGTTCACCGGCGAAAGTATTTCTAACATATATGTAGGCTGTTCTGAATGAATCCATCATTTACCACCCTTCTTCCCCGGCACAGCTTCCATACCGAACATGGAAAGAGCAATATTTACTTTATCCATACGAACTGTTTTTTTTCCTTGTTCCAGCTCGCGAACAAAACGAAGCCCCAAGCCGGATCGTATGGCAAATTCTTCCTGCGTAAGGCCGGCCATTTTCCTGTTTTCTTTTATAAATTTGGTGATTTCATTCATGTTATCGCCTCCTATAATACTAATTGCATGTATATATTATACCCTATAGGGGTTATTGTCAACTAAATTTAACAATATAGTCCCGATAGGGTGTAATTATTTTAATAATCATCTACATTATACCCATTAGGGTATAATAAGTATTTTCAACAAGCTTAAAAAGAGGCAGCCCTGTGGATTTATTCACAGAGCTGTTTTTTCTCGATTTATTTCGGATTTCAATCCAAGTCTAAATTTTTAATACTGATACTGTCTGCCTTAAAGTCGATGATGCCGTCTTTTCGCATTTTATTGAGTTCTCTGCTCAAAGATGTCCTTTGAACACCAAACCTTTCGGCCAAATCCTTTTTTGAAATATTTAGTTTGATAACTATATTTTTCTGCAAGTGATATTCAAACTCCAAAAAATCAATTATCCGCTGCCGTATTGTTTTAAGAGATATTGCATTGATTTTGTCGGTTAAAACAAGCGTTCTGTCCGAAATCTCCCTAAGCAGCTCAACCATGAAACAAGAATTGCCGCTGCATAGTTTTAGTATCAGCGCTTCATAGATATGCAGCACAACAGCATCGGCTTCGCAAACAACCGTCATCGGGTAAGCGTTCCTGCTTGAGAAAATAAGATTTGCGCCAATAATATCCATTTGCGAAAAAACGCTGATAGTAAGCACATTTCCGTTTTCATCAAGCTTTTGCACGGCAATTCTGCCGCTAAGAATTATATCCATGGCATAGCATAGCTCGTTTTGCAAATGGATTGTCTGCCCTTTTTTATATTCCTTGATTTTATATTGGGATGCATTAAAAATTTCCGACAACTCATGCTTAGTAAAACACTTAAACAGGGAAAGGCTTGATATTGCTTCAACGCAGCTTTCAATATTTATTACTGCCGCCTCCAAATTAGTTACCATAGTAACTTTATTATCGTTTCGACAAGAGTATACTATAGAAACAACCAAATTGAAAGGGGATTTATTATGATTGAGAAAATCTATGATTTTTCGACTCAGGACAACAAGAAAATTGAAAAGACAATTGACGACGAAAATCTCGTTATTAACCACATGATCCTGCCAATGAACGAATCGCTTCCCGAGCACTATTCAAATGCCAATGTTTATATGATAATAGCTCGAGGCACAATGAGCTTAAAACTAAACGAGCAGGAACCTCACCGCTATGCTCATGGTGAAATTATCAATATTCCTTACAACACGAAAATGAATGTTGCCAATGCGGATGAAAACATACTTGAGTTCTTTGTCGTAAAAACGCCGAATCCGAAAAACTATATAGGGGATAAACAATGAAAAGAGCATTGCAAATAATAACCCAAATAATTTTTCTCGCGCTGTTTATTCTGCTGTTTGTTATGGGCAAAGTTCAGCTTTGGATGGGCTTATTGCTTTTAGGGATTGCCGCATCATTTTTGCTTGGGCGCGTCTATTGCGGTTGGTTCTGCTCGATTAACACGGTTATGCGGGGTGTCACTTGGATAAAAATAAAATTGCATATAAAAAGCCTGAAGATACCCGGATTCGTAAAGAAACCGTGGGTGCGGTTTTTGTTTTTGGGTTTATTTATCGGTGCCTTTGCGTTTTCAATGGCAACAGGCAAAAAACTGCCTGTGCTGCCAATAATCTTTGTGCTGGGTATAGTTTTGACTTTTCTGTTCCCGGAGGAGTTGTGGCACCGCTATCTTTGCCCTCTCGGTACAATTTTAAGCCTTCCTTCCTCAAAAGCGAAGCACAGGATGTTTATCGATGCTGAAAAATGCAACAACTGTGGAGCCTGTACGCGCGTGTGTCCGGCTAAGGCAATTGTGAAAGAGGATAAACACAAAATAAAGAAGGCGGATTGCCTGGTTTGCATGGAGTGTTCAACAAAGTGCAAACAAAATGCTATAACATATCGATAAAGAGCCTGAACAGCTAAAGTGAAGAGCAGCCCTGTGGATTTATACACAGAGCTGCTCTTCTTTTACCTATTGATTCCTATTGATTACCCTTGGCAGTCGCCGCAGTTTCTTTGGCCTCTTTCACCTTCGCTGTTGCCCCGGCCTTCACCGGTACTGCTGCATATTCTTTCGCCGCGGCCTTCGCCCGAACCTTTGCCTTCACCTCTCATACCGCCGAAGCCGGCGCCGTATTTCTGGCCGATCTTCGCTGAGCCTGTCCCGTCGCATGTCGCCTGGTTTGCTTCAATAGCGGCGAGGATTTCATCTGCTTTTTCCTGCGTCATGGTTCCTGCTTTGACTTTTTCCGCAAGAAAATCTTTTTTGTCCTGCAGCCTTTCCGCTTTGTCTTCAGCGGTGCATACAGCAGCGTTTCGAGCGGGCTGAGCTTTTTCGTTTGCCGCAAACGCGGTGAGGGATGTTGCGCCTAACGCGAGAACCATTGTGCCGATGATGAGACCTCTTTTTAACTTTGTCATTTGAAATGACCTCCTTCAATTTGGGAATTTATTTAGCAACTCATGTGCTATGTCTTCATAATACCGAATATCTGTGGCAAAAGTGTGTTTTTTCCTTTCTGAATCTGTGGTTCTTTTTCAGGAGAAAAACACACTTTTGCCACAGTGTTGTTCTATACTGAATATATGGTATAATATATATAACAAAAATAGAGGTGATCCAATGCCAACCATCTTAATAGCAGATGACAATAAGCAAATCAGCTCGATTTTGGAGGAGTACGCCAAAAAAGAAGGCTATGCAACAAAAGTCGCGTTTGACGGGCTTGAAGCCATTGAATTATTCAGGCAGGCTTCGCCGGATATCGTCCTGCTCGATGTGATGATGCCGAAAATGGACGGATTTGAGGTGTGCCGTGAAATCCGAAAAACCTCAAATACCCCGGTTATCATGATTACGGCCAGGGGCGAAGACTTTGAAAAAATTATGGGGCTGGATATCGGCGCGGACGATTATATGGTGAAACCTTTTTCCCCCGGCGAAGTGATGGCGAGAGTGCGCGCGATTTTACGCAGAATGACGAATGCGGATATGCAGAAGGCACAGATTTTTTCTTATGACAACCTTACTGTAAATTTGGACGACTATACCGCAGCGGTGGATGAACTCGCTGTTTCACTGACCAAAAAAGAGATTGAGCTTTTATGGACACTCGCAACCAATAAGAACAAAGTGTTCTCTCGCGAGAATCTTCTTAACAGCTTGTGGGGTTATGATTATTTCGGAGACAGCCGGACGGTGGATTCTCATATTAAACGCCTTCGCGCCAAGCTCGACGAATTCAAGCATGAAAATTGGGAGATAAAAACTATTTGGGGCGTAGGTTATAAATTTGAGGAAAAAATTAATGAAAAATAAAATCGCGGTTAATCTGACCCTGTATTTTTCGGCGGTGCTTCTGCTGTTCTCGGTTATCATCGGCAGCGTTTTTATGATGCTTTTCAGGAGCCATACAATAGAACTCTATAAAACGGATTTGGAAAAGCGGGCTGTAACAATCGCGGCGACATTATCCGAAACATTCAGCGAATCGAACAGCTCCGGACCGGGAAGCGGGATGGGCAACGGAATGCATGGCGGTTACGGAACCTACCTCCGCGCTTTGGATGAAATCGCCATGACGGATGTCTGGGTTGTGGATGAAAACCTCCAGCTTATCACAAGCGGAAAAATGGAGAATTACACCTATTCCGATTTGCCGCAGGATGCCGATAAAGTTGTAAAAGAGGTTTTCGATGGAAAGACGGCATTCAGCGAGGGCTTCAGCAATCTTTTGAATTCACCGACGCTGACCGTGGGCACGCCGATTATCAGCAACGGGAAGGTTATCGGGGCGCTGCTGCTCCATTCGCCGGTTGAAGGCATTACGCAGGCAACAACACAAGGGTTTTACCTTTTGGCAATCAGTATGCTCGCGGCATTGGTTTTGGCAATTGTTTTATCGGTTTTACTGTCACTTTCCTTTACGAAACCGTTGAAAAAGATGCGGAATTCGGCGCTGAGGCTAGCAGACGGCGATTACAGCGCAAAGACCGGCGTGAAACAGAAAGACGAAATTGGCGAGCTTGCCGGGGAAATCGACATCTTAAGCGAAAAGCTCGAGACAGCTTCGCACGAAAGCGAACGGCTGCTTCAGTTGCGGCAGGATTTTGTCGCAAATATCTCCCATGAGTTAAGGACACCGGTGACTGTTATCCGCGGTTCACTGGAGGCGCTTTGCGAAGGCGTTGTCAGCGAGCCGGAAAAGGTAAAGGAATATCATTGCCAAATGCTTGACGAAAGCATCTTTCTGCAAAGGCTGGTGGATGACCTGCTTGACTTATCACGCCTGCAGAACACCGATTTTAAAATAGAGATGTGTGAAATCAATATTTGCGAAGTGCTTGACGATGCGGTGCGCACAGCGAAGCACCTTGCGGAGCAAAAGGGCATAACGATAGCGCAGGAGCAGGATATGCAGATTTGCACCATTCAAGGCGATTACGGGCGGCTTCGGCAGATGCTTATGATTATTCTTGATAACGCCGTTAAGTTCTCGCCTGCCGGCAGTGAAATTGCTGTTTCTCTGAGAAACAAAACCATAACCGTTAAAGATAAAGGCCCGGGGATTCCGAAGGAAGATCTGCCTTATATCTTCGACCGTTTCTATAAGACGAAATCCGCTGGCAATATAGGAGGCACCGGCCTCGGGCTTTCAATAGCCAAGCAAATTGCCGAAAGGCATAACATTGAAATTACGGTTGACAGCAAAGAGAACGAAGGAACTGAATTCAGATTTAGATTTTAGGCGGTTGCTTATTAATTAAAATGTTCGGTTGTTACCGTATAGCGTTTGGTACGATTGTCAGAACGATAAGTTTACGGTTAATTTATGCGAAAATTCAAAAAGCCCTTAAAGCGTTATGCTTTGAGGGCTTTTGTAAGCTTGATGTTGTGACTATGAAAACAAAATGGTACCAAGATATTTTTTATACTTTTACCGGATTTATTGAGATAATATGCAGTCGTTTAATTATAAAAAAACAGGAAACAAAATTATATATTTTATATGTTATTTTGGGCCATAAAAAGTCAAGAATATAATGCTTCCTGCCTATCAATCTTTAGGTTAGTTTTTTGAGAGAAAAAATAGCTCAAATCTTGTAATTCAATACTTTCATTCAGTCTAACAGGGAATTCCCGTGATTTAGTGATATTCATTTGGGGTAAAATAAATCTGTATTCTTGCTCTTTTTTAAAAAATAAATCCTTACATAATAAAGATCTGTATATATCCTTTGACTTGATTGAATAGCAAAGTCTTTCATTTTCCTTGTTGGGTGGAGCACCTTGAGATAAATATTTGAAATAAGATAGATCATTAGCTCTACCTTGTTCACTATCAAAACCTAAAAGGTGAAAGTAGTTAATCAAATCAGATTTACATTCTGTTACTATTGTTGATCGAACATCATCAATGAACTGTTGGGGTTTTTTTATAATGGCAACAGTATCTGCCTTTGGGAAATGAGCAATGATATTTTGCTTAATATCTTCAGAAAGCTCTATTGAAAGAGTTCCATCATCTTTTACTAAGCAGTCCTTTTCAAAACAAGCAAATAAACAGAATACTGGCAGTAAATTTGCTGGTTTAAAGTAATAAATCACATTAACTCTAACTCCCGTAAAAACAGGTTCATTACTATTGTTGTCTATCATGGTCATATTACTTGCTGTTATCATTGAACCGCCTTCTAAATGATCTCCTTGACCTTTGATAAATAGATTTTCTTCATAGTAACGGAAAGTTTGTGCATTTGAAAAGAATAAATTTCCCTTCTGAAATCTTTCAAGATATTCCCGCTCTCCAAACTTTAAAAAGAATTTTATTTCATTCATTTATTCTATTCCTCCATTTACATGGTTTTATGAAAGAAAACTAATACATACTACGAACTCTCATAAATTAAAATGACATATAACATAAGGACTCATTTTTATCAAAACTCTCGTATGTATAAATATAAAATGAGATAATATGCTAAACTGAAACCATTACATCTTTAAACATTACTCCAATACGAATTTTACCATTAAGCAAAGGGTATACTTCAAAATTTGTTGTATCTTTAATCGCTAAAATAAACTCATTAGGTTCTCTTACTTCAAACTCATCGGTCTCAATCGAGAAAGAACAGTCTCCCATTCCAAACCAATTCATATGTATTTCAGGCGTTGCGTCAGGGGTAGTTTCTTTTGCAATGGATAACATTCTGTCATAGCATTGCTTAAATTCCAATAACCTTTGCGGATCAAATAACATTGCTTTATCCTTATTCTTTTCTTGTAAAAATCGTATATATTCTACGAGAGCATCAATACCTTTAAATTCTTCTTCCACAACAATTATCCTTTCATAATTTATATAATTTCTGATCTTTATTCATGATTAATAGATGCACTCGTTGTTCCACAAGTAAAACTTGGCATCATCAAATATGTTTTAACTGACCCAATATTGTCCTATCTGCATTATGTTGCCGAATAAAATTAAGATCATTTTGCCACTTCTCTTTAGCAAACCTGTTGTTATAGTTTTCACCATTGGTATCAATAAACATCCGAAGATATTTAATTACTTCTCCTCGTTCAATTAGTCCATTATCAATTATTTTGGAAAGTAATGTATGTCTCTTTGATTCAGACAATTCACCTTCTCTTACATTATATCCCAACAGCATCAATATTGATTCAGGCTTTCTATTGAAATCGCCATTACCTTGCCATTGACTTTTATCTAACTCAATTTTTAATAAGATGATTCCAAATTTTTTATGATATGTTTGTAAGCTCTTCTCATCAATAAAGTATCTATTACAATCACTGCAATAATCAACATATATGGTACAAATATTATTGTTTAAATCATTAACAATTGCTTTTGCAGGTTTTATACTATGCTTGTAACAACCGAGTAAATGGCTATACACCAAGACCACTTGTTCATTATTAGTTAAGTTAATCTTATCACAAGTCACAAATGCTTTTTCAACATTGTCAGTATTGATATGATTGTCACTAAAATTATTTGCTGTGTTTGCTTCTTCTACAATTGATTCAATATTTACTAAAGATTCATCAGCTTGATTTGTCGTTATTCCTTCATTTATTTTTTCAGCGGTGTGCTCAATCAATTGATTTTTTACTGGTTGGGTTTCTCTCATATACATTCTTTTCTCAATTAAATCTTTAGTAATATTTCTACCCAAGTCATTTAATATAAAGAATTCAGGATGGTGAGGGAATAACTTTTTATTTATGACCGTTTTTATATATTCACTTGCAAAATACAAATTACAAACTTCACAGCAGAGCAATGGTTGACTGCTTTCTTTGATACAATTATCCTTGCCACAATAGGCTATCAGCATCTCCGATAAATACAAAGTACTACTACAACAGGGGCAATTGTTGCGGTCTATCACAGGTATATATCTAATTATTCTCAATTCTTCATTATTAATAACTTGGCTATTCTTATCGTCCCCAGTTTGAAAAATCTTGCTGTTTAAAATAGCAATAAATTCTCTTTTTACAATAATATCTATATCATTATCATCTTTTGGAATTTTATTATGTTTTTCTATCAAGTCATTCTGACCATCAACAATATTTTTGTTATACATATTTTTCAGTAAGAAATGTTTGTCAATCTTCCCATATGAATTCTTGTATGGTATAAAGGCGGAATGAACAGGGAACTTTTGCATTCTCATCTTTTTGTATAAATCAAAGTCAGCAAAATACACTTTACAATTATCACATCCAAGTAAACGATACTTGTTTTTTCCGTAATATTTATTTTCGCTATTATATAATGCAATGACAACATCCATTAAAGATAGCAATCTTTGGCAACATGGGCATTTATTGCTTTCAATTAATGGTATGCATCTAATAATTTTGACCTGATTATCCATTGATAATACGCCTCACTAAATTTTAATAAGAAGCTTAACTAAATGCACTTGATAAACCTACAATAAAGCTTATAACCATTCCAAGAACAGTAAGTACCGTAAAGAAAACTATACATTTTTTTATTGTTTTTAATGAGGTATCAATGGACATCAGCTTAAAATCGATTTCTTTAATGCTGTATTCTGAATTATTTTGTAAACTTGGAGTTGTTTTGTCATCTATAATTTTCTCAGGTGTGTTGCTATCTCCAATTACTATTCTACAACGCCAACAATACTTTGTTTCATCGGGTACTTGACCATTACATTTAGGACAAACCATTTTAGCATCACCTTTCTTTTTATTTTCTATAATAATAAGTTTATTATAATAACGCATTATTTTAATTATTTTGACATTCCGTTTGATCTGACAATTAATTTATCAAAATCATCCTAAAATTTCATTCTCGCCTAATTCGAATTAATATTACTTTTTTCAGTAATATCCTTATCCATTAATATTTAATTAAAAGTAGAAATAATACCAACTAATATTAGTAATGCGAATATAATTGCTGAAATTATTGAAAGTTTTTTAAAGTAATGGATGTCATTTTTAATTATTTTCAAGGAAGTATCTATTGATTTTATACCACTTATAAGAGTATCAAATTGTTCATTGTCATACCAACCTGGCGGGTTTGTATCACTTCTTGGCGTTCCGCACGAAGGACAAACCTTTTCAATTTCTATCATTTCAAAACCACAATTTGAGCATAAAACAGTATCAGTTTTCTTCATAATTATCCCCCTCAAGTTTTGATTTGTATTATTAGGATTATATCACTTAATTTTTATTTTAGCAATACTGATACTTCTTAATATTATTAATAAAACCTCCGCAAGGCACAAAATGCTTTGCAGAGGTTTGCATCTCCGGCTAAACTTATTAATTTCAGGTATAAACCAAAAGCTCTTAAACCTCAGCGCTACTCCCTTCGGCACGAACTTTATATTCGTTCTCGTGCAGGCTCTTGAGTTTGGCTTTGCCGAGGGGATAAAGCAGCGTCAGAAAAATGAATATGCCAAGATAAAAGAACGCCGGGACAAGGACGGATACATCATAAATTCTTGCCGCGGCCGCAGCTGTTACATTTTTTGCGTCATAATGTGCAAAATTCAGCGCATATACCCCAAAGAGGACGGCGAAAGTCTGGCCGAGTTTACGCGTAAAAGAGAAAAGTGAGTAACAGATGCCTTCCTCCCTCTGATGAGTCAAATATTCCTGGTAGTCAATCACATCTGTTACTAAAGCCCAGATTTCCAGGATGAAAATTGCCATTCCCAAGCCGTTGAGGAAACAAAACGACATGAAGACATAGGGATTTGAGGTTTTAATGAAAAAGAGGACGAAACTGGCAACCGCCGAGAACAGGCCGCCTGCGCCGCAGAGCTCCTTCTTCCCGTACTTTCTGACTAATTTGCCGGCAAATGGCAATAGTAATGCCATCGGGGCGTATGTGGAAATTGTTACGAGGCTCAGCAATTCAGGCTTGAGAAAATAATCTTTAAAAAGGTACGGGTAAAGGTTTTGCGTGAAAATTTGGGACGAAATCAACATCAAAGACGCCAGGCAGAGTAAGATGAACGGCCTGTTTCTCAAAAGAGTCTTGACGGTTTTCCAGATATTAAGTTTTGGGGGAGCGGCCGGAAACGGCACCCTTTCTTTTATCAAAGAATAAGAAACAAGGTAAAAAACAATGCTGAAGCCGGCGAAAATCAGCACCGAAGCCGTGAGTTTTCCCGAATCAAGATATTTTTTACCGGTTGCAGCAGCAGTGGAAAAAACGAACAGCGGCAACAGAACGGTCGCGGGCAATCCGCCAACCCCCGCACCGAACGAACGGAACAGCGAGAGAGACGAACGCTCATTTTCGTCACTCGTAATAACCGAAGCGAGTGAGCCGTAAGGGATATTAACGCCGGTAAACATCATGTCATACATTATATAGGTGATGTATGCGTAAATGAGATATTGATTTGCCGATAACCCCGGAATTTTAACAAACATCATAACACCGCTGATGGAGAGCGGTATCGAAACCCAGAGCAAATACGGGCGGAACTTGCCGAACCGGCTGGGTTTTCGGGTGTCTATCACCGCACCCCAAATCGGATCGTTGATTGAATCCCAAATACGGGTGACCATAACCAGTATGGCAATCCTGCCAAGGCTTATGTAAAGCACATCCGTATAGAACATCTGTAAAAAAGATCCGACCACAGAAAAGAAAAGTGTGCCTGAGAAATCACCGAGGGCATAGCCTATCTTATCTTTCCAGGTTATTCCGCTCGTTAAAGATGTTTTCCGTTCATTCATGTTATGATTCCTACCTGTTTATTTATTTTGTTGAATGATCGCCGTTGTGTCGCTTTAATTGTGATATTCAGTTAAGAATTGCCCAAAGGACAGTTGATATGCCAGCAGCGATTAAAACAATATTAATCAGCGCGGTGAAAGCTTTTATACTGACTTTTTTATGAAGCTTCAGCCCGATAAAAATGCCGGCGGCAAAGAAAGGAATGGTTGAGGCGACGAGATTAAAAACCTCCCCGGTCATAATGCCGCCGACAATGAAGTTTTTGGTGACTAAAATCGCGTTCAGCGTGAGCCACACGGCGCACATTGTCGCCCTGAAAACAGATTTATCTTTCAGCTTTTCCGCGGAGTAAATGACAATCAGCGGGCCTCCGGTCGCGAAAGCCCCCTGCACAATACCTCCCCCGAAAAGCATCACCCGTTGAAAAACTCCGTATGCTTTCGAATGTGTCTCTTTTCCGGGATATTTCATCCGGAAGAGAGACCTTGCCGCGCTTAAAATGATGAATACGCCCAAAATCAGTTTCAGCGTTTCCTCGTTAAAAGATGAGAATACAAACGCGCCGATCGGCAGACCCAATGATACAAAAAAGATGATGGTTAAATACGCTTTTAAA
>CAYOAW010000072.1:0-11628 GCA_964402095.1 uncultured Eubacteriales bacterium | reverse complement strand
TGTGAACACATCCACGGATATTTCCGAAAAACCGCTGCTGAATTTCCGCGACACGCTGTGGGAGAGTACTTTTTCACCGGAAATACGCGGCAAGCTGCGCCTGAACGGCGAATTGATGCCCGGGTATAACGGGAGCGCGCCATTGAATGTGAACTTTGATACCGTTCAATTTCACTGTGGAACCATTTTTCAATATGTCGGCCAGGAATACTTTGATACCAACCCCGAGTATTTTGCCATGAATGAAAAGGGCGAACGGACAACCGATCAGGCTTGCTTTTCAAGCGAGGGGCTGTTCAACACCGTGCTGAAACTGGTTCGCACGTATTTCAGGGAAAACCCGGACGCTACCTGTTTCTACATAACACCCAACGACAACCCGAACTATTGCCAATGCCCGGCCTGCGCGGCCATAGATGCCCGGGAGGGCAGCCACTGCGCCTCCACTCTCCGGTTTGTCAACCGGATAGCCAACGCGGTTAAGGACGAATTTCCGGGTAAAACCATCAATATGCTGGCCTATATGTACACGCGAACCCCGCCGAAAACAATAGTGCCGGCGGATAATGTTGTGATTCAGATTGCCGCCGAAGACTGCCGCTATATGAAACCTTACAAGGAAAACAGCCCGAAACTGGTCAGCGATTTGGAGGGCTGGGCGGCAAAGGGCAGCAAACTGCTTGTTTGGGACTATACAACGAACCATGCCCACTTTAACGCCCTGTATCCGAATGTCAGGGTTGTCATCGACAATGTCAAGTGGTTTTATGAACACGGCGCAACCGGTATGTTTTTGCAGGGCAACGGCTTTGATACAGGCGGAGAATTCGGCGAGCTGCGGGCTTATATTGCGGCAAAAATCCTTTGGAATCCATACTGCGACATTGAAAAAGACATCCGTGAATTTATGCAGGCTTATTATGGCGACGGATATACGAATATTTTAAAATTTATGGATTTCACGGCAGAGAAGGCAAATGCGGATTGGCACGGGGGCGACGCGCTGCGCGTCGTTACTTTGACCAACAGCGATTTGAGATACTGCGACGCATTATGGGATGCCGCCGAATCTTACGCCGGCAACGCAACCCAACTTTTTAATGTGCGGCGTTCGCGAATCCAGCTGCGCTACTATAAGAGTATGGCGCGAAAACTGGAATTCAGCACCCTGAATCTTTTTCGAAGAATCAGCGCAAACAAAAAATTGTATAATGATATGAAAGAACTTGGCATCCGGTATATCCATGAAGAGCGGCGCATAAAACCGGAAAAACCGAACCTGCTGCAAAGCGCCGATAAATGGAAAGAAAACGAGGCACGCTGGTTTTAGCCGAAACACAGGAATAAAGAACAGCCGGGCAGGTTAAAAAACTGCCCGGCTGTTCCTTTTAAAGGTAGATTTTATAAGTTGGGTATTTTAAAAACATTTTTTCTTTCCAGCGCAATACCCAAAGGCAAACCCAGCGCATAACATACCACCAGCTCCCCGAGAGCGACCCAGCCGGCTGATAACAAGAAACCGGTGAAACTTGCGCCTCCGGGCAGAAAAAAAGTGATTTCGGCTCCGACTATCAAGGCATTGAAAATGACTGGCGCAAGAGGGGATAAAAAAGGGATGCTTTTAAAACGGACGCGGCGGCACATTCGCGTAAAAACAGCGGCGATTGCAGTGGCCAGCGTGCCGCAAAGAATATCCACAATACCGTACGGACTCCCAAGGTTGCCTATCAGACAACCGATGGTAAGCCCGGGAACAGCAGCCGGGGTGAGAACCGGCAGGATTGTAAGCGCCTCTGAAATGCGGAATTGAACAGGCCCGTAGGCGATGCCGAACAAAGCGGATAAATAGGTGAGACCTGCATAAAGCGCAGCAATCAGGGCGCTGGTGACGAGGAATATCGTGCGTGAGTTTTTCATAAGGATGGTTCCTTTCAACAGGATTGCTCAACTATTGAAAAACCGGCTGCTGAGAAAACCGCGGTTATGCATGGACCAACGGTATAAATAACCGGATACCGCAGGATATCAGAGATAATTGCTCAGCGCTGCCAGGCTGTCGGCAACAACATTGGCGCGGATACTTGATTTTTCATAATCCGCTGCCGATGTGACTCCGGTTAAAACCAGCGCTGTCGGGATCCCGTTGTCAGCGCCGATGGCTATATCGGTTTGCAGACGGTCACCCACAAAAGCAAGCTCATCTTTATCGCAGCCGAGCAGCCGGGTGATATAATTTACCGTCTCTGCCATTGGCTTGCCCATTACAACAGGCCGCCTGCCCGTTGAGGCGGCAAACAGCTCAATCATTGAGCCCGTATCGGGCATATAGCCTTCCGCTGTCGGGCAGTTAAGGTCCGGGTGGGTGGCAATATATAAAGCTCCTGCTTCAAGGTATTTAACCGCATCCCAAATCTTCTGATATGTCAGCGTGGTGTCGAAGCCCAAAACAACAATGTCGGGGCTTTCTTTTACCAAGCGAATTCCGGCCGATTCGAAGTCAGCCTCCAGACGCTCGTTTCCAAGCAAAAAAACTTTTTTTTGAGGATGCAGACGCTTAATATAATCAATGGTGACATGCGAAGAAATAATGATTTTATCGGCGGTAACCGGGAAACCCATATCCCTGAGTTTATCTGTGCAGGTTTTCACATTGTTTGAAGAGTTGTTGGTGAAGAAACGAAAATCCCGGCCGGTGCTCTTTAACCGGTCAATAAATGAAAAAGAACCTTCAATCGGGCGCCGGTCAAGGTAAAAGGTTCCGTCCATATCAATGATAAAATATTTTGTTTTTGAAAAAACAGAATTGTCCATTATATTAAGTTCCCCCTAACAGATTGCGGCAATTTTAACATATTCCATGGATAAAAACAAGTGCGGAACGTTATTTGCGGAAAAAGCCGAACGTATTGAACAAAAGTGCCTGAAATTACGGTGATTGACAAAAAATTATTTCCGGTATAATATATAAACAGGAGATTGTTTTAACAAGCGAAAGGTGGCTAAAAGTAAGGAGAGAGTCTTTATGATAAACTATAATTTGAAAAGGCTGCGCACATATTGCAAATTGACGCAAAAACAAATCGCAGATTTACTGAACATTGACCGCTCTACCTACACATACTATGAAACCGGAAAAACAGTGCCCGATGTTGAAACGCTTAAAAAGCTTTCCCGCTTATATTATATTACGCTTGACAACCTGGTAAACAATAACATAGACCTGTCAAAAGTTAAGCTTACTTTCGGGGAATCCGAGGCGCCTAAAGACGAAAAATCCAACCTGATTGCGGATCTGGTGAAAAACCATATCGAACTGGGCAAAGGCAGGCTGAATTTGGGCGGGGGTGAACCGGACGGAAAAGACAAGTCCAGTTTATTATTTGATGACCTGACCATTCAGGAGCAGAATGTCATTATACTCTTCAGGCTTTGCAAGGATAAGGAAAAAGCTGTTCGCCTTTTCCACGAGTTTGTAATTTCGGGGGATTAGCACCTGCACAACGGATAAACGAAACGGGCAATATATATCATGATTTAAAGGGTTAGAAAGCAAATTTTCGGTTTTATGGCCGAATGTTTGCTTTTTTTAATTGTATTAATAATAAGAAAAAAACTATATTTGGCAAAAATTAGTCCATAAAATATAATAATACAAGTTGTTGTGGTTTTCTTGTTGACAATAAGCATATCTTGTGATACAATCAGTCCATAATCAATAAGTATTTGAAAATTTCTGTGGAGTACCATTTTTAGTACCGAAAATCTCAAATTTATCGAACATTTGTATTGACAAGCCTGAAATCAGTGCTATAATTACAGTTGTAAGAACAAATGTTCAGTTCATTTTGAGGAGGAATTATTCATGATATTAGGTTTTGCGATTAAAACAACCTTGGAAGTTTTGGCTGTTTTGCTGCTTCTCTGGGGTTTCTTGAATGAAAAGAAGTTTGTTGCTTTTGAGAACAAGCTTGTCCGTGCCATTGGAATCAATTACCGCAATCGTCAGCGCCGTAAAGCTGCGCAGCTCAGGCGTGAGGAGATTGCCGCCGCGAGGCAAGCAATATGCGCTGTGCCTTCCAAAGAACCGGAAGCACCGGCAGAGACTCCGCCGGACTTGAAAATATGCGCCTGCTGGGTAGCATAACCGATACATAACCATACGGGGTGCGGTTTTAACCGCACCCCGTTATTTTATGAATTTAATCCCTGCGTATTTGTTCAAGCACTTCAAGTGTCCCTGTATTTCAGTTTATCAATCATTCTGTTCTTTTCGTCCCAAAGCGCCTGTGAAAGGTCCACATAATAGTTGTGCGGGTTTTCGAAGCGTAAAACCTCTTCCCAAAGAGTATCCACCTGCTGTGAGCAATAGGCTTTGATATCGTCCAATCCGGGCCGGTCATAAATGCATTTGCCTGCTTTAAAAATCTGATGAAGCAGAGGGCGTGCCACGAAGTTTTTAACGGTTTTGCGTTTCCAGGTGTAATCGGGATCGAACAGTTCATAAGGTTCGTTTTCATCGATCTCCTCCCCGGCAATTGTAATCAGGTCCGCAATAGCCTTGCCGGTGTCCCTGTCAAAAAGACGCCAAACCTTTTTAAAGCATGGCATAGTGATTTTGGTAACGTTTTCGCTGATTTTAATTTTTGGTTCAATTTTGCCGTCGCGCTCAACCGCGCTGAGTTTATATACTCCGCCGAAAACAGGCGAGGAGGCGGATGTGATAAGGCGTTCGCCGACGCCGAAGGTATCGACTTTGGCGCCCTGATTAAGCATGTCCCTTATGATATATTCATCAAGCGCGTTGGAAGCAACAATCGCGCAGTCCGGGAAACCGGCCTCGTCAAGCATTTTTCGGACTTTGCGTGAAATATAGGCAATATCGCCGCTGTCGATTCTGACCGATTCGGGGCGGAAGCCCTTCGGCAAAACTTCTCTGTTGAAGGCCTCAACAGCGTTTGGAATACCGGATTTAAGGGTGTTGTAGGTATCCACCAGCAATGAGCATTTATCGGGGTATTCGCGTGCGTAAGCGCAGAAGGCTTCAAGTTCGCTGTCAAACATCTGTATCCAACTGTGCGCCATTGTGCCCAGTGCCGGCACACCCGACAACTGTTCGGCAATTGTGCAGGAGGAACCGGCGCAGCCGCCGATATAGGCTGCCCTTGCGCCGTATACAGCCGCGTCAAAGCTGTGGGCTCTGCGCGCCCCGAATTCCATAATGGCTCTGCCCTGTGCGGCTCGTGCAATTCTGTTGGCTTTTGTGGCGATCAGGCTCTGGTGATTGATGCAAAGCAAAAGCATGGTTTCAATAAATTGCGCTTGTATAACCGGCCCTCTTACGGTGACAATAGGCTCACCGGGAAAAACGGGAGTGCCTTCGGGAACAGCCCAGATATCGCAAACGAATTCAAAGTCCGCGAGGTAAGCAAGAAAATCTTCATTAAAACCTTTGCCGCGCAGGAATTCGATATCTTCGCTTGTAAAATGCAGCCCCTCAAGGTATTCAATCATTTGCTCAACGCCCGCCATAACCGCGAAACCGCCCGAATCGGGCGTACTGCGGAAAAACAAATCAAAATATGCAACGGCATCCTTAATCCCGCTTGCGAAGTAACCGTTTGCCATTGTGAGCTCATAAAAGTCGACAAGCATGGTAAGGTTTCTTGAAGCATAATTTTCGTTTCTCATAAACGGCACCCTCTCCGAAAAAAACTTGCCGGGCCGCCGGCTGGAATTATTATAGCACGATTTAATATGATTTAAAACTGTTTTGACAAAACTGTCCTTTAATGCGCCGCGACCGGGAATATTTTATACAGTCAGTAACACATATTTTTACGGAAAATTGGATATCGGACGGGTTTTTAGACCCGTTTTATGAATTTCTGACGGGTTCTCCAAGTGCATTTTTACAATTTATCCACAGAAACTTAATTTAAAATTAACAGGATATTCATTTTTCCAAAAGCTGATTTAACAGCAAAAACATGGCGAATTTATGAGATAAATCAAAAAATATCAAATATGACCATAAATTTTATGCAAAAAGTACATCAATACATTTTAACAAGCAATTTAATTTATTAAAAATGTGATATTACTTCACGTTGTCAATTTATTTTTAGAATAATACTTGCTTTATATTTCGATTAGTGATACAATAAAGACAGTCTTAAGGGACTAAAATCGTACTTTAAGACAAGAGTGGGCAAATATTTATACGGAAAGTAAACAGTATTTGCGACAAAATTGAAGAAGGAGGCTAATGTTATGAGAATCAGAAAGCAGGCTCTCGGCAACCGCAACATCGTTGGCGCCAAAATCGAACAACAACGCAAGTCAATCAACATGAAACAGAAGGATTTGCTTACACAACTTCAAATTAAAGGCATCGACCTTAATGCGTCCGGTCTTTCCAAACTTGAAGGCCAACTGCGCTATGTAACAGACTTCGAGCTTAAGGCTCTGTCCGAAGTTCTTGGCGTAACGGTTAATTGGATGCTTGGTATTGACTGATATCCGAATTATCAAAGATTATTTAGTGTGACAAAGCGGGCACGCATTGCCCGCTTTGTCACACTAAAATTATATATTTTGGTATTGAAAGAAAACCGGTTCTCGGTTAAACTGTTAATATATTTTTTGCCGCAGGGAACCTTACAAAAATAAAGGATGTGTTTTAATGGCAATAATGAAGCCTTTCCGGGCCATACGCCCTCTGCCGGAATATGCCGCTGAAGTCGCCGCATTGCCCTATGATGTTATGAACAGCGCGGAAGCGCGCGAAATGGTTAGAGGGAACCCGATTTCATTCCTGCATATTGACAAAGCCGAGGTTGACCTGCCCGAGGGCACTGATTTGTATGCGCCGGAAGTGTATCTGAAAGCCAAGGAGAATCTGGAAAAACTCGTTGAGCAGGGTATTTGTGCGCAGGAAAGACAGCCATGTATCTATATCTATCGTCAAATGATGAACGGGCGCAGCCAAACCGGCCTTGTCGGCTGCGCTTCAATTGATGACTATCTGAACAATGTCATCAAAAAACATGAACTTACAAGGGCGGACAAGGAAGAGGACAGAACCAGGCATGTTGATTGTTGCGATGCAAATACAGGCCCGATTTTTTTAACTTACAGAGAAGACCGTTCTATATCATCTATGGTTGAGGAATTCAAGGCGAACCATGCTCCGGTATATGATTTTACAACCGGTGCGGGTGTATCCAACACAATTTGGGTGATTGACGATCCCGGGATTATTGAGAAAATTTCCGCCGGATTTGCGGGAATTGACTGTTTATATATTGCCGACGGGCATCACAGGGCCGCGTCCGCCGTTAAAGTAGGGCTTAAGCGCAGGGCGGAAAATCCCGGATTCTCCGGCGCAGAGGAATTCAATTTTTTCCTTGCGGTCGCGTTTCCCCGCAACGAGCTGGAAATTATGGACTACAACAGGGTTATCAAAGATTTAAACGGTTTGAAACCCGAAGAGTTTATGGATAAAATTTCCGCGGCATTTACCGTGCAAAACGGGCAGCCGGGCGCGCCGGTTAAGCCGTGTGAAAAACACAGCTTCGGCATGTATCTTGACGGTAAATGGTATTTGTTGAAAGCAAAAGAGGGAACTTATGACAGCAGCGATCCGGTAAGCCGTCTGGATGTTTCAATTCTGCAAAACAACCTGATATCTCCCATCCTTGGCATAGATGACCCAAGGACAGACAAGCGCATTGATTTTATCGGAGGCATCCGCGGGCTGGGGGAACTGGAACGCAGGGCGAAAACGGATATGACCCTGGCATTTTCCATGTACCCGACTACCCTTGAGGATTTAATGGATATTGCCGATGCGGGTAAAATAATGCCGCCAAAATCGACATGGTTTGAACCGAAACTGCTAAGCGGGCTGTTTGTCCATCGCCTTGAATCCGTCCGATAAAGCGGAAGGGGAAGCGGTCAAACCGGCATATTTCTGTAATTGATTGGGCAGAGCGGGCAAATTGTCCGCTCTGTCACGGCATTTTTGCAAGATTATTTTATCAGGGTTGCATATTTTAACTGCTATACTTGACTTTATTAATATGTCAGGTGTACAATAATCAGTAATCTTTATAAGGCGGTGAAGAAATGTCCACCTACATTTCTCCAATTTCGAACGATGACCTTACAAGTTTATGCAACGAATTGGGAAAAAACAACGCTATCAATGTTTCCGATTTCGAACGCTACAATGTTAAAAGGGGCTTGCGCAATGCCGATGGAACCGGTGTGATGGCAGGTCTTACCAGAATTTGCAGTGTTGAAGGCTATTATATAAGCGACGGTGAGCGTGTTCCGAAAGAGGGCAAACTGATCTACCGCGGTATTGACATGCTTGACATTGTCAAGGGCTGCCAAAGTGAAAACCGTTTCGGTTTTGAAGAAGTTGCCTGGCTTCTGCTTTTCGGAAGTATGCCGAACAAAAAACAGCTTGATGATTTCACGGCTTTGCTTGCTCAATGCAGGGAATTGCCGGAGGATTTCATTGAGGATATGATTATGAAGGCTCCTTCACCGGATATTATGAACAAACTTGCCCGGAGTGTTATGGCGCTTTATTCTTATGATAAAAACCCCGATGATACCTCGCTGGAAAATGTTCTCCGCCAATCCATTCAGCTTTTAGCGCAGCTTCCCACGATTATGACCTATGCTTACCAGGTGAAACGGCGCCATTATTACCATAAAAGCATGTATCTGCATCCGATAAAACTGCAGCACTGCACGGCCGAAACAGTTCTTAACTCCATCCGTTCGGACAGGCAGTTTACGCTTGATGAGGCAAGATTATTGGACCTTTGCCTGATTCTTCACGCGGAACACGGCGGCGGGAACAATTCGACCTTTGCCACCCGTGTGCTGACCTCGAGCGGTACGGATACCTATTCCGCAATTGCTGCGGGTATCGGTTCATTAAAAGGGCCCCGGCACGGCGGCGCGAACATCAAAGTTGCTGAGATGATTGAGTTTATGAAAAATGAAATTTCCGATATTACAGACGAAGATCAAGTGTCTGATTATCTCGTGAAACTTCTCAACAAGCAGGCAGGCGACCGTTCCGGCCTTATTTACGGCATGGGCCATGCTGTCTACATGCTTTCCGATCCGCGCGCCGAAGTACTGAAAGAAAACGCCGGAAAATTTGCGCGGGAACAGGGCTATGAAAGTGATTTTAATCTGCTTGCGCTGGTTGAAAGGCTGACTTCACAAGCGTTCTATACAGCTAAAGGCGACAAAAAACGAATCTGCGCGAATGTTGACCTTTATTCAGGCCTTGTTTATAAAATGCTGAAAATCCCGGAGGATCTTTTTACGCCGCTGTTTACAATTGCAAGAGTGTCCGGCTGGGCTGCCCATAGAATTGAGGAACTGCTGACGGGCGGCAGGATTATCCGGCCCGCGTATAAGAGTGTATCGTTGCCGCGCGAGTATGTTCCCCTTGCCGAGCGCACCGTTGATATCCCCGATTACACCGGTGAATATATCCCGAAAGAGGAACGCGTTGTCCTAAAATAAAATAAAGAAGTGAAAGCAAGAATGGAAAAGAAAAAGCTGGATTTTGATACCGGGTTGCTATTCGGAATTTTTTCGGCAGGAATCGTGCTGATACTGCCTTTAAGAGTTTACCAATATTTGAATATTATTGAATCGGGAACAGGCTTTTACGAGAAAACCGATTTCAGCGTAGTGCTTATGTATGTGCTTTTAGCGGTTTTCTGCGGTGCGATGTTCATTTTTTCGCTCAGCAGGAAGAACACGGCATTGTATATAAAATCAGCGGTCAAAAAACCTGTTTTGGGGATTCTGTCGTTTTTTGCCGCGGCAACGCTGATTATGGATGCGATTACGCAGTTTGGCAATTTTTCGAATCTTTATTACGGCTCCGGCCAAATTTCGGGTTATATTGTCAATGAAGCATCCGGCAGTTTAATGAAGTCCGGCGCGCTGCCGTTGTTTTTTGAAGCCTTGTTTGCCGTGCTTGCGGCTCTTTTCTTCATTATTTCGGGCATTAATTTTTTTAAGGCAAAGTCTGACGGCTCGGAGTATAAACTGCTTGCTTTGACACCGCTTGCCTGGAGCATATGCCGTATTTTGCACCGGTTTATGCGCACCATCAGTTTTATAAAAGTATCCGATTTGTTTTTTGAATTGTTTATGCTTGTGTTCCTGATGCTTTTCTTCGTTACATTTGCCCAGCTTGTTTCCAGGATCAACCATACAGGCACGGATTGGAAACTTTTCGCCTATGGTTTGCCGGCGGCTTTATTCTGCCTGCTTTGCTTTGTGCCCAGGTTTGCGATGCAGATAACGGGACGAGGCGATATTCTGGCTGACCAGTCTCCGCCGGAGTATTGCGATTTTGCCGTTGCGCTGTTTATTATCGCTTTTTTGATCAGCAAAGCGTGTATTTCAGGGAGAAGGAAACAGGTGTAATTCATTGGATTTCAATATGTTTTTTAAAAATATGATGGTTGCCGCCGAACAGGTGGCAATCCTCTATATCATAGTTGCGGTAGGCATTCTTGCGGATAAAACAAATTTATTTACCGAAAAAACGGCAAGGCTTTGCACGAACCTGCTGTTTTTTATTATCACACCGGCGGTCATCGTCAAGTCTTTCCTTGAAATTGAGTATGACCGGGATACTGCGAAAGGGCTTTTTATCGCTATCGGCTGCGGGCTTCTGCTTCATTTGGTGGCAGCGGTTATCAACATCCCTTTCTTTAACAAAGGGGACAGGGATAAGGGTAGTGTCCTGAAATTTGCCTGTGTTTACGGCAATTGCGGTTATATGGCTTTGCCCCTCGCCAACGCTGTTTTGGGCGCCGAAGGGGTTTTTTACTGTTCGGCCGTCATTATGGCATTTCAAATGTTCGTTTTTACGCATGGCATTGTTATCATGTCGGATGTCAAAGAGAATGAGAAAAGGAAATTTGAACTAAAAAAGCTTATCATCAATCCCGGGGTGCTTTCCGTCGCGGTGGGGCTGCCGCTTTTTCTTTCGGGGGTCTCGATACCGGACATTATTTTTAAACCTGTGCAGTATATTGCGAGTATGAACACGCCTTTGGCAATGCTGATCTTCGGCGCGTATCTCTCTAAAATCGAAATCAAAAAGATATTCAGCGACGGCCGGATTTTAGGCGCGGCTTTCTTTAAACTTATTGTTTTGCCGCTGGTGATGCTCGGGCTGTTTAAACTTTTCGGCTTGTCGGGAACGCTGCTGTCGGCTTTGATTATTTCCGCGAGTGCGCCCACAGCCAACAATACCGTTATATTCGCCGCAAAATACGGCAGGGACTCGGTTTTTGCCTCAAAAACAGTGGCAATCATCAGCGCGATATCTATTGTGACCATGCCGTTTATGATAGCGCTTTCAAGTGTGGTGTAATGGTAGGGCGGGGGCTTGCTAACCAAACCCGAGGTTTGGTATACCCGCCCTACAACAGGAGGGCAACTTGGAAAGTATACTCAAAAACATCATGGACAACCTGTCGCCCGCATGGGGTGTTTGCAAAACCTCCATGCTTGATGGCCATCTTCTGCCTTGCGGCGGTAAAATAAAAATCCCTCAGGGAGCGGCGAGTG
>CAYOAW010000071.1:0-12366 GCA_964402095.1 uncultured Eubacteriales bacterium | reverse complement strand
ATATTCTTGTTCTGTAAACAATTCATTTTCTGCCGGCTGCTATTTATAGGACTGTTCAACCTCAACCGCACACGCAACAGTCGCGCCAACCATCGGATTGTTGCCCATTCCGATCAAGCCCATCATTTCAACATGAGCAGGCACCGAGGAAGATCCGGCAAATTGCGCGTCACTGTGCATACGGCCCATGGAATCCGTTAAGCCGTAAGAAGCGGGACCGGCCGCGACATTGTCCGGATGTAATGTTCTTCCTGTACCGCCGCCTGAGGCAACGGAGAAATAGGCCACATTGTTTTCAGTGGACCATTTTTTATAGGTGCCCGCAACAAGATGCTGGAAACGGGTCGGGTTTGTCGAATTGCCGGTGATAGAGACATCCACGCCCTCATGTTTCATAATGGCAACACCCTCAAGTACATCATTTGCGCCGAAGCAGCGCACAAGAGCACGCTCGCCGTCGGAATAAGCCGTGGTTTCAACAACCTGAAGCTCATCACTGAAAAAGTCATATTCGGTTTTAACATAGGTAAAGCCGTTGATGCGCGAAATAATCATTGCAGCATCTTTGCCTAATCCGTTCAGGATAACTCTGAGCGGTTCTTTACGCACTTTGTTAGCCTTGCGGGCAATTCCGATCGCGCCCTCTGCAGCGGCAAAAGACTCATGCCCGGCTAAGAAACAAAAGCACTTTGTTTCTTCTTTCAGCAGCATCGCGCCCAAATTGCCGTGCCCGAGTCCGACTTTGCGTTGCTCGGCGACTGAACCCGGTATGCAAAACGCCTGCAGCCCCTTGCCAATTGCGCATGCCGCATCCGATGCGCCCTTGATTTCTTCTTTAAGCGCAATCGCGACACCCAATGTATATGCCCAAACAGCGTTTTCAAACGCTATCGGCTGAATACCTTTAACGATTGCCTCAACATCAATTCCTTTACTCAAACAAAGTTCGCGTGCTTCGGCAAGATCCTTCATCCCGTAATCAGCAAGGCACTTGTTTATTTTATCGGTTCTTCTTTCCATACCTTCAAAGGTAATTGCATTAGCCATTTTAAATTCCTCCTTCTCACTTATTCTTCACGGGGGTCAATGTATTTCGGTGCATTCAAAAAGCGGCCGTAATTGCCGATATTCTTTTTATATGCTTCGTCAGGGGTAATCCCATGACGGATATCTTCAAGCATTTTACCGAGTTTTACAAATTCATACCCGATAATTTGGTCGTCTTCGTCAAGAGCCAATCTGGTGACATAGCCTTCAGCCATTTCCATATAACGGGCGCCCTTCAGCTTTGTGCTGTACATGGTTCCTATCTGGCTGCGCAGGCCTTTTCCCAAATCCTCAAGACCGGCACCGATTAAAAGCCCGTCTTCCGAAAAAGCCGACTGTGTGCGTCCATAGGCAAACTGAAGGAAAATTTCACGCATCGCGACATTAATGGCATCGCAGACAAGGTCCGTGTTTAAGCATTCAAGCATTGTTTTACCGGGAAGGATTTCAGCCGCCATCGCAGCCGAATGTGTCATCCCGGAGCATCCGATGGTTTCAACCAATGCTTCCTCGACAATACCCTTTTTAATATTCAAGGTTAGCTTGCAGGCCCCCTGTTGGGGAGCGCACCAGCCGACACCATGAGAGAGTCCCGAAATGTCGGAAATCTCATAAGCTTTAACCCATTTGCCCTCCTCGGGTATCGGCGCCGGGCCATGATGAGGGCCTTTTGCGACAATACACATGTTTTCCACTTCATGGGAGTAATTCATAAACTTTCTCCTTTCGGTTTTTGAGCAGGCGGAATAATTTACTCTCCTGCTTCCGTTTTTATAATTAGACCAATGCTTTGGTTAATTATCAATATTTGAAATAATAATTTTCAAATTCCCACTCCGAAATAGTCGACCGGAATGAATTAATTTCTCTTTTCTTCGAATAAAGGTATTGATTGTAGACATGTTCACCGAGAACACCGCGTAAAAAATCATCGTTCTGATAAAGCTCGATGGCATCTGCCATTGAGTTTGGCAGAGTGTCGATTTTGATTTGATCACTTTGCCTCCTGCCGATATTAAATACATTTGTATTCGTAGCTTCCGGCGGTTTTAATCCTCTTTCGATTCCGTCAAGTCCTGCCATCAGGCACACAGCCAGACCGAGGTAAGGGTTGCAGGCCGCATCGGGGCTGCGCAGTTCCAATCTTGTTCCCATACCCCTTGAGGCCGGTATTCTGATCATAGAACTGCGGTTTTTGGCTGACCATGCGATATGAACTGGAGCATCGGCCCCGGGAACAAGCCTTCTGTAGGAGTTTACCAAAGGATTCAGAACCAGTGTCATAACTTTTGCATGGTCCATAATCCCGGCCATAAATTTATATGCGGTCTGGCTTAGGCCCGCTTCATCAGACTCATCATAAAAAGCATTCTTTAACATCTTGAATGCAGACATATTGATATGCATTCCTGATCCGTTCTGCCCAAAAACGGGTTTCGGCATAAATGTAGCGTTAAACCCATGCTGCAAGGCTACACTCTTGACAACATATTTAAAAGTCACAACATTATCCGCAGTTTGAAGGGCATCCCCATATTTAAAACCAATCTCATGCTGTGCCGGCGCAACCGCGTGGTTGGAGCTTTCCACTTCAAACCCCATATCCTCAAGTATTGTGCAAATTTCTCTGCGGCACTCTTCCCCTTTGTCAATAATCCCCATGTCAAAATATCCGCCGATATCATCGGTTTCCGTTGACGGTTTATTGTCATTGCCTGCCCGGAAAAGATAAAATTCGCATTCGGTGCCGACATTAAAAGTAAGGTTATAGCCGGCTGCTTTTTTTATCGCTTTTTTAAGAACATACCTCGGGTCACCGTCGAATGCGGAACCGTTCGGGTTGTAGATATCGCAAATGAGACGGGCAACTTTGCCTTCGCCCAACGGAGAATACCACGGAAATATGGAGAATGAATCATAGTCCGGGTACAGACACATGTCCGAATTTTCAACTTTTGTAAAGCCTTCTACCGTAGAGCCGTCGAATGTGCACTCATTGTCAAGTGCTTTCTCAAATTGGCTGCGGCTAACCTCGACACTTTTGAGCGCGCCCAGAAGATCTGTAAACTGCAGCCTTAAAAATCTGATATTCTGTTCATTTGCTATCCTCAGAATATCCTGTTTGTTGTATTTTGCCATATTTCATTCTCCTTTCAAAAAACAGCTTTATCCTCGTTGCTTGCCATCGAGCGGCGGATGAAGAAACAGCATAATTTTATTTGCAAATCAACCGATTTTACTGCTACAAGTATATCACAGTAGGCGGTGATGTCAATAAAAATCGGTATGCTTTTAATGTTCGTCTGCTTTGATCCGGTAGTTTTTATGAAATCGCTATATGCGGTATTCTGTTTATCAGTCTCTGTATATTCTTATTCGCAATTATATTTTAAGCAATTTATGTTATATTATTTTTATTATTGTTGCACGAGGATGATTCAGATGATTATTGATTTTCATACGCATTGTTTTCCGGAAAAAATCGCTGCCAAGGCTCTTGCCGGGCTTGCCTCTTGCTCCGGTTCTATTATCCCGTATCATGAAGGTTCGGAACAATCGCTGCTAAAAACAATTAAAACCATGGGAGCCGATATGGCTGTTGTTTTAAATATAGCCACCAATCCCCGTCAACAAAAAAGTGTAAACGATTATGCTATCCGCCTGAATTCCCTTGAGGGCTTGACAGCTTTCGGCAGCGTCCATCCCGACAGCCCCGATGCACTTGAAGAGCTTGAGCGAATTAAACAAGCAGGAATAAAAGGTATTAAGTTTCATCCCGATTACCAGAATTTTTTTGTTGAAGATAAGCGGCTGTTTCCTCTGTATAAAAAAGCAGCTGAACTGGGGCTGATAACGGTATTTCACGCCGGAGTGGATATCGGGCTGCCCAATCCGGTTCATTGCACACCTATCGGGCTCTCGGAAATTCTGCCTCTTTTTGTCGGCACTCCTGTTGTCGCTGCCCATTTCGGCGGTTATATGATGCGCAATGAAACGCTCCGGTATCTGACCGGCAAGGATATTTATCTTGACACATCCTATTCCCACAGCCGTTTTCCGGCACCTTGGGCAAAAGAAATTATTGAAAAACACGGCGCAAAAAAAATACTCCTTGGCAGCGATATGCCTTGGAGCAGAACAGATTATGAAATTAATTTTATTAAAGGCCTTCATCTTCCGGATGAAGACACAAATTTAATTTTGGGCGGAAATGCTCAGAGGATACTGAAAATCGGGGCGTAAAAAGATTAACCTTTCAGTTCATCCAAAGTCAGCGAGTAACTTGGCAAAAACTCTTTTAAAAAGCAATTCGCCTCAGGCATATTCATTTTCTCAATAGCTTCCCGAACGGAATCCGACGCTTTTACAAATTCAGCGTTCCCTGCCTTTTTTTCATCAATACATTTTGTCAGCGCACAGATTTTATCGGCGGCTTTCACATATTTCCAAATTTCCGAATCTTCGGCGGCAGGAAAGAAAAAAGGCTCATAATCTCCTTTTAAGTCATCTGGCAGCATATTGACTAAAGTCAGGCATGCATTATCCTCAACGGATTTGTATGCCTCTCTTAATTTTTGGCTGTGATACTTCACAGGTGTCGGCATATCTCCGGTGAGACTTTCGGGCGCGTCATGGTACAGTCCCAGCAGCGCTGCCCTTTCCGGGTTAAGCGTTCCTCCGAAGCGGCGGTTGTGAATCAAAACCAGCGCATGTGCTATTGCGGCAACCTCCGCGCTGTGTTCGCTGAGATTTTCGCTGTGGGAATTACGCATCAGTGACCAGCGGTTAATATATTTCATTCTTGAAATCATCGCAAAAAAATGATATTTTTTCATCTTAACGCTCCCGCACAAACTCATTTATTCCACAAATGCGTCAATAACACCATCAATTTTCCGGATGTTTTCAGCAATCAAATCAAAAATATGCACATTTTCGGAATACACCATCGCCTTAAGCAGAACGCTGTTGCTTTTAATCCTTCTGTCTTCACTCGCAACCGGATTTGCAATCTCCAGCGACCGAAGCAAAGCGCCGCAATCAGTTACCACATCGCCGATGGACATGGCATAGGAGGCTAATTCCTTCACTTCTATGTCTATGACACAATCTCTTTTGCTCTTGATATTTATTTTCTTTAATATATTCAGAGTAAGATAAATAAACGCTGTCGCTATTAACGCGCCGGAAAAATAGCCGACGCCTACCGCAAGGCCGATACACGAAACAGCCCAAAGGCTAGCGGCCGTTGTCAGCCCTTTTACGCTGAAACCTTCCCGCAGAATCGTACCGGCCCCAAGAAATCCGATACCGCTTATAACCTGTGCGCCCAGACGGGCAGGGTCCATATTGGTTTGCCCTTTGTAATAGGCAAAAATGAATGTGGATGTGAGCATAACGAGCGCAGACCCGACAGAAACAAGAATGTGTGTTCTAAACCCTGCCGGGCGGTGGGAATGTTCGCGTTCAAATCCGATAAGTCCGCCAAGGACTGCCGCAATCCCCAATTTTACCAATGTATCAATAGTTGTTTTTAAAAAATCCGATCCGAAGATACTTCGAAAATAATCTTGAATTTCCATTCTTGCAGTCCTCCCGGTTATATATAACATTTTGCTGTTTTTTCGCTGATATTGTCTCCCCTATGTTATATTTAACAAAAATTTCAGCATATGTTTTTATAAAATAGTATTATAGCACAGCCTGTCAGGTTATGCAAACAAAAATTATAATTTTAAAATTTTAAAAATCTTTAAGCCTTCATAAAAAATGCATTAATCGTAACAATTATACAATATTTTTCTTATACATGATCTGCGCGCCCAGCAAAGAAATAATTACGGTTACCGGAATTAATGCCCCGACAGCAAGGCCGGGTGCAAAAACAAGTACAGAAATACCGGCAGCAATCGGCAAAATCGATATCTTCCAGTGTTTTGTGAAATAACCGGCTCCCAGCGCCCCGAAAAGCGCAGGGAGGACCTGCTGAAATGCGGGAGCAAACGGTGAACTTTCCGCAGTCATTTTGGGCAGCAACGGTGCGAATAAAATAACGCCCAAAGCAAGAATAAGCGTAGCTGTTATGGAAGATGCCGCAATAGCGATTGTTGAAATCACTTCGCCTTCCTCCGTGTTTGCACGGACATTGGCATTCTGTAATGCGTTCAGACCGCATGGAAGTTTTAAATTACTGATGTTTCCGGTAACAAAGCTTAAATAGGTGCCGCCGGCGCCAAGCATCGGCGCATAGGTTATCACTTCAATCACCGCAATAGCCCAAAACATGGGCACAATGCTCAGCAAACCTTTAAAGACTTTTGCCGCATCAGGCCAGACATTATAATATAAACATATTGACACCGGTATGCACATCATCATAAACAAAGCGCTTAATGTTGATATCCTGCCCCATACATGGACTTTATTGATATATGTCTTTTCCAACACTAACCCCTCCATTCAATCGCAACCAGATTATCCGGCAAGATTTGTGCTAAAAGCATTGCAACGCCCATTGCCGCAATCATGCTTAACGGCATTGCAAAAGGCTCAAGCCATTTTATCTCAAACTTTTTGCAAATCCGCTGCAGTACGGTCATAATTATAATGGACGCGATAAGGGTGGTAACAGAAAGCAAGCCTGCGCCGTCGCCGATTATCTCTTTCTCGCCTTTTCCGGCAACTGCTCTGGCAATAAAAGCGGCAATAAGCCCGATAAAAGCTGCCGCTGACATCAAATCAGCCCATTTAGCGTTTGTATTCGCAGCTTTCCCGACTTTACTTTGAATTTTTTTCAAAAACAACGGCACTAAAATAAGCGGCATAACGCATCCTACGGTCATAACCCAGGCAGCTGCCGCAAATGCAGCCTTATCTTTCACTTCCAAAGCAAGGCCGCCTGCAAAGCCGAAAGCGTTTAACGCACTCTGCGCGGCGGTTACTTCATAACTGATGTTTCCGATTGTTATCAGTTTTATCCAAGGTAAAACAAGCCCGAGAGCACCGGCAAGGGTTATAACCGTTGCAAGAATTGCAATTGCGGGTGCAATTGTAAATAATGCGCTTGAAGCAACTGTATTTTTTAAAGTTGCCGACGAAATTCCGATCTTCCTGCCTTGTTTCCATGCTTTAATCATAAAAAAAAGAGCCTGTGAAATAATAAAAATCGAAACAAGTCCCCCAAGCAGATACATAAATCCGCTTTCCTTAAAATCCATTGATATGCTCCCTTATCCCAATATAAACCGCATTGTGAATATCATTGCCACACTTTCAGCCATTCAGCGGCGATTATGGCATGCCCCTCCTGCGTGGGATGGACCCCGTCAGCAGAAAAAACGTCAGGTGCCGTTTTTTTCACCGCTTCCGCAAAAACAGCATCAAGGTCCAAAAATTTTGTTCCGTATTCTTTTGACACCTCAAAAACAGCTTTCTGCTTAAAGCACAAATCCTCTCGCATTCTTATGACATTTTCATTCACATCCAGTAAAAACGGATTAAGCAATATTATCTGCGCGGTTGTTTTAGCAAGCGTATCCTCTACTATTTTTTTCAGCCTTTCTTTAAACAAGTCGGCAGTAGTTTCATCATTTGAATCGTATTTTCTCCAAGTGTCATTTACGCCGATCAGTATACTGACATAATCCGGCTTGATTGCAATGCAATCCTTTTCCCAACGGTTAACTAAATCGATTGCCCGGTTACCGCTTATTCCGCGGTTGATAACCTTGATGTTGAGATTCGGATTTTCCTTTGCCAGTAATTTGTTCACATGGTCGGGATAACCGGTGCCAAGCCGGCTGTCAAACTCCCTGCTTCTGCCGGCGTCCGTTATACTGTCCCCTTGGAACAGAACGGTTGAATTTGCTTGCAGCATTGATTAAAACCTCCATCATAATATATGTAAATTTTCTGTATTTATTAATGGTGATACAGTTTTTTCGTTTCGTATTTCGGTTCGGATGTCAGATTAATACCCAACTTGCGATATGTATCCTGATCAGCCTGCGATAATATAACCGTTGAATGAGCCTCGCAGCCCCGTAATTTTGTCAGGTTTTCCACCCCTTTTAAAGCGTCGTCACTGCTTGCTGCGCTGATTGAAAGCGCTATAAGCACTTCATCGGAATGAAGCCGGGGGTTTTGGTTGTTGAGTATTCCGGTTTTCAGCCTTTGAATAGGCTCAATAACAGCAGGATCGATCAGATGTATGTTCTTGTCAATTTCTCCGAGAATTTTAACAGCGTTAAGCAAAGCAGCCGCTGAAGCACCCAGCAACGCCGATGTTTTTCCCGTAACGATTCTTCCGTCCGGCAGTTCAATTGCCATTGCAGGTTTGTCGCCGGTTTCAATCGAACGGTCCAATGCTCTTTTTACCACTTCGCGGTCATCCGCCAGTACACTTGCCTGTTTCATAACAAGTTCAAGTTTTGCTACGACTTCATCCGAACAGCGGCCGCCGCGGCGGTCGCAAAGTGTTGTGAAATAGCGGCGGACAATTTCGTCGCGGGATGCTTTTTTAACCACCTCGTCATCAACAATACAGTAGCCTGCCATATTGACGCCCATATCCGTTGGTGATTTATACGGGCTCTTCCCCTCGATGCGTTCGAAAATTGCGTTCAGGACCGGGAATATTTCAACATCACGGTTATAGTTAACCGTTGTAATTCCATAAGCGTCCAAATGATATGGGTCGATCATATTAATGTCGTGCAAATCAGCCGTAGCAGCCTCATACGCAAGGTTGACGGGATGTTTTAACGGCAGATTCCAAATCGGGAAAGTTTCAAATTTGGCATAGCCGGCGGAAACTCCCCGGTTATATTCATGATAAAGCTGGGAAAGGCATGTGGCCATTTTCCCGCTGCCCGGTCCCGGAGCGGTAACAACAACAAGCGGGCGGGTGGTTTCGATATACTCATTTTTTCCGTAACCTTGCTCGCTTACAATCGTCTTGACATTCATCGGATACCCGTCAATCGGATAGTGCATAAAAACATTCATGCCAAGCTGTTCGAGCTTATGCTTATAGGTTAACGCTGTTGCCTGCCCACTGAACTGGGAAATAACAACACTGCCCACATACAAGCCTATTTCCCGGAAAGCGTCTGTAAGCCTGAGCACATCGCTTCCGTATGTTATCCCCAAATCTCCGCGAATTTTATTGTTTTCAATATCGTTAGCGTTTATTACAATAACAATTTCAACATCCTGGCTGATATTTTTAAGCATTTGCAGTTTGCTGTCCGGCGCAAAACCGGGTAAAACTCTGGACGCGTGATAATCATCAAAAAGCTTGCCTCCAAACTCAAGATACAGTTTCCCTCCGAAATCTTTAATTCTTTTCTCGATTTGCTCAGACTGCTTTTTGATATACGCGGCATTGTCAAACCCAATTTTACGGACCATTCAATACATCCCTTTCATTTATAAAGCATAATAAACGGCAAACAACAGCTGCCGGTATTTTGGGCCGGAAGGACGGAATATATTGTAGGGTATGACATCTTTGGCATACCGTTATATGATATCATTGGTTGCAATGCCTTTGAACCGGGCTGAAAAACCCGGACCCTACAATTTGATCAGCAGCTATCTGATGATTATTTCTTCCCTGCGGGGGCCATTTGAAACCATTGTTATAGGAATTCCGATTTCCTTTTCAATAAATAAAACATAATCTTTTACCGCAGACGGCAATTTTTCGAATTCTTTTATTCCTCTAATATCGCACTTAAACCCGGGCATTGTCTTTAAAACGGGTTTGGCTCTTTGCAGTATCGGCGTTACCGGAAAATCGGTTGTAATTTTTCCGTCAATTTCATAGCCAACGCAAATTTTAATCTCATCAAGGTAAGAAAGGCAGTCGACAGCCGTCAGCACGACCTGAGTCGCCCCTTGAGTTTGACAGCCGTAACGGGTTGCTACACAGTCAAACCAGCCCATCCTGCGCGGCCTCCCTGTCGTCGCGCCGTACTCGCCTGCGTCACCGCCGTGGGTACGCATTTCTTGCGCTTCTTCGCCGAAAATTTCGCTGACAAATTCGCCGGCGCCGACCGCACTTGAGTATGCTTTGGTAACAGCAATAATCTCCTTGATTTCATATGGAGGAATTCCGGCGCCGACCGCGCCGAAACCCGCAAGTGTTGATGAGGATGTTACCATCGGGTAAATCCCGAAATCAGGATCTTTTAAAGACCCCAGCTGTCCTTCAAGCAAAATATTCTTGCCTTCCTTAACAGCTTGCCTCAGATATGCGCCCGTATCGCAGACATAAGGCGCTATCATCTTCCTTTGCTCAATCAAAGTGTTAAAAAGTTCATCAACATTAATCAGCGGTTTTTTATAAATATGCTCAAGTAAAAGATTCTTTATCTCACATACCCGCTCAAGCTTTTCGCGGAGATAACTATTGTCGAACAGTTCGCAAACCTGAAAACCTATTTTTGCGTATTTATCCGAGTAAAAAGGCGCGATTCCGCTCTTGGTTGAACCGAACTGCCTGTCCTTCAAACGATCCTCTTCATAGGTATCCAACAGAACATGGTATGGCATCATAATCTGAGCCCGTTCCGAAACCATTATTTTGGGTGCAGGAACCCCGGCAGCAACCAGCGATTTTATTTCGGCCGCAAGCTTGGTTATATCAAGCGCAACTCCGTTGCCTATAATATTGACCGTATTAGGCTGGCATACACCGGACGGCAATAAATGCAGGGCAAATTTACCGTATTCGTTTATTATGGTGTGGCCTGCGTTTGCCCCGCCTTGAAACCGTATGACAATATCAGCCCGGCCCGCAAACATATCGACGATTTTCCCTTTGCCCTCGTCACCCCAGTTGGCACCGACTATTGCTTTTACCACCGAAATACACCTCTTCAATTCATTATTTGTTTACCGTATTTTTACAATTTACAAATACGATATATTATATTATATCTCTCTGTTCCCTGTCAACGGATAAGCGGTATCAAAACTTAATTTTTATAAAGGTTGCATTTATTGAACATTGTGGTACAATCAAAAATGTTGTTTCCAAATTTTATTCAGGGAAGGTGCTTATTTTGAAAGGATTATTCCGGCCGTTGATTTCAGTTGTTCTTGCGTTAACTCTTATTTTTGCTGTTGCTACCCCTTCATACGCATTGTTTACCCCCTCAATTACGCTTAAATTCAATGAGAATGGAAAATTTAAAATTGTCCAGTTTGCAGACTGTCAGGATGACGCGCTTCCCAGAAAAGCCATGATTGATATGATGGGAGCAGCGCTTGATTCGGAAAAACCCGATTTAGTTGTTTTCACGGGGGACAATATAACTGGTGGCGGAAGCCACGGGAAAATCCTAACAAATGCGGCCATAAAAGCGGTGCTGAGACCGGTTGTTTCGCGCGGTATACCGTTTGCGGTTGTTTTCGGCAATCATGACGGGGAGAGCGGAGTTTCAAAGGAAGATCAGCTTAAAATGTATCAGAAAATTAAAGGCTGCCTTGCTTACGACGCGGTTCCTGCCATTTATGGCTGCGCAAATTACAATCTTCCGATTAAAAGCTCAAACAGCAGCAAAGATGCCTTCAACCTTTGGCTTTTTGATTCGAATGATTATGATCGGGTCAACGGAGGTTATGACTGGGTTCATGACGATCAGGTTCAGTGGTATAAAGATACAAGCCTTGCCCTAGAAAAATCGAACGGCGCGCTTGTTCCGTCGCTGGCATTTCAGCATATTTGCGCACCGGAAACCTATGAATTGCTCAAGCAGGTTCCCAAAGACACTGCCGGTTCCAATAACCGTTTCGGCAAAACCTTTTCGCTTGAGCTCGATTCATCTTTGGCGCATGGCCTCCTTGGTGAATGGCCTTGTCCCTCCGATACGGTTTCAACGCAGTTCCAGGCATTTGTTGACCGCGGCGATGTTCTCGGCCTGGTTTCCGGCCATGACCATATAAATGATTTCATCGGCACCTATAAAGGTATTGATATTATTCAAACTCCCGGTGCCGGTTTCCAAACATATCACGACAGAACTGTAGTAGGCTGCCGCGTTATCATTCTGGATGAAAAAGATGCGTGGAATTACCAGACTTACACCCCATGTTTTAACGATTATTTCGGCACCGGCGCTTACTCTGATTTCAAATATACGTTTTCGGGCAGTGAATTTGCAGCTTTCCTGCCGTTTGCGGATGGTCTCGTCTTTACGGTTATCAATTTTTACAACAAACTTGTTCATGCTATCGGTTCATGATGTTTCAATGAGGTGTTTACATGAATGTGCTCACAAACTTTGACTGGTCGGTTTTCCGGTTTGTTGA